>JAURHQ010000207.1 GCA_030833185.1 Gammaproteobacteria bacterium | reverse complement strand
CCGCTCCCACGGGGGGCATGCATGCGTCGAACAGCATTGGTGGGAGGGGCATTCTGCCGCGACTGAGGTTGTCCTGGACTTGGCGCTGGCGTCGCGGCGTTGCCGCTCCCACGGAGGCCTGTACGCGTCGAACAGCATTCGTGGGAGGGGCATCCTGCCCCGACTGAGGTGATCCTGGACTTGGCGCTGGCGTCGCGGCGTTGCCGCTCCCACGGGGGGCACGATGATTGATGCGCGCGGTAGCACATCGGATCACCTGCACGGCTGGCGACGCGTCCGGCGCCTGGGCCTACTTCCCGCCGAATACTTTTTTCAGCAGATCGGTGCTGCGCGCTGCCGGGTTCTGGCGAATGCTTTTCTCTTCGGCGGCGAGTTTGAGAAACAAACCGTCCAGCGTTTTTTCGGTGATGTACTTGTCGACGTCGGCGCTGCCGCCAAGTTGGTCGGCGGCCGGACCGGCCTTGCTGACGAGCTTTTTGAACGCGCTGGTCACGCCGGCGCTGTCGGTGGTGGACTTCACGATCGGCAGGAAGGCGCTGCTTAGCGCGCCGGAAGTCTTGCTCTTGAAATAACGGGTGGCGGCATCGTCCGGGCCATTCAGCATGGCCTTGGCGTCGGCGATGCTCATCTCGCGGATCGCCTTGCCCACGATCGGCGCAGCCTTGGGCACAGCCTGCTCGGCGGCCTTGTTGAGGGTGGTTTCAAACTCGTCCACCAGCTTGCCCTGCCCCAGCATGCGCAGCGCGCCGTCGGCTTTCTGCAGCGGGCCAGGCAGCGGGATTCGCACCGACTTGTCGTTGAGGAAGCCGCCGGCCTTGCCCAGACCCTTGATCGCGCGCTCTGCGCCCACGGCCAGCGCATCTTTAAGTCCCCCGGTCATGTCGCTGTTCGACAGCCCGCTGGCGCTGCTACCGGGCTTGCTGGCGGTCGCACCGCTGACCGCGCCGGTGACGCTTTTGAGGGTATTGAGGTCGACCGCCTGGGCCGCGGGCAGCGCAAGACTCAAACCAAGACACAACACAAAACTGCTGGGTAGACGCATGGGAACTCTCCTTGGGTTATCGCCGGTCATCGTCGGATCCGCGCCGCGGTTTGGCAAACGCGCGCGGGTCCTGCGGGGTGGACGCATTGCCGGACGGCGGGCGCGAGCTGGTAGCCGGCGCCGGACGCGTTTCGGGTCGCGCCATCGGGCTAGGCGCGGGGCGGCGCAGCGGCGCGGCCTCTGGCGCCGGACGGGGCGGCGGCAGCGGCTGGGCGGGTAAACGCAGGCCGGTCATGGGGGACGGCGCGGCGGGACGAGGCGCCGGCGCGGGCAGCTCCACCGGGGCAGGCCGCGTCGCCGGCAACGGGACGGGCGGTGGCAGGCGGACTGCGGCCGGTTTGGGGTGTAGCACGCTGCTCGGCCGGTCGGCCGGCGGCAGGCGCGTCGCCGGGGGCGCGCCCGGACGCAGCACGGTGCTTGGTCGCCCTTCGGGCGCGGGTCGCGGCGGTGGGCGCAGTCCGGGCGGCAGGCGGTCTTGCAGCTCCTGCTCGCTGACGTTCGGCATTTGCGGCGGCGGCCGCCCCCCTTCAGGCCGGGGCCGACCGCCCCCTTGCGGCAAGCCTGCGCTCACCCCGGGACGGCCAACCCCCTGCGCGCTGCCGTCCGGGCGCGGCACCGGCCGGGTGCTCGGACGACCGGGCGGCGGCGCGACGGTGATCCCGGTCGCGGTGGTCGGTCGGGGCGGCAACTGCGGCTGCGGCTTGGGTTTTGGCCGGTAGTGGGTGTTCACCTGCTCGCGCACGGGCTGGGTGACCAGCGTCGGCCGCGGCTTGCCGCCGAGCGCCTGCACGCCCTGCCCCTCGAAGCGGTTGAAGTAGTTCACCTGCGTCTGGTGGACGTTCACCACCACCTGCGGACCATAGCCCGGCGGCGGCCGTTGCCAGACCGGCGGGCGCTGCCAGTACCAGGGATAGTCCGGCGGCGGACGATAGCCAAAACCCGGCCGATAGCCGGGCAGGAAGCCGTAACCGTAATAGGGGCGGTAGCGATAAACCGTCACCGACCAGGGGCGGTTGTCGTAGTAGAAGTAACCCGCACCCCAGCGCGGATACGGGCAGGGGTAGCGGTTGTAGTACTCCCGATGCACCCGCCGGTCGTCGTCAAACAGATTCGACAACACGATGCCGGCGGTAAAACCGATTACCCCGGCGGCGACCACCTGCCCGGTGCTGAAGCCACTGTTGGCGCTGGCCACCACCCGCGAGACGCCGACTTCGCCCGGCACCGCGACAACCTGTGCCGGCACCGCTGCCGGCTCGGTGTAGACCGCTTCCGGGTTGTACTGCGGCACATGGAAGACCCGCGGATTGGCCGGCGTGATTTCCACCACCTGTTGCGCATCGACCGTGCGCTGGGAGACTTCCTGCTCCGGCGTGGACGTTAGATTGCCCTTGGCGACCGCCTGCGCCCGCAGGCGCTGCACCGCCGCCATCAGCGCCGTCTGGTCGGCGTTGAACACCGCGCCGAGGCGCCGCGTCCAGGCGAAGTTCTGGCACATCATGTCGAGCACCGAGGGGAAGGCCAGTAGCATCCGCGCGCCGGGTCCAAAGCCCGAGCGCTCGGCGGCTTCGTCCAGCTCGCGTCCGCTTAGCTGTTGCTTGTCGAGCCGCCAGTTACCGGCGTCCAGCACTTCCTGTGGATGCGAGGCGGTGGCAAACATGGCGCCCAGCAGCGCATCCGGATACAGCGCGATGGGCGCCAGCAGTTCTTCCAGCGCGGTCGCTTCCAGCGCTTCGGCCGAGGCTGGCGGCTCCAGCGCCAGCGCCTCGCTGGTCGACGTCGCGGGCGGGGTCTGCGCCGCCACCGTGGGCGGAAGTGGAATCAGCGCGGCCAGCGCGCAGACCACGAGCCCTCGTTTCAGCAACTCCGATGTCACGGCGCCTCCTGCGGACGATGAACGAACGTCCAGCGATTTTCCCAGCCGGGCGTTATGCGCCGCGAGCTGCCTTGGGTCAGCCTCATGTGGAGGCCAGCGCCATGCTCAGCCCGCGCGGATGAATCGTGTGTTAACGCGCGACCATGCTGCGTCAGGCAAACGCCAAATGCCGGGCAATTGCGCTCCTTTCTGCGCTTAGCCGCCCGACCGTGAGGCACTACAGTCGGACTTCTTCAACCCGCCCGACAAGGACTTCGCCATGCGCCACGCCCCGCTTATCGCCCTGCTGTTCCTCGCCCTGCCCAGCCTTGGCCATGCCGGCTGCTAAGGCACCGGCAGATTTCGCAGCTGCACCGACGCCAGCGGCAACCACTACACCATCAACCAGCTGGGCAGCACCACCCTGATGCAGGGCTACAGCAGCAGCACCGGCAACAGCTGGAACCAGACCACCAACCGCATCGGCAACAGCAGTTTCAGCCACGGCCACGCGGCCGACGGATCCAGCTGGAGCAGTTCCTCGCACAATCTGGGCGGCGGCTATCGCAGCATTCAGGGGCAGGACTCACGCGGCCATCGCTTCAACGCGCTGTGCGGCCCGATGGGCTGCAACTAGTCCGTCAGTCCGCAGGCGAGTGCTAGAGTGACCGCCATGTCTGACGCCCTCCACGCCGCCCTGTCCCGCCTGCAGCAACGCGCTGCCTGGGAAGACGTGGCCGCCCGCAGCGGCGGCCCGCTGGGGGCGGCGGCGGCACGCGCGGCCAGGCTGCGCAAATGCGCGCAGGAGCTGGCAGCCTGCACCGACCATGCGCGCGCACGCGAGGTCCTGTGCCGCCACGCGGCCCTGGCCCGCGACCACACGGGGCGCTTCCTCAATACCCTCGCGGCTGAATTGCGCCCCCTTGCGCGCGCTTCGGATGAGGCCGCCGGTGACGCCGGGTCGGGGGCGGTATGACGCGCCTTTCCGCGCTACTGCTCATCGCCCTCGTCGCCGCCTTCAGCGTGCGCGCGGTCTGGGCGCAAGGCCCGCTCGGCATCGCCTTTGTTCAAGCCCCGGAAGCCGCCACCGGCGTCTGTGCCGGCAGCTCGCCCGACGAGGCCTTCGCCTGCGCCCGCCGCGCGTGCGCCACAGGCGGCGTCAAACCCGGCCAGTGCCTGCGCGTCGCCTGGTGCTTCCCCGCCGGCTGGAGCACGGATGTGTTCGTTCAGGACAGCAACGGCCTGCACGGCCACGAATTTTCCTGCGGCTGGCCCAGCCGCGATCTGGCCGAAGCCGCCGCCGCGCTCCGCTGCGACAAGACGCGGCGCGAACGGGTAGAGATGTGCGAAGTGGTGCGGGTGTTTGGGCCGGATGGTGGGGAAGTGGGGCGGTAGGGCTTAACGCGCGACGTTAGGCCCCCTAGAGCGCGCAAGGGAGCGCCAGAAAAGCTCAAGATGAGTGTGTTCTCCGACATTGAGCAGGCCTTCTGGGTGGCCAACAACGCGCTTGCCTTCGCGATTCGCGATCGCTACCCCGTAAGCCCAGGCCACACGCTGGTCATCACCAGGCGGGAAGTTACCGACTGGTTCGACGCCACGGCGGACGAAAAGCTTGCGCTGATGGCGCTGGTCGACGAGGTGAAGCTGGCGCTAGACCGCGAGTTCTCGCCGGCCGGCTACAACGTGGGCTTCAATGCGGGTGCCGCTGCGGGACAGACTGTGCCGCACCTGCACGTGCATGTGATTCCGCGTTACGTCGGCGACATGGACGACCCTCGCGGCGGCGTCCGGCACGCCATTCCGGGCAAAGGCAACTATCTGAAGCAGGCGGCGCCGCTCGCGACGGGCGGCGCAGACCCATTCATCCGACACATTTCGCCGCGCTTCGCCGACGCCGACCGCATCGACATCGTCGCGGCCTTCGTGCAGGAAAGCGGCGTGCAGCGCCTGCTACCCTCGTTGCGGCGGGCGCTGGCCCGTGGCGCGCAGATCCGGGTGCTTACCGGTGACTACCTCGACATCACGCAAGCCGAAGGGCTCGCTTCCCTACTGGATCTCGCGCAATGCGGCACGGATCCCGCGGAGGACGACATCACCGAACCCGACGAACATCAGGTAGCGCCAGTAACCGACCTTGCGCGGGAGACCAGCGCGGTCTACCAAATCGCCACTGCCGCCAGCATGCAGGGCGCACTGGCGCTACGCATCGTGGAAGTTGAAGTCCTGAAGCTGAAAAGTTTTCACCCCAAGAGCTGGCGCTTCGAAGCGCCGCATTACGGTGTGCTGTGGGTGGGCAGCAGCAATCTTTCCGCCACCGCATTGGGCGAAGGCGTCGAGTGGAATCTGCGCGTAGACCGCGACCGGGATCCGCTCGCGTATGCGCACGCAGGCACTGCATTTGATGCCCTTTGGCTGCGGGCACGCGCACCGGATTCGCGCTGGCTAGCGGCGTATGAAGCGCGCGCGAACCTTACGCAGCGCCAGTTGCCGCCGGGTGAAACAGACGAGCCCGCCGCGCAGCTGCGCGAACCCCATGCCGTTCAGCGCGAGGCTCTCGAGGCCCTTGCCGACGCGCGCGACGCCGGCCGCATGCGGGCGCTGGTGGTGCTGGCAACGGGCCTCGGCAAGACGCTGCTTGCGGCCTTCGATTTTGCGCACCTCGCAGCTGCCAGCACGCGACCGCTGCGGCTCCTCTTTGTGGCGCATCGTCGCGAACTGCTGCGCCAGGCCGCCGGGGCGTTTCGCGCGGTGCTGGCACAGTCCGGGCGCTTTCCGGGTATCGGTTTTTTTGTGGAAGATTCGGCTGAACTTGAAGCCGATCTCGTTTTCGCCTCGGTGGCCAAGCTTGCGCGCCCAGCGAATCTCGCACGGCTGGCCAAGCAGCGTTTCGACTACGTGGTGTTCGATGAGGTCCACCATGCCACGGCCCCCTCCTGGCAGCGGGTGCTGTCTGCGCTGGCGCCGCTGCTGATCCTGCTGCTGGTCACCGTAGCGCTGCACGGCACGGCGTGGACCCAGCCGGCGCAGCGTCTGCCGCTGCGGG
>JAURHQ010000206.1 GCA_030833185.1 Gammaproteobacteria bacterium | reverse complement strand
GCATAACGGGGCTAAAACCCACGTATGGCCGCGTGTCCCGCTGGGGGATGATTGCTTTCGCATCAAGTCTCGACCAAGGCGGCCCAATGGGACTCTCCGCAGAAGACCTCGCGATGCTGCTGAACGTCATGGCGGGCTCAGACCCACGGGACTCGACCTCGGTCGCACGGCCGTCGGAGGACTTTACCAGCCAGCTGACGATGCCCCTGTCAGGCCTGCGGATTGGTCTGCCGAGAGAGTTCAACGATGGCAATCTCTCGGCGCCAATCGCCGCCAGCGTCGCCGAAGCCGCTGCAACGCTGGAGCAGCTTGGGGCGAAGCTTGTTGATGTGTCGCTTCCCCATGCGGGGATGGCGATTCCGGCTTACTACGTGGTTGCCAGTGCCGAGGCATCCTCAAACCTTTCGCGTTATGACGGGGTTCGTTTCGGTCACCGCTGCGAGGCGCCCAAAGATCTCGCCGACCTGTACAGCCGAAGCCGCGCGGAGGGTTTTGGCGCCGAGGTTCAGCGGCGGATTCTGGTCGGCACTTATGTGCTGTCCGCCGGCTATTACGAGGCCTGGTATCGCAAGGCCCAGCAACTCCGCCGGCTTATCCAGACCGACTATGCGCAGGCCTTTGAAACTGTCGACGTGCTGCTGGGACCCACCACGCCGTCGACGGCCTTCCGCCTAGGCGAAAATGCCGATGACCCGCTCACCATGTACCTGTCGGACATCTACACCACGGGCGTCAATCTGGCGGGCCTGCCCGGGCTTTCGATGCCCGGCCGAGCAGTCGGCAATCTGCCGGTAGGGCTGCAACTCATCGGCAATTATTTTGGCGAGCAGCGCCTGCTGCAAATTGCTCACCAGTATCAAAAGCAAACCGGCTGGCATCTCGCGCGGCCTGCTTTGGCGGAATTGTGACATGCGCTGGGAAACGGTAATCGGCCTCGAAATTCACGCCCAGTTGGCCACCGCCAGCAAGATTTTTTCGGGTGCTCCGACCCGCTACGGGGCCGAGCCCAACACGCAAGCCTGCCCCGTCGACCTGGGCCTGCCTGGCGTCTTGCCGGTTCTCAACCAACGTGTCGTCGAAATGGCGATTACCCTCGGGCTAGCGCTGGGCGCGACAATTGCCCCGTGCTCTATATTTGCCCGGAAGAATTATTTCTACCCGGACCTTCCCAAGGGCTACCAGATCAGTCAGTACGAAGATCCAATAGTCGCCAATGGCACTCTGGATATACGACTACCGGATGGCAGTACCAAAACTATCCGCGTGACCCGCGCCCACCTGGAAGAAGATGCGGGCAAGTCGGTTCATGGCCTGTTTCCGGGCTATAGCGGCATTGACCTCAACCGCGCGGGGACGCCGCTACTCGAAATCGTAAGCGAGCCCGACCTCCGTTCGCCGGCCGAAGCCGTCGCGTATATGCGAAGCATGCATGCGCTTGTGCGTTATCTCGGCATCTGCGACGGCAACATGCAGGAGGGGTCTTTTCGCTGCGACGCCAACGTGTCGGTACGCCGCATGGGCAGTGAGCAGCTCGGCACGCGGGCTGAGATCAAGAACATCAACTCGTTCCGCTTCGTCGAAAAAGCCATTGCCTTTGAAGTCGAACGGCAGATTGAAATTCTTGAGAGCGGCGGACAGGTAGTGCAGGAGACGCGGCTCTATGACGCCGACAAGGACGAAACCCGCAGCATGCGTAGCAAGGAAGACGCGCACGACTACCGATATTTTCCCGACCCGGACTTGCTGCCTATTTTGATCACCGCAGCCCAAATCGAGGCTGTCCGTAAAAGCTTGCCAGAGCTGCCCGCAGTCCGCGCCGCTCGCTACGCAACCGACTACGGCCTTGCGCCACAGGATGCTGAGACCCTGGCCGCCGACCAGCAGATTGCGGCTTACTTTGAAGCGCTGGCCGGCGCCTGCGGCGAAGGTCGGCTCGCCGCAAACTGGATGAACGGCGAACTCGCGGCATCGCTTAACCGGGCCAACCTCGAGATAGCAAATTCCCCGGTGGACGCCTCAGCCCTTGCCGGACTGCTTATTAGGGTTCGCGACGGAACCGTCTCGGGCACCATGGCCAAGCAGGTCTTCGACGCCATGTGGCAGGGAGAAGGTAGCGCCGACGCTATCATCGACGCACGCGGCTTGCGCCAAGTGAACGATAATGGCGCCCTAATCGCCCTCATCGACGAAGTGATGGCAGAAAGCCCGGCTCAAGTCGAACAATACCGCGCCGGCAAAGACAAGGTCTTCGGCTTTTTTGTGGGGCAGGTCATGAAGCGCTCGCAGGGCAAGGCCAATCCGCAGGCCTTGAACACGCTTCTGAAGGAAAAGTTGGGCGGTTCTTGAAGCAACCGGCGCGGGTTCCGCGCCGGGCTCCATGCGGCGGGCCTATTCGGCCGCTGCTTCTACGGCGGGGCGATCCAACAACTCAATGAACGCCATCGGCGCGCAATCGCCGGGACGGAATCCGCATTTCAGGATGCGGGTATAGCCGCCCGGACGCGTCAGGAAACGCGGCCCAAGTTGCGTAAACAACTTGGTAACAGCCTCCCGATCGCGCAAGCGATTGAACGCCAGTCGACGGTTCGCCACTGAATCGCGCTTTGCCAGCGTGATCAGGGGCTCGGCTTCCCGACGCAGTTCCTTTGCCTTCGGCAGGGTCGTGCGAATGATTTCGTGCTCGATCAGGGACACGGCCATGTTCTTGAACATCGCTTTGCGATGCGAACTGGTGCGGCCCAGATGCCGGCCGGCATTTTTATGCCTCATGGTGCTTTACCTCTCTTCGCGCCGGTCAGTTCGACTGGCGATCGTGCTCGTACAGGCCCTTCGGCGGCCAATTCTCCAGGCGCATCCCCAACGACAAGCCACGCGCGGCGAGCACGTCCTTGATTTCCGTCAGCGACTTCTTACCCAGATTGGGCGTCTTCAGAAGCTCGACTTCAGTGCGTTGGATAAGGTCACCGATGTAATAAATGCTCTCTGCCTTCAGGCAGTTGGCAGACCTAACGGTCAGCTCCAAGTCATCGATCGAACGCGTGAGAATCGGGTCAACCATCACGGTGCCGCCCTGCGGCGCCGTGGACACGTGACCGCCTTCGAGATCGACGAACACCGACAACTGGTCGATCAGAATCCGTGCAGCGCGCCGAACGGCTTCCTCTGGATCAATCGTACCGTTGGTCTCAATCGTGATGATCAGCTTGTCCAGGTTGGTCTGCTGCTCCACGCGAGCGCTCTGCACTTCGTAGGCCACACGGCGGATCGGGCTGAACGACGCATCAAGCTTGAGCCGACCAATTGCGGTATCGGCGTTCTCGTCAGCGATTTCCCGACCGATTGCCGGCTGGTAGCCGCGGCTACGGGCGACCTTCAGGGTCATGTTCAGTTCGCCGTTCGCGCCCAAACCAGCAATGTGGTAGCTGGGGTCGATGATTTCGACATCGTGGTCGAGCACGATATCGCCGGCGACCGCGTTACCCGGACCCTTTTTGTTCAGGGTCAGCGTGGCCTCGTCGCGGGAATGCATGCGAATCGCAAGCCCTTTGAGGTTAAGCAGGATGTCCGTTACGTCCTCCTGCACGCCTTCGATCGTGGTGTACTCGTGCAGCACGCCCTCAATCTCGACCTCAACCACCGCCGAACCCTTCATGGACGACAGCAGCACGCGACGCAGGGCATTGCCCAACGTGTGGCCAAAGCCCCGGTTCAGGGGTTCAATCGTGATCTTTGCCGCGTTGGGGCCTAGCGGCTGAACCTCAGTAATTTTCCCCGTCAACTCTCTATCCGCTGCGAGCATGAATATTTCCTTCAGCAGGCCTGTTACTTTGAGTACAACTCGACGACGAGAGATTCATTGATCTCGGCGGGGAGGTCTCCGCGTTCCGGAACCGCCTTGAAGACGCCCTGCATCTTCTTGACGTCCACATCGATCCACTCGGGGAAACCCAGCTGCTCAGCGGTGGCCAGGGCGTCCTGAATGCGGGTCTGCGCACGGGCGCGTTCGCGCACCGTTACGACGTCGCTGGGGCTTACCTGGAAAGAGGGCACGTTCACGATATTGCCGTTCACCAGGATCGCACGATGGCTCACCAGCTGCCGGGCTTCCGAGCGGGTCGTGCCGAACCCCATGCGGTACACCACGTTGTCCAGCCGGCATTCCAGCAGCTGCAGCAGGTTCTCACCCGTAGCGCCCTTGCGCCGCGCAGCTGTGAAGTAGTAGTTGCGGAACTGCCGTTCGAGCAAGCCGTAGATGTAACGAAGCTTCTGCTTTTCAAGCAGCTGCGTCGCATAGTCTGACTGCCGGCGATTTTTCTTGTCGCCATGCTGCCCCGGCGGTTTGTCAAGCTTGCATTTGCTTTCCAGCGAACGCGCGCGGCCCTTCAGGGAAAGGTCAGTACCGAGCCGGCGGCTCAGCTTGCACTTTGGTCCGAGATATCTCGCCATTCCAATAATCCTTGCTGCTTAGACGCGGCGCTTTTTGGGCGGCCGGCACCCGTTGTGCGGGATGGGCGTAACGTCAGTGATGTTCGTGATCTTGAAGCCTGCCGAATTCAGCGCGCGCACCGCGGACTCACGCCCAGGACCCGGCCCTTTCACAAACACGTCGAGCGTCTGCGTGCCGAATTCGTCGATCACGCGCGACAGTTTCTCCGCCGCAACCTGCGCTGCAAAAGGCGTGCTCTTCCGCGAACCGCGAAAGCCGCTGCCGCCCGCCGTCGCCCAAGCCAGCGTATTCCCCTGACGGTCGGTGATCGTGATGATCGTGTTGTTGAAAGACGCGTGGATGTGCGCCACGCCTTCAACCACGTTCTTTTTTGTGCGCTTGCGTGCTTTCGCCGCAGAACCTTGCTGTGTCGCCATTACGCTTTAACCTGCCCGATCATTTCTTGACTACCCCACGACGTGGGCCCTTGCGGGTCCGTGCATTGGTGCGGGTTCTTTGGCCACGCACCGGGAGACCGCGGCGATGGCGCAGGCCCCGATAGCTTCCAAGGTCCATGAGGCGCTTGATGCTCATGGAGACCTCCCGGCGGAGGTCGCCTTCAACGGTAAAGCGACCCACTTCAGCGCGGAGCGCCTCCATCTGCTCTTCCGTCAGGTCCTTGATTTTCAAGTTCGGTGCCACCTTGGCGGCGTCGCAAATCTTGCGCGCGCGAGTCGGTCCGATACCGTAAATATGGGTGAGCGCAATCACCGAGTGCTTGCGATCTGGGATGTTGACTCCCGCTACACGCGCCATGGCTATATGACCTCTTTACCTGATTCTTAACCCTGGCGCTGCTTGTGCCGGGGGTCTTTGCAAATGATCCGAACGGTACCTTTACGCCGGATTACCCGACAGTTCCGGCACAGCGGCTTGATCGATGCACGTACTTTCATGTCTCAATTCCTCGTTCTATCTCTCAACGACGGCCGTAGCCCTTGAGGTTCGCCTTCCGCAACAGTCCCGCGTATTGATGTGACTGCAGATGAGTTTGGACCTGCGCAATGAAATCCATGATCACCACCACGATGATCAGGAGCGACGTGCCGCCAAAATAAAACGGCACGCGGAATTCGAGGATTAGAAACTCTGGCAGCAAGCACACCAGACTGATGTACACCGCGCCCGCGGCAGTCAGGCGCGTCAGCACCGTGTCGACATAGCGGGCCGTCTGCTCGCCCGGGCGGAAACCGGGTACCAGCGCGCCTTGTTTCTTGAGATTGTCGGCGGTTTCTCGCGGATTGAACACGATTGCAGTGTAGAAAAACGCGAAGAAGATGATGGCCGCTGCATACAGCAGGACGTAGATGGGCTGTCCTGGCGCCAGCATGGTTGCAAGCTCACGCAACCAACCCATTCCGTCGGCGTTACCGAACCAGCCGGCTATCGTGCCGGGGAACAAAATAATACTCGACGCGAAGATTGGCGGGATAACGCCCGACATGTTGAGTTTCAGCGGAATATAACTTGCGGGCATGGA
>JAURHQ010000205.1 GCA_030833185.1 Gammaproteobacteria bacterium | reverse complement strand
CGGGGATTTTCAGCTTGGCGGCTTCGGCGATGGCGATTTTCTCAAAGCCGACGTCTAGCACGAACAATGCGTCCGGCAGGCGTTCCATATCTTTAATGCCGGCCAGGCCATGGTGAAGCTTGTCGTACTCGCGGCGCAGTTGCAGGCCTTCGCGCTTGGAAACGCGCTCCAGGCCGCCGTTATTGATGGTGTCTTCGAGTTCTTTCAGTCGCTTGATGGACTGTTTGACCGTCTTGAAGTTGGTCAGCATGCCGCCCAGCCAGCGCCGGTTGACGTAAGGCATACCGCAGCGCTGGGCTTCGCGCTCGACCGCATCCTGAGCAGACCGCTTGGTGCCCACGAACAGGATTTTGCCTTGCCGGGAGGCGAGTCGACCCATGAAATTCATGGCGTCGTTGAACAGCGGAAGGGTCTTTTCGAGGTTGATGATGTGGATCTTGTTGCGCTCGCCGAAGATGTACGGGGCCATCTTGGGATGCCAGAACCGGGTTTGATGTCCGAAATGCACGCCAGCCTCAAGCATCTGGCGCATGGATACTTCTGCCATGGGAACTCCTGTGCGGGTTTTTCCTCCACGCATCCCGCGATGCCGATCCGCGGTAAGCGGACACCCGGGCGACGGTTGATGACGCGTGTGTGGAGTGTTGAAGTCGAGTATTGTTGCGTTGCCCGAAGGGCGGGCGCTTTATACCATGCAACCTCAAACGTAACAACGAGTTGGACCACTTCCCAGATGCCCGTCACGTTCAAGACTCCGGCCGAAATCGAAAAGATGCGCCTCGCCTGTCGGCTGGCCGCAGAAGTGCTCGAAATGATCGAGCCGCACGTGGTGCCCGGCGTATCCACCGACGAACTCGATCGCATCTGTCACGACTACATCGTCAATGCGCAGCAGGCGATTCCCGCCCCCCTCAACTACCACGGGTTTCCAAAATCGATCTGCACCTCGATCAACCACGTGGTGTGTCACGGCATCCCGGGCGACCGGCGGCTGAAGGACGGGGACTTCGTCAACGTCGACATTACCGTCATCAAAGACGGCTTCCACGGGGATACCAGCATGATGTTTCATGTGGGTGAAGCCTCGGTGAAGGCCCAGCGTCTGGCCCAGACCGCCTACGAGTGCCTGCTGCTGGGGATTTCCATGGTGCGCCCCGGGGTTCGGCTGGGCGATATTGGCTGGGCTATCCAGCAACATGCCGAGGGGCGTAACTATTCAGTCGTCCGCGAGTACTGCGGACATGGCATCGGGCGAGAGTTTCACGAAGAGCCGCAGGTCCTGCACTACGGACAGCGCGACACCGGCTATGTGCTCCAGCCCGGCATGACGTTCACCATCGAGCCGATGATTAACGCCGGCAAGCGTCAGGTCAGGCTGCTGCCCGATGGCTGGACGGTGGTCACCAAGGACCACAGCCTCTCCGCCCAGTGGGAGCACACCATTCTTGTGACCGCCAACGGCCACGAGGTCCTCACCGCCCGCCGCAACGAAGTTTTCGCTTCGCCATACCATGAATCAACTGTTCAGCCTGCCTGAGGAAACCCTCGAGCAGGCCATCGATTTCGACGCGCTGGAAGCCGCGTTTGCCGGCCCGAGTGCGTCCGCCAGCGCCTGCCGTGCGGTGCTCTCGCAGGCCAATGAACGCCTGAAACAACGCTTCTTCGGCGGTGCACCGGTGGCGGAAATCGTGCGTCTGCGCGCCGCCTTTATCGATGAGGTGATGCTTCGGGCATGGCGTCATTGGGCACTCGCCGGCTCCGCCCATGTCCTGCTGGCAGTGGGCGGCTACGGCCGCGCCGAGCTACTGCCGCATTCGGATGTCGACATCTGCATTTTGCTGGCCGGCCCGCTGGACGGCGAGACCCAGACCAAAATCGAGGGGTTCATCACCTTCCTCTGGGACATTAGTCTGGAAGTCGGGCACAGCGTGCGGACGGTCGCCGAGTGCGTCACTGCCGCCGTGGATGACATCACCATCATGACCAACCTGATGGAAGCGCGACGGATCATCGGGCCGGAGGCGCTGCTGGAAGCCCTGCAGGCAGCGACCGACCCCACCCGGATCTGGCCCGTAGACCAGTTCTTCGTGGCCAAGATGACCGAACAGCAGCAGCGGCATCAGCGCTTCAACGACGCCTTCCAGCAGCTCGAACCCAACATCAAGGAAAGTCCCGGCGGTCTGCGGGATATTCAGAGCATCGCCTGGGTTGCCAATCGACACTTCCGCACGGCTGGCCTGCACGGCCTCAACGACCATGGTTTCCTGACCACCGACGAGTACCGGGCGCTGGTGCGGGGCAGAAACCACCTGTGGCGCATCCGTTGCGCCCTGCATTTCATGGCCGGACGGCGCGAGGACCGACTGCTGTTTGAATATCAACGACGGGTGTCGGAAGTCTTTGGCTTCGTGGATGAATCGCACAACCGCGCGGTTGAGCAGTTCATGCGCGGCTTCTACCGCACGGTGCGTGAACTCGGCCGGCTCAACGAAATGCTGCTCAGCCTGTTTCAGGAAGCGATCATCCAGCGCGAGCGCGAGGCGCGGGCCACCCCGATTAATCGCCGCTTCCAGCTCCGCGGCACCTACATCGAAGTGGTCCACGAACAGGTCTTCAAGCGCAGCCCGCACGCCATGTTGGAGATGTTCCTGCTCATCCAGCGCAACCCCTGGATTAAAGGCGTGCGCGCCAGCACCATCCGGCTGATTCGCGAAAACCTGCCGTTGATCGATGACACCCTGCGTCGCGACATCCGCGCGCGCAGCCTGTTTATGGAAATCATTCGGCAGCCGCGGCGCATCGGGCACGAGCTGATGCGCATGCACCGCTACGGCGTGCTGTCGGCCTATTTACCCGAGTTCGCGCGCATCGAAGGCTTGATGCAGTTCGATCTGTTCCACGTCTACACGGTGGATGAGCACCTGCTTTTCGTGGTCCAGACCATGCGACGCTTCTCGTATCCGATCACCGAAGATGACCAGCCCGCCCTGGTCCGGCAGGCGATCGAGCGCATTCCGAAACTCGAATTGCTCTATATCGCCGGGCTCTATCACGACGTTGGCAAAGGCAGCGGACGCGATCACAGCGAATTGGGCGCGGAAGAGGTCGTCGCTTTCTGTCAGGCGCACGGGCTTGGTCAGTACGACACCAATCTGGTGGCCTGGCTGGTGAACAACCATCTGGTGATGTCCTCGACGTCGCAGCGACAGGACGTGTTTGACCCGGACGTGCAGCAGCAGTTTGCCAATCTGGTCGGTAACGAAAACCGGCTGGACTATCTCTTCCTGCTCACCATTGCGGACATTCGCGGCACCAACCCGCAGCTGTGGACCAGCTGGAAACGCTCGCTGATCTACGAGCTCTACCTGGGCACCCGGCGGGCCTTGCGCAGCGGTGCGGATCTCAATCTTGAGCGCACCGAGCGGATTGCCCAGACGAGGCAGGAGGCGAGCCGGCTGCTGAGCGTCGACGCCTACCCTGACCACGCGGTGGCCCTGCTGTGGAGCACGCTGGGCGATGAATACTTCCTGCGCCACCGGCCGGCAGAGCTCGCCTGGCAGACCGGCGCCATTCTGGATACCGACCCGGACGATCTCCCGGTGGTCGCGATTCGCAATTTCGACAATGTCGGCGGTACGTCGGTGTTCATTCACGCCGCCGACGTGGACTATCTCTTTGCGATCGTCGCCGCCACCCTCGACCGCTTGCGGCTGGACGTGCAGGACGCGCGCATCATCACTTCCAAGGCAGGCTACGCGCTCGATACCTTCATCGTGCTGGAAGCGGAAACCCGCAGCATCGTCACCGATGCCGAGCGAATTCACGACATCCGCAGTCGCCTGCGTTCGGCCATCAAGGCGCAGTCCATTCCGCAAGCGCGTTCGGCGCCGTCCATTAACCGACGCCTGCGCAACTTCAGCGTGCCGGCATCCGTCACGTTTACCCCGGACGCCGTCCACGAACGCACCATCATGGAAGTCATTGCGACCGACCGCCCTGGCTTTTTGGCGGTGGTGGGGAGCGTGATGCAGCGTCAGGGGATCCGCCTTCACGATGCGCGCATCGGCACCATCGGCGAGCGCGCGGAAGACTATTTCCACATCACCGATTTTGAAAATCGACCACTGGATGATCTGGCCCGGCAGGACGCCCTGCGGCAGGAAATTCTGGTCGCGCTGGATGTATGACCGCGTCGACCCGCCCCGCTCCGAGGCTGAACTGCTGGAACGGGCGCAAGAACTCGCAGGACTCAGTCTGGGGCAACTCGCCGCGCGCTTTGGCGAGCAGGTGCCGGGCGAACCACGCCGCGCTAAAGGCTATGCCGGTCGCTTGCTCGAACTTGCGCTAGGCGCCGACGCGACCTCCCGTCCGGAGCCTGACTTCACCCGTCTGGGGCTCGAACTGAAAACCGTCCCGGTCGATGCCGCGGGTATGCCGCAGGAGTCGACCTACCTGACGCTTGCGCCCTTACGGGGACTCACGGGTTTGGCCTGGGCCGAGTCGGCGGTGCGCCGCAAGCTGGCGCGGATGCTGTGGGTGCCGGTGGAGGGAACGCGTGAAGTACCCCTGGCGGCGCGGCGGATCGGCTGGCCGGTTTTGTGGAGTCCAAGCGCGGAGCAAGAAGCGGCACTGCGCCGTGACTGGGAAGAACTGATGCTGCTGCTGACCACCGGCCAACTGTCGACCCTGGACGCCCGCCACGGGCAGTGGCTGCAAATCAGGCCGAAGGCGGCGAATGCTCGCGCACTGGCCGCGGCGCACGACGAGACCGGGGCACCGGCAGCCGATCTGCCACGCGGTTTTTATCTGCGCGCGAGATTTACCGCGCAAATTCTGTCTTCGACGGTTGGTGCGCTGGCATGAGTTCCGCGCTGAACCCCGCCGACTGGCGCTTTTGCGTGGCCCCGATGATGGGCTGGACCGACCGCCACTATCGCTACTTTGCGCGACTACTAACGAAACGGGCCCGTTTGTATACGGAGATGCTGGTAGCGGCCGCCCTGATTCACGGCGACCCGGCCCGCCTGCTCCGTCACCATCCGGCCGAAGCCCCGGTGGCCCTCCAACTCGGGGGCTGCGACCCGCAGGCACTTGCCACCGCGTCGGCAATTGGCGAGCGCGCGGGATTCTGCGAAATCAATCTGAATGTGGGTTGCCCAAGTGATCGGGTGCAAGCCGGCCGCTTTGGCGCCTGTCTGATTGCCGAACCCGCGCTGGTGGCGGACTGCGTGGCGGCAATGGTGGCCGCGGTACGGGTGCCCGTCACGGTCAAAACGCGGTTAGGGGTTGACCATCACGACAGCTATGACCACCTCGCGCAGCTCGTGGCAGGTGTACGGCAAGCGGGCGCTCAGGTCCTGATTTTGCACGCCCGCAAGGCGATTCTGGGTTTGGACACCCGTGAAAATCGCTTGATTCCACCGCTCGACTACGACCGAGTTCACCGGATCAAGCAGGATTTTCCCGATTTAATCGTGGTGCTGAATGGTGGCTTGCGCACGCTGGCCGAGGCAAAACCGCATCTGGCGCATATCGACGGTGTCATGTTGGGCCGTGCCGCCTACGAGCAACCCATGCTGCTGGCAGACGTTGATGCCCAGCTATTTGCCGCGTCGGATGCGCCGCTGGAGGCCGGCGCCGCGGTGCGGGCCTTGCTGCCCTACATCGACACCCAGTTAGCGCAAGGGACACCCTTGCGCCAGATAACCCAGCACCTGCTCGGACTGTTTGCCGGCCAGCCCGGCGCCCGCGACTGGCGCCGGCGCCTGAGCGAAGACGCGCCGCGCAGCGCCGATCCTCACCGGCTACTGCTTGACGGCCTGCGCCAACTGGCTCAGGCCGGCGAGGCGCTGCAACGCCGGCAGGCGGGTTAGGCGTCGCGATACAACTCGCTGCCCGCGCGCTGGAATTCCTGCGCTTTCTCCGCCATCCCTTCGTCGAGCGCGCGCGCGGCGTCTTCAATGCCTTTGGTCTCGGCATAGTCGCGCACGTCCTGCGTGA
>JAURHQ010000204.1 GCA_030833185.1 Gammaproteobacteria bacterium | reverse complement strand
GCCCTGTCGCTTCGACCGCCGCTGCACGGCCGCCTCCACCTCTGGCGGCCCAGGCCACGCTGCAGCGCGCGCGATCCTCGGCTCTCGCGGCCGCAGCGGCCGCGGCTGCGGGGGCCGCCCCCGCAGCCGCGAACACGACCACGACCACGACCCCGACCCCGACCCCGACCCCGGCGGCGGCGCCCGCGCCTGCCCGTCCGCGCCCTGAAACGCCGCCGCGCCACGGCGAGCGCCGTGACGGTGGTGATGACAAGTCGCGCTTTGGCCGCAAAGAACTGCATGTGGCGACTGATAAGTCCGGGCGCCGCAAGAAAAAGCCACAACCGATGCGCCGCGTGGTGGCACCGGTCGGCGGCAAGCACGCCTTCGAACGGCCAACCGCGCCGGTGGTCCGCGAGGTGCCGATTCCGGAGAGCCTGACGGTTGCCGAACTCGCGCAGGCGATGTCGGTCAAGGCGGCTGAAGTCATCAAGGCCATGATGAACTTGGGCAGCATGGTCACCATCAACCAGATGATTGATCAGGAAACGGCGGCCGTAGTGGTCGAGGAAATGGGCCATAAGGCCAAGCTTCTGCGCGAAAACGCGTTGGAAGAAGAACTCCTCGAAAGTGCGGCCGGTGGCGTCCTCCTCAGCAGGGCCCCGGTGGTGACGATCATGGGTCACGTGGACCACGGCAAAACCTCGTTGCTCGATTACATTCGCCAGTCGCAGGTGGCGGCCGGTGAGGCGGGAGGCATCACCCAGCATATTGGCGCCTACCGGGTAACGACCGCCCATGGCCCGATTACCTTCCTCGACACGCCGGGGCATGAAGCTTTCACGGCCATGCGGGCACGCGGTGCCAAAGTGACGGACATCGTGATTCTGGTAGTGGCGGCCGATG
This sequence comes from Gammaproteobacteria bacterium, assembly GCA_030833185.1. Lineage (GTDB taxonomy): Bacteria > Pseudomonadota > Gammaproteobacteria. The sequence continues at coordinate 5,120 of JAURHQ010000204.1, read as the reverse complement.
ACGGGGTCATGCCACAGACTGCGGAAGCGGTTAAACACGCCAAGGCGGCGGGCGTGCCGCTGATCGTAGCGGTCAACAAGATGGACAAGCCGGGCGCCGATCCGGACCGCGTGCGCCAGGAACTGTCGGTCATCGGGGTGCTGTCCGAAGCCTGGGGCGGGGACACGCTGTTCGTGCCGGTATCGGCCAAGACCGGGCAGGGCGTCGAGACCCTGCTCGAATCGATCGCCATTCAGGCTGAAGTGCTGGAACTGAAAGCACCGGACGTCGGCCCTGCGAAGGGTGTAGTGATTGAGTCGCGTCTCGACAAGGGCCGCGGCCCCGTGGCCACCGTGCTGGTCCAACGCGGTTTGCTCAAGCGCGGTGATGTGTTGCTGACGGGAACCGAGTTCGGTCGCGTCCGCGCCATGATGGATGCGAGCGGCAAGGTCATCGACTCCGCTGGCCCGTCGATCCCCGTTGAGGTGCTGGGTCTGTCCGGCACGCCTAACGCGGGCGACGATGCGATGGTCGTCGAAGACGAACGCAAGGCGCGTGAAATCGCCATCTTCCGTCAAGAGAAGGAACGCGATGCCAAGCTGGCGCGCCAGCAGGCGTCGAAGCTGGAGAATGCGTTCCAACAGATGAAGGAAGGCGAGACCACCACGCTGCGCATTCTGGTCAAGGCCGATGTGCAAGGCTCGGCCGAAGCCCTGTACGAGTCCCTGACGCGCCTGAGCACCGAAAATGTCCGGGTGGAAATGGTGGCGAGCGGGGTAGGCGGGATCAACGAATCAGACGTCAATTTGGCGCTGGCGTCCAAAGCCTATCTCATCGGGTTTAACGTGCGTGCGGACTCCGCAGCGCGTCGTCTGGTCGACGAGGCCGGCATCGAACTGCGCTACTACAGCATTATTTACGACGTCATTGATGACATCAGGGCCGCTGTGCAGGGCCTGCTGTCGCCGGAAATCCGCGAAACCATCGTGGGCGTGGCGGCGGTCCGTGAAGTCTTCCACTCCTCCAAGCTTGGCGCAGTGGCCGGCTGCCTGGTCATGACCGGCACCGTGAAGCGCAACAATCCGATTCGCGTACTCCGCAACAACGTGGTGATTTACGAGGGCGAACTCGAGTCGCTGCGTCGCTTCAAGGACGACGTCAACGAGGTACGTTCGGGTACCGAATGCGGTATCGGCGTGAAGAACTACAACGATGTGAAGCCTGGCGATCAGATCGAGGTGTACGAGCGCACCGTAGTGGCCCGCACGGCTTGAACACACGGCAGCAGGGAGTTCTGAATGCCGCGTGAGTTTCCTCGTCATGTGCGGGTCGCTGAAAACATCCGTCGCGTGCTGGCCGAACCCGTGATGCGGGCCGGCCGGGATGCGGGGGTGGGCATGTTGACTATCACGCACGTCGACCTCGCGCCCGACCTCACGCAGGCCAAAGTGGCGGTTAGCGCCCTTTCTGCTGAAGATACGTCGGGCCTGATGGAACTGCTGCGCGAGCTGCGACCGGCCATGAGGCAGGTCGTGTCGCGTGAACTCCGGCTAAAGAAAAGCCCTTCGATTTTTTTTGTCCTGGACGATTCCATCGCCAAAGCAGCGCGCATTGGCGACTTGCTGCTGAATCGGCAAGCGGACTAAGCCTTCAGCGAGGTGGTACGGCCGCTGAAGCCGAAGATTCCGCGGCGCCCGCTCACCGGTATCCTGTTGCTCGACAAACCTGCCGGCCTTAGTTCCAACGCCGCCCTCCAGCGGGTGCGCTTCGTGTATGGCGCAGACAAGGGCGGTCACACCGGCAATCTCGATGTCGCGGCAACGGGCCTGCTGCCGATCTGCCTTGGCGAGGCCACCAAGGTCAGCGCCTGGTTGCTCGATTCTGACAAGCGATATCTCGCCGATGTGCGTCTGGGCATTACCACCAGCACAGGCGACGCGGAAGGCGAGGTCCTCCGCCGTGCTGATGTGACCGCGGAGATGCGCACCCGTCTCCCGGAAGTGTTGGCCGCATTGCGCGGCGAGCAGTGGCAGGTGCCGCCGATGTACTCCGCGCTTAAACGCGATGGACGCCCGCTCTACGAGTTGGCGAGGGCGGGCGTTGAAGTTGAGCGAGCGGCGCGGCAAATCACGATCCACGCCCTTGAGATGCTGGCGCTGAACGGGAATGAACTGAAAATCGACGTGTGCTGTAGCAAGGGCACCTATATTCGTGTGCTTGCTGAAAGTATCGGCGAATTGCTGGGTTGCGGCGCCTCCTTAAGTGGATTGCGGCGCACGCGGGCGGGCCCTTTCAGTCTGGCGGACGCGGTGCCGCTCGCGCATTTTGCCGAGGCCGAGTGGCCCGGTACCGCGTTTGACAGCCTGCTCTTGCCGGCGGATGCCGCCTTGCATGGGATGCCGGCGATTGTCTTGCCGGCTGCGCTAGACGAAGAACTCAGGCAGGGGCGGGCCGTGCCTTTGACCGGCCATCATCCGCGCGCGCCCGTCCGAATCTACCGCGCGGACGGCGAATTTGCAGGGCTGGGCGAGGTGACCTTGGAGCGCAAACTGCAGCCTCGGCGCTTGCTCATCCCTGTGCGGAACGCCGCAACGGCTGAATGGCCCGTAAAAAGCGTTGTTCATGCCGAGAGTGGCGGTTAGAATGCCGGGCCTTACCGATCCGGTTTAAAGAATTAAAGAGACATCAGGAGTTCTCAGTAATGGCGTTGACGAGCGAGCAAAAACAGCAAATCGTGACGGGCCACCGTCGGGGTGGTAACGATACCGGTAGCCCGGAAGTGCAGGTGGCGCTGCTGTCCGCCCGTATTGAAGAACTCTCCAAACACTTCAAGACCCACGCGCACGACAACCACTCCCGTCAGGGCTTGTTGCGAATGGTCAATCGCCGCCGCAAGTTGCTCGACTATCTCCGTAGTTGTGACACCGAACGCTATCGCGACCTTATTGCGCGGCTCGGATTGCGCAAGTAAGACCCCCGCCGGCGCGGCCACACGCGCCTTGTGCGCAGTGGCCGTCGCTTCGTTTCCCCACCCACATTTCAATGAATGGGTTACCGATGACGCCAACCACTGTCACGTTTAATTACGGCGAGCAACAAGTCACGCTCGAAACCGGCCGCCTTGCCAAGCAGGCGACGGGCTCCGTCCTCACCACCATGGGCCAGACTGTGGTGTTGACCACCGTAGTCTGTAACAAGGATGCGGGCGCCGCCCGCGACTTCTTTCCCCTGACGGTCGACTATCAGGAACGCACCTACGCGGCGGGCAAAATCCCCGGCGGGTTTTTTAAGCGGGAAGGACGTCCTTCCGAAAAGGAAACCCTGACGTCCCGCCTGATCGATCGCCCCATCCGTCCGCTCTTTCCCGAGGGGTTCACCAACGAAGTGCAGATTATCTGCACCGTGCTCTCACTGGACCCAACGGTTGATCCGGACATCGCGTCGCTGATCGGCGCCTCTGCAGCGCTATCGATTTCGGGACTGCCCTTTCAGGGACCGATCGGCGCCGCACGCGTTGGTTATCGCGACGGCCAGTACCTGCTGAACCCGAGTTTCGGCGCTCTGGCCGATTCCAAACTTGATTTGGTCGTGGCCGGCACCGAATCCTCAGTGCTGATGGTGGAATCCGAAGCCGCGCAACTGTCCGAAGAGGTCATGTTGGGTGCGGTTGTGTTTGGTCACGACCAGTCACAGGCCGTGATTCGGGCCATCAAGGAACTGCAAGCCAAAGTGCAGGCGCCCACGTCCAACTGGACACCCCCGCCGGCCCCGACGGCGCTCATCGACGCGGTCGAGTCTCGCTTCGGCGCCGCATTTGCGGAAGCCTATGCCATCGTCGACAAAATGGCGCGCCGTGACCGTCTGTCGCAACTGCGGGGCGAAGTGGTCGCCGCATTTGCCGCCGGCGAATCGCCGGCCTGGACTGCCGCACAGGTGTCCGGCGTGGTCGCCAATCTTGAATACGATACGGTTCGCCGGGCGGCCATCGCCGGCAAGCCGCGTATCGACGGTCGGGGCAAGGCCGACATTCGGCCGATTTACGTCGAAGTTGGCATGCTCCAGAGAACCCATGGTTCGGCCCTGTTCACGCGTGGCGAGACCCAGGCGCTAGTCGTTGCCGCGCTCGGCACCGAACGCGATTCGCAGATGATCGATGCCCTCGAAGGCCAGCGGCGTGAACCGTTCATGCTGCACTACAACTTCCCTCCGTTCAGCGTGGGCGAAGTGGGGCGGGTGGGCTCGCCGAAGCGCCGGGAAATCGGCCACGGCCGGTTGGCCAAGCGCGGCATCCAGGGCGTGATGCCGGACATGAGCAAGTTCCCCTACGCGGTGCGCGTGGTGTCGGAAATTCTGGAATCGAACGGCTCCAGTTCCATGGCTTCGGTCTGCGGCACCAGCCTTGCGCTGATGGATGCCGGCGTGCCGCTAACCGCGCCGGTCGCCGGTATTGCGATGGGTCTGATCAAGGAAGGTGACAGCTACACCGTGCTGTCCGACATCCTGGGCGACGAGGACCACCTCGGCGACATGGATTTCAAGGTGGCCGGCACGCGCGATGGCGTGACCGCCTTGCAGATGGACATCAAGATCAACGGCATAACCAAAGAAATCATGGAAACCGCTTTGCATCAGGCCCGCGATGGCCGGCTGCATATTCTGGAATGCATGAACAAGGTGTTGAGCTCGCCGCGCACCGAGATGTCGGTCTATGCGCCGCGCATCATCACCATCAAGATCGACCCGGACAAAATCCGCGACGTTATTGGTAAGGGCGGCAGCACAATTCGGCAGATCACCGAAGAAACCGGCACCACCATCGACATCACGGACGACGGTACCGTCAAGATCGCGTCGGTCGACTTCGCCGCCGGTCAGGAAGCCAAGCGCCGCGTGGAAGCCATCACCACTGACGTGCTGGTTGGCGCAGTGTATGAAGGACGCGTGCAGAAGCTGATGGATTTCGGTGCTTTTGTGAATATCTTGCCGGGTAAGGACGGGCTGGTTCACATCTCGCAGATTTCCCACGAGCGCGTGGAGAACGTCAGCGACAAGTTGACCGAAGGCGATACCGTAAAGGTCAAGGTGCTTGAAATCGATAAGCAGGGCCGCATCCGCCTCAGCATGAAGGCGGTCGACGAGTA
>JAURHQ010000203.1 GCA_030833185.1 Gammaproteobacteria bacterium | reverse complement strand
CGAGCGTCGCACCTACATCCACGAGCGCCGTCGGCTGATCGACGAACTGGTGGCAGGCAAACCTTCGGCGCCACCGGCGATCCCCGAGGAGTTCGAGCCCGAGGCCACCATGATTAACCTCGACGTCACCATGCAACTGCCCCGGCGTTTGCTAGAGGAAGACGAGTGAGTGCACGGGACAGCGCGGGGACGCGCAACGTCGACCCGGCCGAAATTGAGCGTTTTTCTGCACTGGCCGCCTAGTGGTGGGATCCGCAGGGTCCCAGTCGCACGCTGCATGAAATCAACCCCTGCCGGCTGGCCTTCATCACGGAGCGGGTGGCGCTGGCCGGCCGCTCCGCGCTGGACATTGGTTGCGGCGGTGGCCTGCTGACCGAAAGCATGGCCCGACTGGGCGCAGACGCGCACGGCATCGATGCCAGCGCGGCGGTGATTGAGGCCGCGCGCGAACACGCCGCGCTGGAGCACGTCAGCGTGCGCTACGACGCGGTCACCGCCGAAGCCTGGGCCGAGGCGGCACCTGCGCGCTACGCGGTCATCACCTGCATGGAACTGCTGGAGCACGTGCCCGACCCGGCCAGCCTGCTGGCGGCCTGTGCCCGCCTGCTGCAGGCCGACGGCGAGCTTTTTTTGTCGACCATCAACCGCACGCCGCGCGCCTTTGCGACCACCATTCTCGGTGCCGAACATCTGCTCCGCTGGTTGCCGCGCGGCACGCATGAATACCGCCGCTTCATTCGGCCGTCCGAACTTGCCGGCTGGCTGCGCGACGCGGGCTTTGAAGTAGTAACCCTGAGCGGCATGCGCTACCTGCCGCTGTCGCGGCGCGCCGAGTTGGCCAGCGACGTGGGCGTGAACTATCTGATCCACGCGCGCCACCGTGGCTGAGCCGGTCCGCCCGATCGGCGCGGTGCTGTTCGATCTGGACGGCACGCTGCTGGACACCGCGCCCGATTTGGCCGGCGCGTTGAACCGCCTGCGCGCCCGCCACGGCCATCCACCGCTGCCCTACGCCAGCATCCGGCCCTTTGCCTCGCACGGCAGCTTTGCGCTGACGCGGCTCGGCTTCGATTACGCCGAAGACAGCCCCGAATTCGAGTCCACCCGGCTCGCCTTGCTGGACGTCTACCACGCGCATGTGGCCGACGAAACCACGCTGTTCCCCGGCATGGACGCGCTGCTGCGAGCCATCGAGCAGGCCGGCCTGCGCTGGGGCATCGTGACCAACAAACCCGGCTGGCTGACCGAACCGCTGCTGGCCAAACTCGATCTGGGCCTGATGCCGGCCTGTGTGGTCAGCGGCGACACCCTGCCCGAGCGCAAGCCCCATCCGGCGCCCTTGCTGTACGCCGCCGAGCGCATCGACTGTGCGCCGGCTAGCTGCCTGTACGTTGGCGATGCGGCGCGCGACATCGAAGCCGGCAAGCGCGCCGGCATGCAGACGCTGGTGGCGGCCTACGGCTATATCGGACCCGACGACGATCCGCTGGCCTGGGAGGCCGACGGCATCGTCGCCAGCCCGGCAGACATCGCGACGTGGCTGGCGCTGAACCTCAGCCCCGCGTGAACGCGGTAACGGCGGAGGCGCTGGCGAGCTGGCTACCGGCACCGGGCTCGGACCTCTACTACGCGCATCTTTATGCCCCCGCCGCCGAGCGCGAAACGCTGGCCGCATTGGCCGCGCTGCGGGCGGTGATTGCAGAGATTCCCGCCACCTGCTCGGCGCCGACCATTGCCTTGCCCAAACTCAGCTGGTGGCGCGACGAAATGGGCCAACTTGCCCGCGGCACGCCGCGACACGTGCTGACTCGCGCCCTCCAGGGCTGCGACCCCGACGTGCCGGCGGCGGGTCTCGCGCTGGTCAGCGGCATCGAGGCCTTGCTGGGCGCGCCCCCCTTTGCGTCACGCGCCGCGCGTCACGCGGCCTTGCTGGCGAGTCACGGCCCGCTGTGGGCTTGCGCGCTGCGCCGTTGCGCGCCTGCTCCCGCGGCGGTGCCGGGTGCCGCGCTGGCGCTGGCGGCGCGGGTCGAAGAGGCCTATGTGCTGCGCGATGTCCGCCCCTTGCGCGACGGCGGCCTGCAGTTGCTGAGCAGCGACAGCGAAGCGGCGGCCGCGCAACGACTCGGCAGCCTGCCCCGCACGGCCGGCGACTGGCACGCGGCGGTGCTGCGCGAAGACATCAGCGACCTTCGCCACGCACTGACCGCAGCGCTGGCCGCGCTGCCCGAACGGCGGGTCTGGCGGCCGCTGGCGACGCTCGCGCGGCTGGCGCTGGCGACGCTGGATGAAATTGCGCGCAGTGGCTATCGCGTTTGGGAATCCCGCATTGAACTCACCCCGCTGCGCAAGCTGTGGCTCGCGCTACGCGAGCGCCACGGCCTATAGGGTCGATGCCTCGCGTTGCCACCACAGGCGCACCCGCAGCCGCCGTAAATCGTCCGCCGGGCAATTGTCGGCCAGCAGGATCAGCCGCAGCCCGCGGCCGCTCTCGACTTCCCGCAGCGGCAAGACCAACAGCCAGGGCAGCACCAGTCGGCGCGCGGCGAGCCGCGCCGCCCTGCGCTGGCCGTCCGGCTGCTGAATCCACCAGGCCCCGGCGCTGTCGAATAACACGATGCGTCCCGCCGCCTGCTGTCGTGCCAGTTCGCGCAACCACTGCGCCGCGTGCAGCGCGCTCGCGAGCCCCAGAGTCAGCACGGCCCAGGGGTCAGCCAGCGCCACCCAGCCGAGCCCCATGATGCCCAGATGCAGGCCAATGAGCGCCCGTCGCAGCCTTGGCGAGGGCCGCGGAACGATGCGGATTGCGGCGCTAAAACCAGCGCCCGGAAGGCCTCCGTTCATGGCGCTTTCTTGGCTTGAATAAAAGCACTTCAGAAAAGATACTACCGAGGTTCCCGGACGCGGGTGCCCAAGGACGGCATCAGGCTCGTCCATCACGACCGACGGGTCATCAGGCGATTAGCAGCATGACAGAACAGCCCGACAATCCGCCGCCGGCCGAACCCGCCAGCACCCCCGCCGAGCCGCCGGTCAAACCGCGTGAAATCGGCGGGCCGCGTGGTCCTGAACCGACCCGCTACGGTGACTGGGAACGTAAAGGCCGGTGCATCGATTTCTGATCACCACCCAGGCGGGCGGGGCCTCCACAGTCCCTGCCTCAACTCCGCAATCCAACCTTCGGGGCCAGACGTAGCAGCACCATGAGCAACCGACCGCTATCACCGCATTTGCAGATTTACCGACCGCAGCTGACCAGCGTGCTGTCTATTACCCACCGCGCAACCGGGGTCGCGCTCAGCGTCGGCACGGTCATCCTGCTGTACTGGCTGCAGGCCGTCGCCCGCGGGCCGGAAGCCTACGCCGCCGCGCAAGCGCTCCTCGGGTTCTGGATGGTGAAAGTGGCGCTGGTCGGCTGGACCTGGGCCTTCTTCTATCACCTTTGCAACGGCATCCGGCATTTGTTCTGGGACGCGGGCAAGGGCTTTGAGCTCTCCACCGTTTACGCCTCCGGCTACACCGTGCTTGGCGCCTCGGCGGTCCTGACCTTACTCACCTGGGCCTATGTACTGGCCGCACCAGGAGGTGCCGCATGACGCTTCGTTCCAGCCTTGGCCGGGTCAAAGGCCTCGGTTCTGCCAAAGAGGGCGTGCATCACTGGCGCCATCAGCGCCTGACCGCAATCGCACTGGTGCCGCTGGCGCTGTGGTTCGCCGTGTCGCTCTTGTGCAAGGTTCACGCGGACCACGCAACGGTCGTCGCCTGGATCGCTGCCCCGCACGTCACGGTGCTGCTGCTCGCGCTCAGCCTGGGCCTTTTCTGGCATTTGAAACTGGGTCTGCAGGTAGTGATCGAAGACTACGTCCACAGCCCTTTTCATCAAATCGTCGCGCAGATTCTGCTGCGCGCGTTCGCCGGCCTCGGTGCGCTGCTGGCCGTGGTTTCCATCCTGAAAATCTCGCTGGGATCGTAATTCGCCATGGCTAGCTATTCGCTGATCGAACACAAGTACGACGTGGTGGTGGTGGGTGCCGGCGGGGCCGGGTTGCGCGCCACTTTCGGCATGGCGGCGGAAGGCCTCAAAACCGCCTGCATCACTAAAGTCTTCCCCACCCGCAGCCATACCGTGGCGGCGCAGGGCGGCATGAGCGCGGCGCTGGGCAATATGGGCCCGGACGACTGGCGCTGGCACATGTACGACACCATCAAGGGCTCGGACTGGCTGGGCGACCAGGACGCCATCGAATACATGTGCCGGGAAGCCATTCCCGCCGTGATCGAACTGGAACACTACGGCGTGCCCTTCTCGCGCACCGATAGCGGCCACATCTATCAGCGGCCCTTCGGTGGCATGACCACCAACTACGGCGAAGGCATCGCACAGCGCACCTGCGCGGCGGCTGACCGCACCGGGCACGCCATCCTGCACACGCTGTATCAGCAATCGCTGAAGCACAACGCCGAGTTCTTCATCGAGTACTTCGCGGTCGATCTGGTGATGGACGACGATGGCGCCTGCAAAGGCGTGGTCGCCTGGAACCTGGCCGACGGCACGCTGCATCTGTTCCGCGCCCACTCGGTGGTGCTCGCCACCGGCGGCTACGGCCGGGCCTATTTCTCTGCCACCTCGGCGCACACCTGCACCGGCGACGGTAATGGCATGGTGCTGCGCGCCGGCCTGCCCTTGCAGGACATGGAGTTCACGCAGTTCCACCCGACCGGCATTTACGGCGCGGGCTGCTTGATTACCGAAGGCGTGCGCGGCGAAGGCGGCTACCTGACCAACTCGAAGGGCGAACGCTTCATGGAGCGCTACGCGCCGAACGCGAAAGATCTGGCCTCCCGCGACGTGGTGTCCCGCTCCATGACCATCGAAATCCGCGAAGGCCGCGGCGTAGGTTCGCTGTCAGACCACATCCACCTGCACCTTGAGCATCTGGGCGCGGAAGTCATCGAAGAACGCCTGCCCGGCATTGCCGAGTCGGCGCGCATCTTCGCCGGCGTTGACGTGACCAAGGAGCCGATTCCGGTCCTGCCGACCGTGCACTACAACATGGGCGGCATCCCGACCAACTATCACGGTAACGTGGTGACCCTGAAGAACGGCAACCCGGACGCCGAAGTGCCGGGTCTGATGTCGATTGGCGAAGCGGCCTGCGTCTCGGTGCACGGCGCGAACCGGCTGGGCTCAAACTCCCTGCTTGACCTCGTGGTGTTCGGTCGCGCGGCGGCCAAGCGTTGCGCGGCAGACATCAAGCGCGACATGGCGCACTCCGCCCTGCCCGCCCGCGCCACCGACGGCATCCTGGACCGCTTCGACCGCCTGCGGCACGCCAAGGGCGCGGCGCCTACGGCGCAAATTCGCGCCGACATGCAGCGAACCATGCAGAACTTCGCTGCTGTGTTCCGCACCGGCGATGCGCTGGCCGAAGGCTGCGCGAAGATGGCGTCGATCCAGGCCTCGTTCAAGGACGTGAAAGTCGCTGACCGTTCGCTCATCTGGAACACCGATCTGGTGGAAACGCTGGAACTCGACAACCTGCTCGGCAGCGCGGTGACCAGCATCGAGGCCGCGGCCAACCGCAAGGAATCGCGCGGCGCCCACGCCCGCGAGGACTACCCGGACCGCGACGACGAGAACTGGATGAAGCACACGCTGACCTGGCTGGGCAACGAAGGGAACGTCACCTTCGACTACCGTCCGGTCCACATGTACACCCTGACCGACGAGGTTCAGGTGTTCCCCCCCAAGAAGCGCACGTACTGATTCGAGATCGCGCGAGGATCCCATGGCAGAGTTCAAGCTTCCGAAAAATTCCAAGGTCCAGCCCGGCAAGACTATTAATGCTGCGGCTGGCGCCAAACGCGCACGCAAGATCGTGGTCTATCGCTGGGACCCGGACAGCGGCGAGAACCCGCGTCTCGATACCTTCGAGATCGACCTCGACAAGTGCGGGCCGATGGTGCTGGACGCCATCCTCTACATCAAAAACGAACTGGACCCCACGCTAACCCTGCGCCGCTCCTGCCGCGAAGGGATTTGCGGGTCCTGCGCGATGAACATCGACGGCACCAACACGCTGGCCTGCACCACGGCCACGGAGTCGATCAAGGGCGATGTCAAAATCTATCCGCTGCCGCAC
>JAURHQ010000202.1 GCA_030833185.1 Gammaproteobacteria bacterium | reverse complement strand
GCGCCCGAGGCTCTCGCCGCCGTGCTCGCTGCGCGAGATGCGGCGCGCGGCCGCTTACCAGCGCTGCCTGATCGACGCGGCCGTGCGCGCGCTGAAGCCGGGCGGCCGCTTCGTGGCCGAAATGGGTGGGGCCGGCAATATCGGGGCGATCGTGAGCGCGCTGGAATCTGGTCTGCGCGCGCGTGGCATCGATCCCGCGCCGCTCAACCCCTGGTACTTTCCAACTCCGGCGGCCTATGCCCGCTTGCTCGAAGATGCCGGTCTGGTGCTGCGCAGCCTGCAATACTTCGAGCGCCCCACGCCGTTCGCACGCGACGTGGGTGATTGGCTAAGCCTGATGGCAGTCCCTTTTCTGGCGGCCGTCGCCGATCCCGCAAAGCTGGTCGACGAAGTCCGCGAATGCCTGCGCCCGCAACTGCTGGACGATGCGGGCGTCTGGCAACTGGATTACGTGCGCTTGCGCTTCGTCGCCGTGAAGCCCGCTGGATGCTGACCGGCGGCTGCCTCTGCGGCGCAGTGCGCTACGCCGTGACGGTAGCGCTACAGGACGTTTATTTCTGTCACTGCGCCCAGTGCCGCAAAGCGCAGGGCAGCGCGTTTGCGGCCAGCGTGCCGACACCGCGCGCGGCATTTCGGTTGCTGGAGGGGGAAGCGCAGATAAAAAGCTTTCGCGCCTCACCCCACAAGCGCCGCTGGTTCTGCGGAGAATGCGGCTCGCCCATCTACAGCGAGGTCGACGAGGCGCCGATGCTGCGGCTACGCGCGGGCTCGCTGGACAACAGCAGCACACTCACGCCGGTCGCGCACATTTTTGCCGACGCGCGCCCGGCCTGGGACAAAATTCTCGACGAACTGCCGCGTTACCCCGGCCGCGAGCCGGGGCGCTAGGGGCCCTGGCTAGCCCAGATCTGCGGCCGCCGCGAACGGCTGGTCAAAGCTTTCGTCGAAGACCATTTCCGCCAGCGGGCGCCGCGACAGGCGCTTGGGAAACGGCTTTTCCGGCCAGCCCATCATCACCACCGCCGCCAGCGAAACGTCTTCCGGGATGTTGAACATCGGCTTGATCTGCGGCTCCAGCGCGCAATGGAGCGTGGTCAGCGCGGTGCCCAAGCCTTCGTGGCGCGCCGCCAGAATCATGTTTTGTACCGCGGGGTAGACCGAGGCGCCGCCCACGATGCTCAGACGGCCCAGTTCGGTGTCGGTCGGATGCACATCAGCCAGCCGCGCGCAGACCAGCAACAACACCGGGATTTCTTCCATGTGCTGGGCGAAATGGTCGGCCGACTCCAGCATCGCCGGGCGCCCGCCCAGCCGGACGCTGCCTTCGCGGATCCCCGCCATGTAGTTGTTCCAGATCGGCAGGTACATATCACGCAAGGCGAGTTTGTTGGCCTTGTTCCGCACCACCAGAATCCGCAGGGGCTGACGATTACCGCCTGAGGGCGCAAAGCGGGCGGCATCCAGCACGCGCGCGATGACCGCCGGATCGACCGGGTCAGGCTTGTAATAGCGACAGGTGTTGGTAGAGCGGATCATTTCCTGAAAGGACATGGCGTGACCTCTTCTATTAGTGATGCGGAATCAGCGCGCCGCAGTGTGCCGAGTTTGCACCCGGGCGTCACGCCAGCCGGCCTGACTGCCGGATCCAAGGCGACGCGCCGGGCCCGACCCGCCACCGTGGCGTGAGGGGTGAAAGCCCTGCGCGGCGCTTTTAGAATGCCGCCTCGCCCACAGCCGAAGAGCACCGATGTCAGACCGCCCGTTTTCCAGTCTGGAACGCGTCCAGACCCTGTTCGCCAACGACCACTACATTGCCGACCGCGCGCTGGCGCTAACCGTCAAACTGGCCGCCGACCTGCAAAAACCCATCCTGCTCGAAGGCGAAGCCGGAGTCGGCAAGACCGAACTGGCCAAGGTGCTGGCCCGCGCGCTCGACACCCCGCTGATTCGCCTGCAGTGCTACGAGGGGCTGGACGCCAGCACCGCGCTCTACGAGTGGAATTACGCCCGGCAGATTCTGCATATCCGCATGGCGGAACAAGACCTCACCGCTCGTGCGGCGCTGGAATCCACCATTTTTGACGACCGCTTCCTGCTCAATCGCCCACTGCTCGCGGCGATTCGCCATCCCGGTCCGCGCCCGGCGGTACTGCTCATCGACGAAGTCGACCGGGCAGATGAAGAGTTTGAAGCCTTCCTGCTGGAGGTGTTGTCCGACTATCAAATTACCGTGCCGGAAATTGGCACGTTCAAGGCCACGCATCCGCCCTACGTGGTCCTGACCTCCAACCGCACGCGGGAACTGAACGACGCGCTGAAGCGGCGCTGCCTGTACCTGTGGGTGGACTACCCCACGCCGGAGAAAGAGCGCGAAATCATCCGGCAGCGGGTGCCCGGCATTGATGCGGCGCTGGCCGACGCGGTGACGTTGACCATGCAGGGCCTGCGCGCTGTCGACTTCTACAAGCGCCCGGGGATTGCCGAAGCCCTGGACTGGAGCCGGGCGCTCCAAGGACTGGGCGTTTTGGAGCTGAGCGCGGAGGTGCTGCAGGAAACCGCTGGCGTGGTGCTGAAGTATCGGGAAGACGTCGAACGCCTGCGCGCGCTCGATGCCAACGCCATCCTCAACGGCAAGCCCGGCCAGCCGTGAGCGACCCCGCAGTGCTGGCAAGCGGCGAGGCGCTGCGCGAACACACCCTCCGGTTTTGTCAGGTGCTGCGCGAAGACGGTCTGCCGGTGACGCCCGCGCGGGTGATTGATGCCCTGCACGCCCTGCAGCACATCGATCCCACCAAGGAAGCCGATTTCCGCCTGGCGCTGCGGCTCAATCTGGCCAGCAGCCGGGAGCAGGAAGTCCTGTTCGAGCAAGCTTTCGAGCGCTACTTCCGACAGCAGGCCGACACCCGCCAACTCCGCAGCGGCATTCGCGGCGAAACGATGCGCGGGCAACTGGGACACCACTACAAGAGTCTGGATCAGCAGGTGGAAGCGCTCCCGGAAGCCTGGGGCGTCACCGAATCCGGCCACCATGTCGACTTAAGCAGCCGCTGGGACCCGGACGCGCCGCCGCTGGCGCAAATCATCCGCGAACTGGCCAAGCGGCTCGCCACCCGCCCCAGCCGCCGCTTTCAGTCCGGACGTCAAGGTGAACGGGTCGACCTGCGCCGGTCCGTCCGGCGTAACGCACGGCACGGCTTTGACCTGCTGGATCTCTCGCGCGCCAAGCGCAAGCAAAGACGTACCCGGCTGGTCATGCTGTGCGACGTGTCCGGCTCCATGGACGCGTTCAATCCTTTCCTGCTGCAGTTGATGTTTGGCCTGCAGCAGGCGCTGAAATCCTCGCGCACGCTGGTTTTCAGTACCGCGACCACCGAAATCACCGCCGCGCTCAGGCGCCGCACGGTGAACGATACGCTGCGCGAAGTAGCCGAGACGGTGCGACATTGGTCGGGAGGAACGGATATTGGCGCCGCCATCGGCCGCCTTAACCGGGGTGTCATCCGTGAAGGCGCGGCCAGCGCCACGGTTGCCATCATCATCAGCGATGGCTATGACAACGGGGTGCTGGAGCGCATCGCGAGCGAGATGCAGGCCCTGCAACGACAGGTGTCCAAAGTGGTCTGGATCAACCCCATGTACGGCGCCAGCACCTTCAAGGTCCGCGCTGCCGGCATGAAAGCGGCGCTGCCCTACGTCGACCATTTCCTGCCCGCCTTCGACGCCCGTTCGCTGCGGGTGCTGGTGCGTGAACTGGCGCTGATCTAGCCTCGCCGCGCCGTCCCGGCCGCAGGCTGCGGGCCGTCAAAACATGACGCTGCCCACTTCGGTCGACGCCAGTGCGTGGTGCGCTGGATACAGGCAAGCGCCCTCAAGACAAATTTAGTGGTTCATACGCGACGAGTTTTGGTCCCACGCCTTCCGCATGTTGCAAAAAGGTGCAAGCCGTCGCGCGCTCCTGCTACTCATGGTGCAAAATCGCGGCAATCCCACCGGAAAGCAAATATAAGCCACTGAAATGGATGAATTTTAGATACCGGCATGGTTAATGCTGTGCTTCGCGCAGGAATCGCTCGCCCGCTCCCGATTTGGAGGGCGACGGGCGGCAACTACCGGAGCAGCGGGGCTTTGGCGTGCCGCGACGCACCAAAATGTTTCTTCCGCTTCTGAGGTTTAGGTCGTATATACATGAGCAGAAACATTATTTTGTGCGACAAACCGAAAATACACTGCTAGACTTTTTGCAGAGTTGAATTCGATGTCCACGTCGAACCCGACCCTTAACGCAACTTGTATTTGGAGATTACCCATGAAGCGTTCACTCATCGCCTCTGCCATTTTGATGGCTTGCAGCAGCGCCCCCGTCCTTGCTCAGGACGCTGCCGCCGACGCCGGCCCGCTGGCCACCGCGAACTTCAGCAGCACCCTGGCCTTCACCACCAACTATATGTTCCGCGGCATCTCCAATGCCGATGGCCCTGCGGTTCAGGGCAGCATGGACTACACCTACAACGGCTTCTTCGCCGGCGTGTGGGGCTCCAACACCGAATTCTCCGATGCCAACTTCGAAGTCGACTTCTACGGCGGGTATCGCTTCAGCTACACCGGCCTCGACTTCACCCTGCAAGGTCTGTACTACATGTACCCGGGTGAAGATGAAGCCGGCACCGAAGGCTTCGATCCGATTGGCGTGGAAGCTGACTACGGCGAGTTCAACCTGGGCGTGGCGCACACCTTCGCTGGCCAGCTGACCCCGACCGTGGGCTTCAACTACTACTATTCGCCGGATGCCTTCGGTGAAGACGGCTCCGCCCACACCTTCCAATTCAACGGTGGTATCACGCTGCCGATGGGCGTTGGCCTCTATGGCGTCTTTGGCTACAGCACCACCGAGGGCGACAAGTCCTCCGGCGCGCTGGGCGGCGTCAGCTACCAGTACTTCCAGGCTGGCGGCAACTACATGGTCAAAGGCTTCAAGCTTGACGTGAGCTATGTCGGTACGGACCTCAGCGAATCGCTGAAAGAGTTCTATACGCCGAGTTCCCCGGACAACTTCCGCAAGCTGGTTGAAGGCGAAGTGGTGTTCACCATTTCCCGCACGTTCTAAGCAGTCTCCCTGCTTGACACCCGCTGTCGCTACGGCGGCAGCGGGCTCCCTGCCCGGGCGTCCGCCCGGCGCCGCGCACTAACCCTTCCCAGCCCCCTGTGCTGTCTGCTCGCACGCAGCCCCGTCATGCGTTACCTTCCCGGCACCGCCACGCGCAGGCGCGTTGCAGCGGATTTCCACGACTTAAGCCGGAAGACACCCCATGACTTTATTTAATGCGCAAGCATTCCAGAGCGCGCTCAACGAGGACGGCGAATTCAAAATTGCCGGGCGTTTCCTCGACGGCGCGCTGAAGCTCCACTTTGCCGATGAGGCTCTGTTGCTGAAGTTTCGGGACGGCCAGCTGGTCTCGATGAGCACGCCCTCGCTGTTCGACACCGCCGACGTGGTCATCAAAGGCCCGTTGAGTTCCTGGCAGGAGTTCCTGAAGCCCGTTCCCCGTCCCTTCTTTCACGACATGTTTGCCGCCATCGTGCGTCAGCAGTTCGAATGGAGCGGCAACTCGGAAACCTTCTTCGCCTACTACGGCGCTTTCCGTCGCATGTTCCAGATCATGCGCGACCACGCGATCCACTGAGAGGAGACCCCCATGGCCAGACACGACGAAACGGTGGGTCGCTACGTTTACCTCACCATCAACGACATCGAATATCGCGTTTATTACGAATCCAGCGGCAGCGGCATTCCGCTGATCTGCCAGCACACGGCGGGCGCCCACGGCTTCCAGTGGCGGCATCTGATGGAAGACAAGGACATCACCAGCAAGTATCAGGTCATTGCCTGGGACCTGCCCTTTCACGGCAAGTCGCTGCCGCCAATCGGCGACCGCCACTGGGAAAAGCCCTACAACCTCACCCGCGACTTTTTCCTGAAGTTCATTCTGGGTTTCTCGGCGGCGCTCAAGCTCGAGCGGCCGGTGTTCATCGGCTGCTCGATGGGCGGTCAGGTGGCGGTTGATCTGGTGGCGCATCACCCGGAATCGTTCCGCGCCTCGATTGGCGTGGAGGCATCGCTGAGCAGCCCGGGCTATTACCTCGACCA
>JAURHQ010000201.1 GCA_030833185.1 Gammaproteobacteria bacterium | reverse complement strand
GCGGCGTCTGGCAGTTCGACCGCCGGGCGCAGGCGACAGACCACGGCCTGCACCGCCGCGACATCTGCCAGCGGCGCGGTCACCGGCACGCAGATTTCGAACGCGATCTCGGCCTCCACGAGCAGTGAGTGGAAATCGCTGCGCCTGACCTGACGCACGTGTTCTTTCAGACCATCGGCGAACAGCACGCCGCCAATCGGCAACTGCGGGATGAAGCCCCCCTTGAACCCGCCTATCCGCTCGCCGGCCGCCAGACGCGCCGCGACATAGCGCTGCTGCACGCCGTACAGCGTTTCCATGTCGAGGGCGGAATTGATGCGAACAAAATCGGGGAAGGGTCGCTTTTGCGCGACCGCTTCCGTGACGAGGCGGGCCATGTAGTCGAGATCGGGCGCGGTTGGCGCGGCACTGGCTGGCGTCAGCCACGACCAGAACACCGCCAGCAGCGCCGCCGTCTTCAGTAGGTGTGTCATTGTGCTAACCCCTGCCCCTTGTTGAGCACGCGGGGACGATACTGCATCACGCTCATCCGCGGCACCCGCGACGGCTTTTTTACCGCCGTGCGGGCTCCGGGGCCAAAGGCTTGGTCGCGAGTCACGAGCGCAGCGGGCGTCCTGCCCTGGCCGCGCCCGCGCGCCGCGGCCTAGTTGGCCAGCAAGCGATTAAGCCACTGGTTGGACAGCTTCTCCTGCACCGTATTCTGGCGCAGACGTGCCCGCAGATGGTCGAAGTCCACCAGATCGAGCGGCTGGTCCTGATTGAAGCAGGAATACACGAAGCTCTCCTCACCGGTCTTCGGATCCACGTGACGGCACATGCACTGCGCGCACACGCCTTTCATCATGCACTGCATGGGCGAGTTGATAGAGCCAATCGCCTGATGCCCTTCCTTCAGATAGGGCTTCAGCACGCCGCTCCGCGCCTTCTTCACCGCGTTCATCATGCCGTCGGAGCCAATGACGATGACTTCCTCGGCGTCCGACAGCGGGATGCTGATTTCGCCCAGGGCGCCGCTGGCGTAGGCCACCATGGTGTCCAGAATATTGCCGACGTAGGTTCTGTCCTGCGGCCGATTGGGCGTGATGGCTTCCACCCCCGGACCCGGATCGCAGCACCAGACCACCACGTCGGCGGCGGCTTCGATATCGCTGACCTTGAAGACGTCGATCGCCTTCTTGTAGCCCGCGAAATACACCACCCGGTTGCCGGCCGCGCGCAGCGCCTTGCCGATCGAGAACAGCACGGCGTTGCCAAGACCACCGCCCACCATCGCCACCGTGGTGTTCTGCGGAATATGCGTCGGCGCACCGGTCACGCCCATCACCACCAGCTGTTCGCCCGGCTTGAAGTGCATGAGAAGGCGCGATGAGGTGCCCATTTCCAGCGCGATCAAGGACACCAGGCCTTCTTCCGGATTGACCCAGGCGCCGGTCAGCGCCAGACCTTCGGTAGCGAGCTTGGTGTCGCCCACCAGCTGCGCGCGGGACTCGAAGTTCTGCACGCGATAGAACTGGCCGGGCTCGAAGCGCCGCGCGGCGTAGGGGGCACGGGCAATGACTTCAACAATCGTCGGCGTGAGGCGATTGACCGCCACCACCCGCGCCACCAGCACATCTTCCAGCGCGCCGAAGAAGCGCTGCATCACCGCGTCGCGACCCGGCTGCTCGGCCGGCGACTGGCGCGCACGCTCCTCGGCAAACAGGTTTTCGATATACGGATAGCCGTCTTTGGCGCTCGCCATCGCCTTCACCACATTGCCGGCATACACCGGGTGGTTGTCACCGTAGAAGCTGACGTAGCGCCCGTTTTGCTGGTAGGAGGTGAACGGCGCCGGCTCACCCAGCTTCGGCCCGCCCTCGCCCGTGCCCGGTCGCAGCGCCGGTGCCGCGCCCGCGCTTTCCGGCTCGAAGTGCGCAAAGAACTTGCCGTTCAGCTGGAAGGTGCCGGGGTTTTCCGACTGGTAAATGGTGTTGGGCGAGGTCCCGGCGGCGACGAACAGGCCACGCAGCGGCACCTCCACCTTCGACTTGCCGCCCTCGGCTTCGAGCTTCTCGAAAATCACGCCACGCAGCGCCCCGAACTCGTCGGTCAGGGTTTCCAGCGGATTCATGTTCGGCGCGAGCTGAATGCCCTCAG
This sequence comes from Gammaproteobacteria bacterium, assembly GCA_030833185.1. GTDB lineage: Bacteria > Pseudomonadota > Gammaproteobacteria. The sequence continues at coordinate 4,035 of JAURHQ010000201.1, read as the reverse complement.
TCAGCGCCTCGTTGATTTCCTCGTGGTTCTGCCGGTAGGCCGGCGAGTCGGCGATGGTCTTGCGATAGAACATCGTCACCCCGCCCCAGCCGTTAATCAGCGGCGCGAAGTCGGGCGCTTCACCCGCCGCCGCGGCCCGGGCGCGTTCGGCGCGCACGGCTTTGCCGTGGCCGAGGAACTCATCAAGTATGCCCAGCTCTTCCTTGTCGAAGCGGCCGCGAACGGTCTCTTCGCCCTGATCCTGCACCAGGATTTCGTAGCGCTTGAGGATTTTTTCGACCTGGCGCGGGTAGTAGGCCATGAGCTCGGTAGTGGTATCGATGGCGGTCAGGCCGCCGCCGATGACGCCGCAGGGCAGTCGCACCTGCAGGTTGGCCATGGAGTCGTCCTTGGCCGCGCCGGTCAGCTGCAGGCCCATCAGGAAGTCGGAGGCCTTGCGCACGCCGCGCACCAGATTGCCCTTCAGCCCGATGACCGAGGGCTTGCCGGCACCGGTGGCCAGCGCCACATGGTCGAAGCCCAGATCCCAGGCGTCTTCCAGCGTCATGGTGCCGCCGAAGCGGACGCCGCCGAACACGCGGAAGGACTGGCGACGCAGCAGCGTCAGGTAAATGACCTTCAGGAAGTTCTTGTCCCAGCGCACGGTGATGCCGTACTCGGCCACGCCGCCAAAGCCGCTGACCACCCGCTTGTCGAGTTCTTCGTAGAGGGTCTTGAACTTCGCCACCGGCGTCGGCGCAGCGTCGAGGCTGCCGGTCAGATCCGTCGGCAGGGGCTCGAGCTTCAGGGCGTCGATGCCGACCACCGCGAAACCTTCGTTCAGCAGGTAGTGCGACAGCGTGTAGCCGGCCGGGCCCATACCGACCACCAGCACCTTGCGGCCGTTGAACGGCAGCATGTAGGGGCGTTTGACGTTAAGCGGGTTCCAGCGCGTCAGCAGCCCGTAGATCTCGAAGCCGTACGGCAGGTCGAGCACATCGGTCAGCACGTTGGTTTCGATCTGCGGAATATTGACCGGCTCGGTCTTCTGGTAGATGCAGCCTTTCATGCAGTCGTTGCAAATGCGGTGACCGGTGCCGGGGCACATCGGGTTGTCGACCACCACCAGCGCCAGCGCGCCGATGTTGTCGCCCTGCCGCTTCAGCACGTGCATTTCGGAAATCTTTTCACCCAGCGGGCAGCCGGCGGCGGTCACCCCCAGCGCATTGACCTTGAAGCTGGCGTCTTTCTTGTTGCGCATGCCCTTGGAGCAGGAGTCGGCATCGCGGTCGTGGCAGTAGATGCAGTGGTCGACTTCATACAGCACATGGCGCTGGCCGTAGCGCGGGTCGGTCAGCTTGAAGCCGTCACGGCGGCGGCGATGGTGCTCGGGGCCCATCCAGGTGGTGAAGCCGTCGCGCTGCTTCTCGATGAAGTGCACGAGGTGCTGCACGTCGGTTTTGGCCGGTTCCTTGAAAATCACCCAGTGCTGTGCGGTGGGCCACGTCACGGCGCCAGTCGACAGCAGGAAACTCCATTCGGCGAAGGACCGTTCGGCGGCTGCCAGCTGTTCAGCGGTATCGCCCCCTTCCGGCAGATTGGCGAGGAAGGTGGTGGACGCCTCGAGCAGGCGGGCGCTCATGAGGCCGGCGCGCGCGATTGCATATTCCTCATCACCCGGCCGACGGCCATCGCTGGTGGCGGCGGCGCCAAGTTTGCGCACCAGCGCGGTGAGCGCATCAAACCGGGCGGCGTCAACGCTCTGTCCCTTGAAGCGCTTGGCCAGCGTCGCCACAAATTCGTTACGGAACTTGAGCACCGTGTCGTCTTCGTCGCGAATCGCCGCGCGCTGCGCGCCCCAGGCGTCTTCGATGCCGAACAGCTTCGCAATAAAGCTGCCGACGTGCGGCGCGGTATCGGTCAGCACCGCGGAAATATCTTCCGGCGTCATGCCTTCGCCCTGATTGGCGCAGTAGGCGGCGTAGCGTGCGGCCAACGCAGGATCACCGGCGGTCAATTGGGTGGTGAAATCGCCGTACAGCCGGGCCAGCGACTGCGGGTTGTACAGATCGGCGTAGGCGTAGCCCGGCAGGCCAAGCGTGAGGGCGGGCGCGGTATTCGAGCGGTCAGTAGTAGCAGTCATTGGGCTCCGGGCGCGGTGGCGCAGACAGGTTTCACCATACGGTAACGTATGGAATTGTAGAGGGTCGCGACGGGGGCCTGCAATCCGGTAGGGACACCCCCGCCGCAGTGCTCAGTCGGCCGCGCCCAGCAAGGCGCCGCTCGCCCGGAGATCGGCAATCGCGGCTTCGCTGTAGCCCAGTTCGCGCGCAATCGCGCTGCCGTGCTCACCCGGCGTCGGCACGTGCTTGCCGGCGCGGCCGGGCTCGTGGCGATACATCACCGGCACGCCGAGCATCGGCATGCCCTGCTCGTCCTCCACCAGCATGCCGCGGGCGGCCGTCGCCGGGTCGTAGAGACCCTCATAAAGCGTGCGCAGCGGCGCATAGCAAACGTCGATATCCGACAGCCAGGCCAGCCAGTGTTCGAGCGTATTGCCGGCGAAAAACTCGTCCAGAAACTGCCGCACCGGCTGCTGCTTCGGTCCCGGCACTTCATAGGTCAGCGGCAGCAGATCAGGACGCCCGGCCTTGTTCAGCAGGTTGGCGCAGAAGTGATGCTCCATGCCGCCCAGCACCAGATGTTTGGCATCCGCGGTCGCGTAGATGTTGTAGAACGCCGCGCCGCCCCAGTTGCGCTCCATCGGCACATCGTGCCCGCGCTGTTCGACAAAGGCCGGGCCGGCGTAGTTGCTGGTCCAGGCCAGCACCGCGTCGTGCAGGGCGATGTCGAGATAGTCCCCCTTGCCGGTCTCGCGCTGCCGGAACAGCGCCATCAACACACCGGTAAAAGCAATCAGCGAGCCCGCCATGTCGGCCGCCGGCATGCCGGGATTGGTCGGGCGTCCGTCGCGTCCGCGATGAAAATCGAGCGTGCCGGCCAGCGCCTCGATGGCGATGTCGTGCGCCGGCTTGTCGCGATAGACCCCGGTCTGGCCGAAGGCCGAGATCGAGCAATAGACAATCTGTGGCGCGATTGCGCTGACCGTGTCGTAGTCGAGCCCAAGGCGCTTCATCACGCCCGGCCGGAAGCCTTCGACCAGCACGTCGGCATCGGCCAGCAGCTTCAGCAGCAGGTCGCGGGCGGCGGGGGCTTTGAGATTCAGCTGCAGGCTGCGCTTGCCGCGGTGGGTGTTGCGAAACCACACGCTGTGCCCGCCCTGGCTCAAGCCCAGACCACGCGCCGGTTCGCCGCCCGGCGGCTCGACGCGAATCACCTCGGCGCCGTGGTCGGCCATCATCATGGTGAAATGCGGACCCGGCAGAAACATCGACAGGTCCACGACTTTGACGCCCGCAAGCTTCATGCGGCTACTCTCCAGAAACAGATCGAAACAATAGTTAAGCGAGCGCCCAGTGTGCCCACACCGGCGTGAGGTCGGCGGGCATGGGACCCGGCTGGCCGAGGCGAGCATGGTCGCCCGGGCCGCCGTGATAATCAGAGCCGGCCGAAGCCGTAAGCTCGAAGCGCCGGCACAAATCGGCCAGCTGACGCGTGGTCGCAGGCGTCTGGAAGCCGCAGGCCACTTCTAGCCCGGCACCGCCGGCCGTTTTGAATTCGGTGATGAGTTCGCGCAGCTTGGCATGGGTGAGCGAATATTTGGCCGGATGCGCCAGCACGGCAGTGCCGCCGTCTTCCACGATCCAGCGGACCGCGTCGGCCAGCGGAGTCCAACTGGCCGCGCTGTTGCTCAGCGACCGCTCGCCGGGCAGATCGGCTGTGATGCGCTCAAAGACCGCCAACTGAGCAGCGATGCCGCGAGGCCCGTCGGCGTCGCTGAAGTGGGTGCTCAGGCAAACTTCCTGCACCTGGGGCAAGGCCTGCAGCCGGGCCCAGGCGGCACGGTAGCGCTCGGGCGCAAAGCCCAGGCGGTTCATGCCCGAATTCATTTTTAGAAAGACATGATGCGGCAACTGCGTCTTGTGGGCCGCCAGC
>JAURHQ010000200.1 GCA_030833185.1 Gammaproteobacteria bacterium | reverse complement strand
TGCTCGTCCACAAACCCGCAGATGACCCACCCGTGGGGCAGGATGACCAGTTGGTTCTTTCCGATTTCTGGCACGATTCGTACTCCATTGAGTTTGAGAATAACCCCGTACCCGTACCCGTACCCGGACCCGTACCCGTCCCCGTACCCGTACCCGGACCCGTCCCCGTACCCGTCCCAGTATTTGGGGGTCATTTGCCGCTCCACGTTGCGGCGTTGATTGATGCGGCGCTTGCTTCGGTGGTTTCGATCACCTCAATGGCTTCGGTCAGCTCGATGCTGGGCACCGCTTTACCGAGTTTGCTGCCTTTGCCGACGCCGTCGACAGCGATGCCGCTCAGGCTGCCGCTTTCGGGGGTGGCCGGCACCCATGACCAGATGCGGCGGGAGTTGGTGAGGACGACTTCTTTGCCGTCACGCGCGGCGAGGATTCCTGCGTGCACCCCGGCGCTGTAGGTGCGGACGATTACGTGTTTGCCGATCAGTGTGCTTTGCATTGCTGCCTCCATCAATGCGCCGGAATTGGCGCGATGGGGGCAATGTAAGTAATCTAAACTCGTTTGTCAAGCATGCTTAAGTTTTCAGGTAAGATGCGGCTGTTGCAATGTCGCAACGTCGTGGGATCCGAGAATGGCAGACGATTCAACAAGGCCGGCGCAACTGCCGGCAAGCTATCAGGACGCGGCGGTGCGGGCCGTCACCCCGATGTGCCCGGTGCGTGGTCGGCTGGGTGTGGCGTTTGACATTGGCGCAAGCGTGTTTCGCCTGGCGCTGGATGAAACCAGCGCGCGGTCGCTGCGCGATGACTTGAACCCAACAGCTAAGCGGCGGCCACTTGTGGACGTCCGCTTGAGCGCCCGGTTAGGCCTGGTGGCAGATGCCCGGGGCACAGCGAGAACACAAAAATGCGATTTTTCACGGGGCTACACCAACCAAGCGATGCAAAGCACTTTGATGCAGCATTTGTGAGCGTCAATCGCCTGCGTAATCGCAAGGGGGCTTTCCAAGTTGGGGACTGGATTATGGACAGCGGGGCATTCACTGAGATCAGCACGCACGGCCACTATCGGCACTCGGTTGCGGAGTACGCGGACCAGATTAGGCGATGGAAGACAAACGGGACGCTGCTGGCTGCTGTGGCTCAGGACTACATGTGTGAACCGTTCATCGTTGAAAAGACCGGTCTAAGCATCCCAGAACACCAGCGCCTAACGGTGCAACGGTATGACGCCTTGTTGACCGAAGACACTGGGGTCTACATCCTGCCTGTGCTCCAAGGTTTTGCGCCCGATGACTACGTAACGCATTTGCAACTCTACGGTGACAGGCTGGCGCATGGCCAATGGGTGGGTGTCGGGTCAGTGTGCAAGCGCAACGGTGACCCGCGCGCCGTTGCTGCCGTGCTGATGGCCATTAAGGCAACCAGGCCAGACCTCAGGCTGCACGGATTTGGGCTCAAGACAACAGCGCTGGCTGACCCATACATCACATCCATGCTGGAGACCGCTGACAGCATGGCCTGGAGCTTTCATGCGCGCATCAACGGGAGCAACGCCAATGACTGGCGAGAGGCAAAGCGATGGACCGAGAACATTTCAACCCGGCCATTGCAGCACATGCTTGCATTTGACGCCTAACGCAGAGTTGAGCGGCGCGACGCTTGCGGAGCGTCCGACTCGAACGCCGGGTTAGAGGCGCGATTGAAGCGGAGAACGAAATGAGCATTGCACAACGGTACGCGGGATTTTTGACCAGAGAAAGCCACTGCGCGAAAACGCCAGTGAAGGGCGAGGCGATCAGGCAAGCGGCTAACAAGCTGCTTGCGCTTGACAAAGAAAACGCACGTTTGCGTGCCGACAGCGACCGGCTTGAGTGGCTGTTGCGGAACGTGAGCGGAGAAGAGTTTAGACGGCTCGGAATTGTGTACAGCGCTGGTTGCCAGCGCACAGACATTGATGGGGCCATGTGTGAACAAGATGCAAGCCTCTAACGATAGCGCTCACCGGCCCGCCGCTTTTGGCGGGTCCGGTGCAGCGCGCTGTTAGGGCGCTGGTGCCGAAGCGTGACCATGTTTGCGTGTTACAAAATAGTTGTTGACGCTGGCGGTTGCTGTGCTACAGTAACGACATCGCAACACGCAACCCGGAGCAAACAAAATGCAACTCAACACCCGCACCATCGTCGTCAACAACCAAAACCGTTGGGTCGTCACTGTTGACGGCGTGGCCGAGGCCGGCATCGGCTACGGCACCCAAGCCCTGGCCTTTGCACGCATGGACGTGCTGTGGGCTCAGCGGCCCCAGGCCGACAAAACCCTTGAGGCCCTTTATGTCGGGCGCGACTGAGCGCCAGGGCGGAAGCCCTTTGCAGCGCCTACGGGCGCTGCTGCACAGGCACAAGTGGGAGCCGCTGAAGTGGAACGTGTACGGCATTGCTTTTGAGCAGCGTTGTAGATGCGGCAAGGTTCGGCACACAACTTGGAACGGCTTTGACTGGAACACCTGCACGACGCGCTGGACCGATGGCCCTCACCCATGATGGGTGGGCAGGCATTGCACTGGACCCACGAATTGGAGAGTACGTCTACATGAGCGACAAGAACAAAGGCGGACGCCCGCCAGCCCCGCCAGGCCTGCGCCGAGTAAACGTTCCGCTGCGCCTGCCGGAATGGCTGGTGCAGTGGATGGCAGAGCAGGCCGAGACGCCTGCTGAGTTGATCGAAGCCGCACTGCTGAAGGCGCACAAGCTGCGCCCGCCGCGTGCGCCCTAACGATTATTTAACGCGCGTCCACTCGGGCAGGTCGGGCGAAATGCCGCATGCGCCGGGGTCAACCCCGTTGCTTGGCGAAAAAGTGTGACCGCCCGCCAGGTCGTCAGCCGCTGCTTCGGGCCGATGGTAGGCGCCCAGCGACTCGTCGTTGTAGATGACGTGCCAGCGGCCGTTGCGCGGCATGATGAAAAACGGGCCGTGATGATCCATGCGCTGCTGCACGCGCGAGGCAAGTGTTGCAACCATGCTACTAGCGTAAGGCAGCTTAAGTTTAGTATGCTTGCGCTGTGGTATTGAGTATGCTAAAGTTTCTTTCAGCATGACGAAAAGCGAAGCCATTGAACTGTTCGGCGGCAAGGTGAAAGACCTCGCCGCTGGCCTGAATGTGTCGTCGAGCGCGATTTCGCAATGGCCCGACGGCGATCTGCCGCAGGACCAGTGCGATCGAGTGCGCGGCGCAGCGCTGCGCCTTGGGCTGATTCAAGGAAATGGCCGCCATCGTGATCTGAACGAGCAGAAGGAGGCAGCGTGAGCTCGTTATCCGCGCGCTTTGATTGCCGCGTCGTAAGCGGTGTGATTTGCAAAGAGCAGGCGCCCTTGTGCGTCGGGTTTGACGTTGTGGGCGAGGCACCAGGCCCCGAAAAGCTGGCTGTGCACGTACGCCTTGACGGGGATGATTCCCCCCTTGCATTGGGCCTTGACGCCTTGCTCCGCTTTGGCGAGCCAGTCGCTGAAAGTTTCGGACAGCTTTTCGCTGTCGAGCATGAGCGCTCGCGCTGCCGCGTAGTCGTCCGCGGTGTACCAGACGAAACCAATGTGTGTGGGTTTGAGCATGGAGGGGCGCCACAGGGGCGTGCGGATGTAGGAATCAGCATGCTACCGGCGTCCTTCCGTGCTTCACAAGCGACGGAGGCAATGTGAGCAAGTTGGTGAGAAAGGGTATGGCATGGGCCGCAGCCCATCCGTTCAGTGCTTCTGCTTTCGCGCCACGCGCGTTTTGCACGATCGATAGCGTGCATCTGGACGCTGGCGACGGCGATCATGTGTGCCGCGAGGCGGCGCTGCGTGAGGCGCTTGCGGATGCTGAGCGGATGGCGGCGCAGTGCCGTGCTGAGCTTGATCTGCTGGCGGCGCGTCAGGGCCGCGTGTGATGCGGCCGACTTCGATGCTTTCAATGCCCGGGCGAGATGACCTCTCGTTCGGGCTCCTGTGTTCGGTAGCCACCTCTGGCCGAACTGCTGCGCGGTTTCCTTCCCCCGGCGCGCAGCGTCCCTTGCGCCCTGCATGCCTGCCCCGGCGTGCGGGGCGCTTTCTTTTTTCGAGTTCATGCCGGCATTGTGTTTTTTTGCCTGCAGGGTGTCGTTACGAAGGGTTCCGAATTTTTCGTAAGGGTGTGTGATGCAAGCGGATCTGCCTGTTTTTGCGACGGACGAAGAGGCGCTGACGGCTGCGGTGCAGCACGCTGGCGGGGCGAAGGTGGTGGGCTGCGCGCTGTGGCCCGACCTGTCGCCCGATACGGCGCAGCGCAAGCTGCTGGACGCGCTGAACCCGCAGCGCCCGGAGCGGTTGAAGCCGAGCCAGGTGCGGCTGGTGCTGCGCATGGCGCGCGATCGCGGTTATCACGCCGCGGCGCAGTGGTTCATGGGCGAGACGGGCTATGAGGTGCGCGTGATCGAGCCCGTGGCGCAGGCGGACCGCGCCATCGCGGCCGTGACCAGCGCGACGGAGACCTTGAGCAAGGCGCTGGCGATGCTGGACCGCGTGCAACGGGTGCGGGTGGCGGCATGAGCGGCCCCGGAAATCGTCGCTCGTGGCGCGAGGATCGCGACCGCGAGGAGCGTTTGCTTGCGCTGATGGCGGAGCGTGGCGCGATGACGTCGCTGGCGTTATGGCAGGCGAGCGATACGGATGATGACTGGTCGCTTGAGGCGGTGCAGATGCGTTTTACCAAGTGGCGCCGCGCCGGGGTGATTGCTGCAAGCGCCAAGTTGGGGGCGCCGTTTTACACGGTGACCGGCGAGCCGCTGGAGGATTTCGAAGCCATCAATCGCCGCCGTGTGGCGAAGATACGCGCGCATGCGATCGCGCTGAATAAATCACGCGCCGGTCATCACAAGTCAAACAAGGCACCACAGCGCCTGACGGGCGTGGCGGGGTGGTTGTCGGTATGAGCGGCGCGACCGCCACGATGGAGCGCCCCCAAGTCGACCTGCACACGGCGCAGACGATGCTGAGCTATATCTCGCCGGACGACCGCGACACCTGGTTGCAGGTGGGCATGGGCCTTAAGGCGGAGTTCGGCGAGGCTGCGTTCACGGCGTGGGACCAGTGGAGCGTACTGTCGGACAAGTACCAGCCGCGTGCGGCGATGGCGACGTGGAAGTCGTTCAAGTATCGCCCTGGCGGGTACACGATTGCGACGGTGGTGAAGCTGGCCATGCAGGGCGGCTACACCTTCGAGCGCAACACGGCGCGCGTGGTGAGCGCGGAGGAGGTGGAAGCCCGCCGCCGTGCCCGCGAGGCCGCTGAGGCGCAGGCCGCTGCCGAGCGCGAGGCGGCGGTGCGGGATGCGGCGAACCGTGCTTGCGAGACGTGGGGACGTGCTGCGGTTGAGGGTGTGAGCCCGTACCTGGTGCGCAAGGGCATCACGCGGCCCGAGGGCGTGCGCTACTCGCGCGATTGGCTGATTGTGCCGATGATGCGTTATGACCTGCCCGAGGCGCAGGCGCTGCGCGGCGTGCAGATCATCAAGCCGAGCGGGGAGAAGCGGTTCACCGGCGGCATGGCGAAGACGGAGCCCTACGGCAATGCCGGGCAGACGCGTGGCGTGAGCTGCGCGCTGGCGTTGCCGGAGGATTGCGCCTACGACGGGCCGATCATGATCGCGGAGGGCTACGCCACGGCGGCGAGCGCGCGCGCGGCGGCCGGGTACACGGTGCCCACGTTCGCGGCGTTCGACTGCGGTGGCCTGTTGCCCGCGGCGCGCGTGGTGCGTGCGCTGTGGCCGAAGGCGGGCATTTTGGTGCTGGCCGACGATGACTATCTGACCGACGGCAACCCTGGCGTGACCAAAGCCAAGGACGCCGCCCAGGCGCTGAAACGCGCCACATGGATGCGGCCGTTTTTCTCGACGGCAAAGCCGCGCGAGGGGCGCACTGATTTCAACGATTTACACATCAGCGAAGGCCTCGGCGCGGTGACCGCGCAACTGTGGCCGGCGCTGGATTTGATCAAACGGGGTAGGGTTTGACATTGGCTTACCGCATAGAGCCGCCTGACGGCCCCATTGCGCGCGACGACGAGGGCGAATTGCCCACCGAAGTGCCGCACGATGACGGCGCCACCGCGCCGCACCGGGGGGGCGGGGTGGAGGAAAGTATTGCCAAGTCGCTCGCGGCTTTGGCAAAGAAAATACCAAATCCGAAAGAGAAGAAAGAGCGCAAGGTCGACTGGGATGCCTTTAACGGCATCATGCG
>JAURHQ010000001.1 GCA_030833185.1 Gammaproteobacteria bacterium | reverse complement strand
GACGCAGGGTCGCTAAAAAAAGAAACCCCGGGGGCGTGGGTTGCTTGAGGGGGAGCGCACGCACCCGGGGCTGTGATGACCGCCACGCGGGAAAACGTGGACGGGAAACTCCAGCCGGGAGGAGGGCGGAGGCGCTGTCACCAGCGCAGCCCTGCAGACCGGGTGCTAGACGATAAGTTCCGGGCTGCGGATTAGCCGCCGTATTTGCGGCGGAATTTGTCCACGCGGCCGGCGGTGTCGACGATTTTCTGCTGCCCGGTATAGAACGGGTGGCAGGCCGAACAGACGTCCAGCGACAGCGACTCAACGCGAGTCGTCGACCGGGTCTGAAAGGAATTCCCGCAGCTGCAGGTCACGGTGATATCACGATAGGCGGGATGAATGTCGGCTTTCATGGCGGTGTCCGGCGCTGTCTGGGCTTTGGGGGGGCGAAGTCTAAAAGCCGGGTGCTGCTAATTCAAGCAGTTCCGCCGCCTACTGCCGGCGCGCGAAGGGCAGAATGGTGGCTGAGCGAGGCTGCACCGCTTGGTTCATTGAGCGTGTTCCCAAGCGCTGCACATTGGCCACTAGTCCGTTTTCACCGATCACCTGACGCCACATCAGATTGGAAATTTTCACGCATGCCCCCATGGGATGGTGCAGTTCCCGGAGGCGGTCAATCTGCCACTGAAGCCCTCGGAGGCGGGGCTGCAGATTGCTTGGGGCAGAGAGAATGACCTCCTCAATGAGCACGCGGCGCGCGGCCTCAAAGGCCTGCGGGTCGGACTTCGCCAGCGCAGACCAAGTGTCGAAAGCAAAGGTTTCCAGCGAGTTATCGTCGCGTGCCATCTTCAGCGCCTCCTCTAGCTTGCAGGCATCTTGCGCAAAACACGCCGCTGCGGGAAGTGATCTGGCGCAAGCTCAGGGCGCAGGCTCGAAGCGGGTGACCACCGGCGCGTGGTCCGAGGGTTTTTCCCAGCCGCGGGGTTCGCGATCGATCTGGCTGCTTTGACACGTGCTGGCGAGACTGTTGCTGGCCAGACAGAGGTCGATGCGCAAGCCCAGATTCCGGCGGAAGCCCGCCGCCCGGTAGTCCCACCACGAAAAACAGCCGTCGCCCGCCTCGAACAGCCGGAAGGTGTCCTTGAAGCCCAGCGCCAGCAATTGCTGGAGGCGGCTGCGTTCAGGCTCGCTGCACAGGATCTGGTCGCGCCAGGCGGCGGGATCGTGCACGTCCCGGTCATCGGGCGCGATGTTGAAATCTCCCACCACCAGCAATCGCGGGTGGGCGGCGAGCAGCTCGGGCAGCCAGGCCAGCAGGGCGTCCAGCCAGGCCAGCTTGTAGGCATATTTATCGCTGCCGACGGCGGAGCCGTTGGGCACATACAGGTTGAGCAGAAACAACTGCGGCAGCCGCACGCCCAGCACCCGCTTTTGCTCGTCTGCAAAGCCTGGAATGGCGGTGACCACCTCCAGCGGCACCTCGCGACTGAGTACCGCGACGCCGTTATAAGAGGGCTGACCGCTGATTTCGGCGTGATAGCCCAGACTCGACAGCGCGTCGAAGGGGAAGTTGGCGTCGACGGTTTTGGTTTCCTGCAAGGCGAGCACATCGGGGCGAGCGCCCTCGCACCAGCGCACCAGATGGTCCAAGCGGGCCTTGATCGAGTTCACATTCCAGCTGGCGACAGTCAGCATGCGGGTCTAGATCCGGAATCCGCCGTGGCGACGGCGATTGAGATAGTCCACGCAGAACGCGCCGGCGCCGAAGGACAGCGCAATCAGCACGGCCAGACCGAGCATCATCCACGGTGAACCCAGACTGACGGTGCCGCGAAGTCGACCCAGCGCGGTGTCGGTGGCGAGTTGCGCTTCCAGCTCGTTGTTGCGGGCGCGCAGGCTGGTGAGCGTTTCGGTGAGCTCCAGATTGGCTTTCCGCAATTCGCCGGCGGCGGAGCTGTCGCCGGCGGCGCCGCCGCGCGATTTCAGCTGCTGCTCAAGTTCGCTGCCTTTGAGTTTCAGCGAGGACAGCTGGCTCTTGAGCTCGGTGTTTTCGTTGGTCAGATCTTCGACTTTGCCACCGTCTGCCTGGGCGGGGCTTGCGCCCGAGGTCTGCCGGCCTTCCAACTGCTTGATGCGCTCCAACAGCATCTGGCGTTCCTGACGCGCGTCCGCCAGCTGCATGCTGGCCGGGGGCTCTTGCATCAGGTAGGCGGCATCGACCCAGCCTTCTACCCCTTCGGCGTCCTTGACCCGCGCGAGCTGGTCGTTGCGCTCCAGCACCTGCAGCAGGCTGCCGGTGGGCAGGACTTTGATAATGGCGCTGTTCAGGTCGCGGTCGCGGTGCACGCCCACCAGCAGTTTGTCGATGACGTACATCGACTCCGCGCCGGTCGTGATGCCGGGAAGCAAGCTCAGGGCCAGCAAGAAAGTGCGCAACTGCCGCATGACGGGTTTGTAAACTGAATCAGGACGCCAGTCCAGAACGCCGCAAGAGGGCGTCCGGCGCCGGATCCCGACCGCGGAAGCGCCGAAACAACTGCATGGCATCGGTGGCACCACCGGCTTCCAGAATATGCTGCAGAAAATCCTGACCGGCCTGCGGATCAAACACGCCCGCTTCCTCAAACCGGCCAAACGCATCTGCCGCCAGCACTTCAGCCCACTTGTAGCTGTAATACCCCGCCGCATAACCGCCGCCGAAGATGTGGGTGAAGCCATGCTGAAACCGGTTCCAGGCCGGCACCTTCACCACTGCGACCGCCTGGCGCACTTCGTCCAGCAGGGCCTGAACGTCGAGCGTCGCCGGATCTGCGGCGTGCAGGCGGAAGTCAAACAGCGCGAATTCGATCTGTCGCAGCATTTTCATGCCTGACTGAAAATTTTTGGCCGCCAGCAGGCGCTCGAACAGCGCGCTGGGCAGGCGTTCGCCGGTGTCGTGATGAGCGGCCAGCAGATCCAGCGCGGCCGCTTCCCAGCAAAAATTCTCCATGAACTGGCTGGGCAGTTCCACCGCATCCCAGGGCACGCCGTTGATGCCGGAGACTGCCGCCTCATCGACCAGCGTCAGCAGGTGATGCAGGCCGTGACCAAACTCATGGAACAGGGTGATGACTTCGTCGTGCGTGAGCAGGGAAGGCTGCCCAGCCACCGGCGGGGTGAAATTACAGGTCAGAAAGGCCGCCGGGTGCTGGAGGCCACTAGCCGTTTGTCGGCGGACCAGACATTCATCCATCCACGCCCCGCCCTGCTTGCCGGGGCGCGCGAAGAGGTCAAGGTAGAACAGGCCGCGCAGGCTGCTGCAGCGGTCGAAAATCGCATAGCACGTGACGTCGTCGTGCCAGCGGTCAACGTCTGTTAGCGGTTCGACGCGCAGGCCGAAGAGGCGATTGAGCATCGCGAACAGGCCTGCGGTGACCCGCTTGACGGGGAAATACGGGCGCAGGGCTTCCTGCGAAATGTCGAACGCGTGGAGACGCAGGCGCTCGGACGCGAAGGCGATGTCCCAGGCTTCCAGCTGCGCGAGTCCCAGCGTGTCGCGGGCAAACGCGACCAGTTCCGCCATTTCCTGCTCGGCATGGGGACGGGTGCGGGCGGCAAGCTCGGTCAGAAACTCAAGCACCGCCGGCACCGAAGGCGCCATTTTGGTCGCCAGCGAGTATTCCGCGTAGTTGGCGAAGCCAAGCAGGGTCGCGAGTTCGTGGCGGCACTTCAGGATGTCGTCGATCAGCGGGCCATTGTCGAAACGACCGGCTTGCGGGCCCTCGTTGGAGGCGCGCGTGCAGTAGGCCTGATAGATCTGGGCCCGCAGGGCGCGGTCCTCCGCGTACATCATCACCGCCAGATAACACGGCCCATCGAGCGTCAGCACCCAGCCATCGACGCCCTTGAGGCTTGCGTTCTGGGCCGCGAGTTGGCGCAAATGTGTCGGCCAGCCGGCGAGCCGCGCCTCATCGGTCAGATGAATGCTGAACGCGCGGGTAGCGTCCAGCACATGTTCCTGAAACGAGGTGCCGAGCTGGTTCAGGCGCTGCTGGAGTTCGAGAAAACGCGCCCGCCGCTCGCCGTCCAGTGCGATGCCGCCCAGCCGGAAATCGCGCAGGGCCTGCTTGACCACCTGTTGCCGCGCGGGGCGCTCGGCCGCAAACCCGGCCGACGCCGCAAAGCGCTGAAACGCGGCGTGCAGGCCGTCATGTTGCAACTGGGCCGAGCCGTAGCGCACCACCTCTGGCAGCACGTCGTTGTAGGCCTCACGCAGGGCATCGGTATCCGCCACGCCGTGCAGGTGCCGCACCGGCGCCCAAGCCTTGTTGAGTCGGTCGTTGATGGCTTCCAGTGGCGCAAAGAGGGCGTCCCAGGTCGCGGGCGTGTCCTTGTTCAGCAGGGTGTGGAGCGCGGCCTCGCTGTCCTTGATGAGCGCGGTGATTTGCTCACGCAGCGCCGCCGGATCGACCTTGGAAAAGTTCGGCAACGCGGCGCGGGCCGCCTCGAGTTGCGGGGGGGTATGCATGGAAATCTCGCCTGTGTCAGTCGCTCGCCAGAGGCCGCGAATGTAGCACGGGCGGTGTTTAACCGAAGCGAACCACCAGCGCCCAGACGCCCAGTACGCCCAGCCCCACGGCAATCACCAGGCCTGCCGCCAGATGGCGCAGGTGCCGGGCACGCAGGTCGTCTTCATGAGTCGCCGCGATGATGAAGGGCCGCCCGCCGCCGCGGGGTTTCGCCAACAGGTCGACCGCTGGCGCCACTGCGGCCGTCGCGACCTGGGCGGCGGCTTCGCGTCGCGCATCGCTGCGCGCCGCTTCCCACTCGTCCATATCGATTTCGCCGTTGCCGTTGCGGTCGTAGCGGGCCAGCAACTGGGCCTTGTCGGCTTTCCACTCGCGCAGGATCTGGGCGACGTCCGATTCGGCCAGCGCCGGCGCGGCACCGCCGTGGGTGATGAGATGGCCCAACGCGTAAAGCGCTGCGCCGAGTTCGATGCGCTCCTCGGTGAAGCGGTAGCGCTTGTTTCCCAGCCAGCCCGCCAGGCCGGTGGTCGCTGCCTCGTACCACGGGTGTCGCTCGTTGCTGAACCAGACTTTTTTGAGCGAAGGGGTCACGCGTGCCCCTTCGGGGTCGATGCCGCAAATTCCGGTGCCGTCGTCCAGTTTAAAAATGGCCGTGCTGGTGTCACTTTCGATGGTGCGCCAACGGTCTTCGTTTTTAAGGTTCCCGCTACTGCTGCGCTCTTCCACCTTGTAGCGGTACCAGCAGCAAGGGGTGTTACTGATCGGCGAAACGATGGCCTCGCCTTCAAATACCGCGGCCGTGCCCTGCAGTTCCACAAACCCCTGTGAGACCGAGCGCAAGCGCGAGGTCGGGGTGTCCTCGATCAGCCGCTTGTGGGTGAGCGAGCGGTAGGTCACCACGGCGGCGACCACAAACCCGACCAGCCCCAGTCCAAAAAATGTCAGGAACTCATCGACCGGCGCGCTGGCGACGGAGTGGGCGAAAGCACCCATGCCGAAGGGGCTGCGCCCTAGTTGAAGAGCTGCCGGAGGTCGAGGTCTTTCGTTTCCTCCGCGCTGAATTCCAGCAGCGGCCGGGTCCCAAAAGCGAACAGCCGGGCGACGATCAGGTCAGGGAACTGCTCAATCCGTACGTTATTGAGGTTGACCGTGTCGTTATAGAGTTCGCGCCGATCGGCGATGGCGTTTTCCAGTTGCGAAATCCGGTCGCGCAGCTGCTTGAACTGCTGGTCGGCCTTGAGTTCCGGATAGCTTTCAGCCAGCGCAAAAAGATTGCCCAGACCTGCCCGTAGCACGCCTTCTGCCGCACCGACCTGCGCGACATCCGAGCGCTCACGCGCCGCAAACACCGCCGAGCGCGCCGCCGTCACCCGCTCCAGGGTGTCTTTCTCGAAGCCCATGTACTGCTTGCAGACTTCAACCAGCTTGGGCAGTTCGTCGTGGCGCTGCTTCAGCAGGACATCGATGTTCGACCAGGCCTTGGCCACGCCGTGCTTGAGATTGACCAGCCCGTTGTAGACCACCATGACGTAAATCAGCACCACGGCGACGATTGCCAGCGCGATGAGAAGGCCAATGCTCATAGACGATTTCCTTATGAAACGCGGTTTGTGAGGCGAAGCGCTAGCCGCTTATCGGCGGCAGGGGCGCGGTCTTGACCCCGGATCCCACGCGGAGGCGGATGGGCTGGAAGCCCTCGCCGTCGAATACAAAGGCGCCGACTACGGGCGTCGGCGGCAGCAAGGACACCACCAGATATGCCACGCCAGGGTAGGCCGCCGCCGCCAGATCGCGCGCCGACGGGCTGGCCGGGCTCTGCGGATGCGAATGGTAAATGCCGACCAGTTCCTCGCCGCGCGCACGCATGGTCTGAAAGGCCGTCAACATGGCTTGCGGCGCCATTTCGAAGGCGGTGGCGGGCGAAGGATCTTCATTGGGGATGCGATAGAGGCTGCTGGCGCAGGCCTCACGGCCGCCGAGCAGGCCGCAGACTTCAAGCGTGGGCGTGGCCTGCGCGTGGGCCAGCAGGGCCGCGTGCACGGGGACGGGCAGGGTCAGACAGGTGCTGACGGCCCACATACCGGACACTGCGGATCGCGCTTGAACCGCATGCTGTGCCACTCCATGCGCAGACCGTCGAGCATCAGGAGCCGCCCCCGCAGCGGTTCGCCGATGCCGGCCAGCACTTTAAGCGCCTCCAGCGCCTGCACGCTGCCGATGATGCCGAGCAGCGGCGCGACGACGCCGGTCTGGGCGCAGGTTTCGGCGTTGGCCGGGCTGTCGTCGTACAGGCAACGGTAGCAGGGGCTCTCGCCCTGGCCCGGGAAATAGACGCTGACCTGACCTTCAAAGCGGATCGCCGCGCCCGACACCAGCGGTTTACCCAGCCGGTGACAGGCCGCATTGATGCCGAAGCGGGTAGGGAAGTTATCGGTGCAATCGAGCACCAGATCGACGCTGCCGACGATGGCATCGAGCGCATCGCCTTCAAGCACTTTAGACACCGTTTCCACGCTCACTTCGGGATTGAGCGCCAGCAGATGGTCGCGCGCTGACTCAACCTTCAGCCGGCCGAGGTCGCCGGTGGCGTGGATGATCTGGCGCTGCAGGTTAGAGAGCTCCACCTGGTCGAAATCCACCAGCACCAGCCGGCCCACGCCCGCCGCCGCCAGATACAGCGCCACCGGTGAGCCGAGGCCGCCCAGTCCGAACACGGCCACCGCGGCATCGACCAGCCGTTGCTGGCCGGTGATGTCGATTTCCGGCAACAGGATTTGCCGGGCGTAGCGCAGGAGGCGTCGGTCGTCCATCAGCGGAGTATGTCGGAAGCCTCGCCGGGGCGTAAATCCGCCGGGCGGCGACCGCAGCTGACGCGCTCGTGCCCGGCCAGATCGCGCAGGGTCTCGATGTGCTCGAAGCCCGCGGTGGCCAGTAGTCCCCGTACCGCTGGGCCCTGGCTGGCGCCGTGCTCCATCGCGAGCCAGCCACCGGGTAGCAGGCAGCAGGGGGCGGCGGTCGCGATCGCGCGCAGGTCGTCGAGCCCCGCGGGACCGCTGGCCAGCGCATGCGCCGGCTCGTAGCGCAGCGCGCCGTCGGCAGCCAGTGCCGGGTCGCCGGCTTCCAGATAAGGCGGATTGGACACAATGAGCGCGCAGCTTGCCGGCGCGAGCGCAGCCAGCCAGCGACCGCGCAGCAGGCGCACCTGCCGCGGCGCCAGCCGGGCGACATTGCGGGCGGCCACCCGCAGCGCTGCGCTCGAGTCGTCTATCCCAATCACCACCTGACCCTCAAGTTCGCTGGCCAGCGCCAGCGCCACCGCACCGCTGCCGGTGCCCAGATCGACAATTGCCCCCGGCGGGGCCTCGCCCAGCAGCCGCAGGCCGGTTTCGACCAGCAGTTCGGTATCGGGTCGCGGGATGAGCACGTGTTCGTCGATTTCCAGCGTCAGTGACCAGAACTCGCGCCGACCCAGCAATTGCGCCACCGGCCGGCCGGCGCGGTGGGCATTGAGCAGGTCGGCAAAGCGGGCGGCGGCAAGGACGTCGACCGACGTGTCGCGTTCGCGCAGCAGGCCGGCGCGGCTGAGCCCCAACACCTCGCCCAGCAGCAGTTCAAGGTCCAGCCGGTCCGTCGGCTGTGCGCGCAGGGCCTCGGCCAGCAGGCTGCCGACCGTGGGCGTTGGTTCAGGCATCGGTGCCGAGTTGCGCCATCAGTTCGGCCTGGTGTTCGCTAACCAGCGGCTGGACGACCAGATCCAGCTCGCCTTCCATCACCCCGTCCAGCTTGTAGACGGTGAGGTTGATGCGGTGGTCGGTGATGCGCCCCTGCGGGAAGTTGTAGGTCCGGATCCGCTCCGAGCGGTCGCCCGAGCCGACCAGCAGGCGCCGGGTCTGGGCCTGCTCGGCGCTTTGTTTGTCACGTTCGCTTTGCAGCAGCCGCGCCTTCAGCAGACTGAGCGCGCGGGAGCGGTTCTTGTGCTGCGAGCGCTCGTCCTGACACTCCACCACCACGCCGGTCGGCAGGTGGGTGATGCGAATAGCGGAGTCGGTCTTGTTGACGTGCTGGCCGCCGGCGCCGGAGGCGCGATAGGTGTCGATGCGCAGATCCGCCGGGTTGATTTCGTAGTCGGTGATTTCATCTGCTTCCGGCAGCACGGCCACCGTGCAGGCCGAGGTGTGGATGCGGCCCTGCGACTCGGTGGCCGGCACGCGCTGCACCCGGTGTGCGCCGGACTCGAACTTCAGCAGCGAGTAGGCCCCGTGGCCGATGATTCGCGCGATGACTTCCTTGTAGCCGCCCAGCTCGCTGTCGCTGCTGCTCAGGATTTCTACCTGCCAGCCGCGGCGCTCCGCGTATTTGCAGTACATGCGGAAGAGGTCCGCGGCAAACAGCGCGGCTTCATCGCCCCCGGTCCCGGCGCGCACTTCAAGAAAGATGTTGGCGTCGTCGGCCGGGTCGCGGGGCAGCAGCAGGACATTGATGTCCTGTTCCAGCGCCGCGAGGCGCTCGCGGCTGCTGGCCAGTTCGTCATCGGCCATCGCGCGCAGTTCGGGGTCTTCGTCCTGCTGCATGGCGAGCGCCTCCGCGCAGGCGGCTTCGACTCGCCGGAAATCACCGAAGGCGCGCACCAGCGGGTCAATTTCGGCGCGTTCCCGCGACAGGGCGCGAAAGCGGTCCTGCACCCCGATGACTTCCGGGGTAGCCAGCAGGGCATCAATTTCTTCGCGGCGCTCGGTCAGCTGTTCCAGCCGGCGCAGCAGTGAGTCTTTCATTCGGGATCTCCGGCGTGGTCCAGGCCCAGCAGTTCGCGGGCGGCCAGCACCAGCTCCTGACGACCCTCGATGCTCGCTTCACGAATTTTGGCGGTAGGGGGGTGAATGAGGCGATTGGTCAGCCCATGCGCCAGGCTTTTGAGCACGGCGGCGGCGTCTTCGCCCTTCGCGAGTCTGGCCTGGGCTTTCTGCAGCAGCTCCTCGCGCACGGCTTCGGCCTGTTCGCGATAGCGCACGATGGTGGCGTTACCGTCCAGCGACTGCAGCCAGTCCAGAAAGCCCTGCGCGTGCAGGTTGACGATCTCCTCGGCCTGCACGGCGGCGGCGGCCCTGAGTTCCATGTTTTCGGTGATGACGTTATTCAGGTCGTCCACCGTGTAGAGGTAGACATCGTCCAGTTTGGCGACGGCGGGTTCGACATCCCGCGGCACGGCCAAATCCACGATGAAAACCGGCGCATAGCGCCGTGCCTTGACCGCCGCCTGCACCGCATCGCGGGTGAGGATCGGCAGTCGGCTGGCGGTGGAGGTGACCACGATGTCCGCCGCCGGCAGATGCTGCGCGAGCTCCGTAAACGGCACGGCGGTGGCGTTGACCTCGCGCGCGAGCTCTTCTGATCGGGCGAAGGTCCGATTGGCGATGATCATCCGCCCGATGCCCTGCCGGCGCAGATGCGCGGCCACCAGGCTGATGGTGTCACCGGCGCCAATCAGCAGCGCGGTGCGGGTGCCCAGGTCGCCGTGGATCTGCCGCGCGAGGCGAACCGCCGCATAGGCCACCGAGACCGGTGTCTGGCCGATGGCGGTCTCGGTACGCACTTTCTTGGCCACCGAAAAGGCGTACTGCATCAGCTTGCCCAGCGTCTTGCCGACCGCTTTGCCGCTGACGGAGGTTTCATAGGCTTGTTTGAGCTGACCCAGAATCTGGGGCTCGCCCAGCACCATGGAGTCGAGTCCACAGGCCACGCGCCGGGCGTGGCGGACCGCGGCCGCGTCTTCCAGCGCATAGAAATGGCCGCCGACCGCCGAGGGGTCGAGGTCCTTGAAGGCGACTAGCCAGCGCCGCATGGATTCCTGCGACAAGTGCTCGCCCGCCAGATAAAACTCCGTGCGGTTGCAGGTCGACAGAATAACGGCCTCAGCGCTGCCCGCCGCTTCAAGCGCGCCAGCCAGCGCCGACGGCAATTGCCCGGCGTCCAGCGCCACCTGCTCGCGCACATCAATCGGCGCGGTGCGGTGGTTAACACCAAAAACAAGAATGGCCATGCTCGTGCTAGGGTGACACCTGAAGTGCGGCACGCCGCTTGGCGCGCGCCCCACAGCGCGCGCCGGGACGCGCTGCCGGGCTGAACAGAAGGATTTCGAGTCGTTTATAGTTTAACCATGAAAGCCCATGCCGTAATTGCCCCATCTGTGCGCCGGTCAGGCTTCCATGCTTAAAGCCCTGCGCCACGCCGCCGGGCTGGCGCTATTGCTCGGCCTCACCGGGTGTCAGCTGGCCCCGGTCGTCGCGTCGGGCGCCGCTGGCCTCGAACCCTTCCGCACCGAAACCGAAACCGCCGCCGTCCGCGACGTGCCGGTGGCGGCAGCAGACCTCGACCGCGATCCTGTCTATCAGCTCCTCGTTGCCGAGTTTGCCGGCAAGCGCGACCAGTTGCCGCTGGCCGTCACGCATTATCTGGCGATGGCCGAACAGACCCGCGACCGCGACATCGTAGAGCGCGCCGCCCGCATCGCGGTGTACGCCGATGACAACGACGCGGCGCTGAAGGCATCGCGGCTGTGGGTTGCGGTGGCGCCGGAAAACCTCGATGCCCGCCAGTTGCTGGCGGCAAGTCTGATCCGATCCGGGGACGGCGCGGCGGCGCTGGAGCACCTGAAATACGTGCTCGCCAAAGACCGCAGCAACGACGGGAACCGTTTTCGCGCCATCGCCAATCTGCTGGGCAGCGAGGCCGACCGTCAGGTCGCGCTGTCGGTGATGGAAGCGCTGGTGGCGACCCGCGCCGGCGACACCGATGCCCAGGTTGCCTACGCGCTGCTCGCGATGCGGGCCGAGAATCTGCCGAAGGCGCAGGAAGCGATGGAGCGGCTGGTCAGCAAGACCGACATCAATCCCAACCTCGCGCTGGCCTACGTTGCGCTCTTGCAGAAGCAGGGTCAGGCGGCGGCCGGCGTCGATTTTCTGGAACGTGCCCTGAAGCGGGCGCCCGAGGATTTGGGCCTGCGCCTGCTCTATGCGCGGCTACTGGCCGACGACCGTCAGTTTGAAGCGGCCCGGCGCCAGTTCGGCCTGCTGGAGCGTAAAGCGCCGGATAACGCCGATGTGCTGTACGCGCTGGGCCTGCTCAACCTGCAGGCCAACAAGGTGTCGGAGGCCGAAGGGAATTTCCTGAAGCTGGCCAAGGTGCCCGATCGCGAAAGCGATGCCGCGTTCTATCTGGGCCAGATCGAGGAGTCGCGCGGTAAGCAGGAGGCGGCGCTGGCGCGCTACCAGTCGGTGACCACCGGCAGCAACGTTTTTCCCGCGCAGCTGCGGCGTGCGGTGCTGCTGGCCTCGCTGTCGCGGCTGGATGAGGCGCGCACGCTGCTCACCGGGATCAAGGCCGAGGATCAGGCCGAGCGCTCGCAGCTGGCACTCACCCACGCCGAGATTCTGGTCGCCAATGAGCGGCTCGACGAGGCCATGGCGGTCTACGACCAGGCGCTGAACGGCGTCTACGACATGGCCCTGCTCTACAACCGCGCCATGCTGGCCGAGCGGATGGGCAAGCTTGAGCTGCTCGAGTCCGACCTCAAGGCGGTGCTGGCGCGGGAGCCCGATAACGCGCAGGCGCTCAATGCGCTGGGCTTCACGCTCGCCGACCGCACGACCCGCTACGAGGAAGCGCGTGGGCTCATTGAGAAGGCGCTGCAAGTTGGGCCGCGCGACTTCTACGTGCTCGACAGCATGGGCTGGGTGTTGTTCAAGCTCGGGCAGGCCGAGGCGGCCATCCCGTACCTGGAAGAGGCCCGCAAGATCCGCGACGACCCGGAGGTTGCCGCCCATCTGGGCGAGGTCTTGTGGTCGCTCGGTCGGCGCAAAGAAGCGCGCGAGGTCTGGAACAAGGCCCTTAAACAGCATCCCGGGCAGCCCAAACTGCTGGATACCATCAAGCGTCTGGACCCCTGATGCGCGCGCTCGGACTCGGCGTGCTGTGTCTGTGCCTGAGCGCGTGCGCGATGTGGCGACCCGCGCCGCCGGCAGCGCCGGAGAAACTCAACTGGGAAACGCATCGTGCCGCGCTGGCCGCGCTGGCGGGTTTCACGCTGGAGGGGCGGGTTGCGATTAAGCGCGACAGCGAGGGCGGCAGCTTGAAGCTGCGCTGGCAAGAAGCCGTCACCACCACCGATCTGCGCCTGCGCGCCCCTCTGGGGCAGGGCGGGTTCCAGCTGGCCCGCAACCCGGATGGCGTGACGCTGACCACCGCTGACGGCCAGCGGCACACCGCAGCCAGTTTCGAGACCTTGATGCAAACCCATCTGAAGTGGACCTTTCCGGTCGACGGCGCCCGCTACTGGGTGCGCGGCATTCCCGACCCCGGGGCCCGCATCGACCATCTGGCGCTGGATGCGCAGGGGCGGCTTAGCGATCTGGACCAGTCCGGCTGGCGCATCAGCGTGCTGGCCTATCAGGACGCGGGCGGCTACACCTTGCCGTCGCGCCTCCTGCTGACTGCCGGCAAAGTGCAAATCCGACTGGTGATTGACCGCTGGGAACTGAACCACGCATGAGCACGACGACCTGGCCGGCACCGGCCAAGATCAACCTTTTTCTCCACGTCACCGGGCGTCGCGCCGATGGCTATCACCTGCTGCAAACGCATTTCCAGTTTCTGGACTATGGCGACGACATCAGCATTGAGATCACCACCGACCGGCTGATCACACGCGCCAGCGAATTGACCGGCGTTGCACCCGAACAGGATCTCGTGGTGCGGGCCGCGCGCGCCCTGCAGGCGGCCAGTGGCTGTGCGCTGGGGGCTCGCATCGGTGTGGTGAAGCGCATTCCCATGGGCGGCGGGCTAGGTGGCGGCAGCTCGAACGCGGCCACGGTCCTGCGGGTGCTCGATCGCCTGTGGCAGACGGGTCTGGGCGTCGACCGACTGGCCGAGATTGGCCTGAAACTGGGCGCCGATGTGCCGGTGTTCGTCCGCGGTCATGCGGCCTTTGCCGAAGGCGTGGGCGAAGTACTGGTGCCGCTGGACGCCGAGGAGCCGTGGACGCTGGTCATTCATCCGGGCTGCGAGGTGCCCACGGCGGCGGTGTTCGGTGATTCTCAATTGACACGTCATACGCCCCCCATCAAAATCCACCGCCTTTCGTCGACCACCACCCATAACGACTGCGAGCCGGTCACCCGGCGGCTGTTCCCGGCGGTCAACGAAGCGCTGGACTGGCTCAACGCGTTTGCGCCAGCCCGGATGAGCGGTACCGGTGCGTGCATTTTTGCGAGTTTCCCCTCGCAGCAAGCGGCAGAGGACACCGGACAGCATGTGCCCGACGGCTGGCGCTGGTTCGTGGCCAAACGGGCTAACCGTTCGCCCCTGCTCGTGCGACTCGACGCGCAGGCCTAGACAGACACCAAGAACATTGGGGAGTCGCCAAGTGGTAAGGCACCGGGTTTTGATCCCGGCATTCCCAGGTTCGAATCCTGGCTCCCCAGCCAATTGAAAGCAGG
Organism: Gammaproteobacteria bacterium; assembly: GCA_030833185.1. Taxonomy (GTDB): domain Bacteria; phylum Pseudomonadota; class Gammaproteobacteria. The sequence continues at coordinate 86,254 of JAURHQ010000001.1, read as the reverse complement.
ACCAGCAGACATGTTCCCCAATCGTTCGGCCATGATGCTGTTCTCCGGCAACTCCAACCCGGTGCTGGCCAAGTCGATCGCGGGCCATTTGCAGATCCCGCTGGGCAAAGCGACCGTCAGTCGCTTCAGCGACGGCGAAGTGCAGGTCGAGATCGCGGAAAACGTGCGTGCCCGCGACGTCTTTGTGATCCAGTCGATCTGCGCGCCGACCAACGACAACCTGATGGAAGTGCTGGTGTTGATCGACGCCCTGCGGCGCGCCTCGGCGGCCAGCATCACGGCGGTACTGCCTTATCTGGGCTACTCCCGCCAGGACCGCCGTCCGCGCTCTGCCCGCGTGCCCATTACCGCCAAGGTGGTGGCCAATATGCTGACCACGGTCGGGACCGACCGCGTGCTGACGGTTGACCTGCACGCCGACCAGATTCAGGGCTTCTACGACATCCCGATGGACAACGTCTACGCCTCGCCGGTGCTGCTGGGCGACATCTGGAAAAACGAATATCGCAATCTGATGGTGGTGTCGCCCGACGTCGGCGGCGTGGTGCGCGCCCGCGCGGTGGCCCGGCGGCTCGACAACGCCGACCTCGCCATCATCGACAAGCGGCGGCCGCGGGCCAACGAGGCCGAAATCATGAACATCATCGGCGACGTCTCCGGCCGCTCCTGCGTGCTGGTCGACGACATGGTCGATACCGCCGGCACGCTCTGCGCGGCGGCCAAGGCGCTCAAAGCGCGCGGCGCCATTTCGGTCGCCGCCTACTGCACGCACGCCGTGCTCTCGGGCAAGGCGCTCGACAATATCAACAACTCCGAGCTCGACGAGCTCGTGGTGACCGACACCATTCCGCTGACCGAAGCGGCGGCGGCCTGTGGCCGGATCCGCGCGCTGTCGGTGGCGGGTTTGCTCGGTGAAAGTATCAATCGGATGAGCTCGGGCCAGTCATTGAGTTCGATGTTCATCGATTGAGGCAACAGAGGCCCCTGCCGTCTGGTCGCGGACGACAACGGGTCGGCATTCCATTACTTCAGGAGAAATAACTATGTCCCACAAATTTGAGGTCTCGGCAGCGCCGCGTACCGTGCAGGGCAAGAGTGCGAGCCGCTGCCTGCGCCGTGACGGCAAAGTGCCGGCCATTCTTTACGGCGCTGGCCAAGCGCCTGTGTCGCTGCAGATCGAGCACAACCACCTGATGCTGCAGTCCGACCACGAGGCGTTCTACTCCACCATCCTCACGCTGAAGGTGGCGGGCAGCGCCGACCAGCAGGTCATCATCAAGGACATGCAGCGTCACCCGGTGCGTCCGGTCATCCTGCACGCCGACTTCCTGCGCGTCAGCGACACCCAGAAGCTGGTGCTGCGCGTGCCGGTGCACTTCATCCATGAAGACACCTGCCCGGCGGTCAAATCCGGCGGCGGCACCATCATTCGCTACCTGAGCGACGTGGAGTTGACCTGCCTGCCGAAGGACCTGCCGGAATACGTGACGGTCGACATGAACACCGTGGCGCTGGGGCAGACCCTGCATCTGGGCGACCTGAACCTGCCCGAGGGCGTACAGGTGTACTCCATCTCCCGTGGTGGCGATCCGCAACTGCCGGTGGTGCACATCCAGGCGCCGAAGATTGTGGAAGAAGCCCCGGCGGCCGCAGCGGCCAAGGGCAAAGGCAAGGCGGCTGCCAAGCCGGCGGCCAAAAAGTAGCAGGTCCCGTCAGGACCTCCGCCGGACGAGCGTCTGGCGGAGGTTCCGGGTCTGGCCTCCATGGCGGGCGAGATCGATCTCATCGTGGGCCTCGGCAATCCGGGCTCGCAGTACGTCCGGACGCGGCACAACGTTGGCTTCTGGCTGCTTGATCGGCTGGCCGAGGCGGGCGCTGACTTGCGCACGGAGTCCAAATTTCAGGCCGAGGTCGGCACGCTCAAGCTCGGCGGGCGCCGCGTGGCGCTGCTCAAACCCACCACTTTCATGAACCTGAGCGGCCAGGCCGTCGGCGCCTATGCGCGCTATTACAAGATCCCGCCGGCGGCCATTCTGGTGGTGCATGATGAACTCGATCTGGCGCCGGGCACGGTGCGGCTTAAACGCGGCGGCGGTCACGGCGGCCACAACGGCCTGCGCGACATTACCGCCCAGATCGGCGCGGAGTTTCTGCGCCTGCGACTCGGCATTGGTCATCCGGGCAGCGCCGACAAGGTGGTGGAATACGTGCTGGGCAATCCGCCCACCGACGACCGGCTTGCGATCGAAGACGCCATTGCCCGCGGCGTGAGCGTATTGCCCGAGGTCGTGGCCGGCCAGACCGACAAAATCATGAATCAGCTCAATCGCCGCGCAGGCGACACAGGAAAGCACTAGCCATGGGTTTCAAATGCGGCATCGTGGGCTTGCCCAACGTCGGAAAATCTTCGCTGTTTAACGCGCTGACGCAGTCGGCGATTGCGGCGGAGAACTACCCCTTCTGCACCATCGACCCCAACGTGGGGCTGGTGCCCATGCCCGACCCCCGGCTGGACGCCATCGCCAATCTGGTGAAGCCGAAGGTGACGGTGCCGACCTCCATGGAGTTCGTCGACATCGCCGGGCTGGTCGCCGGGGCGTCCAAGGGCGAAGGGCTGGGCAACCAGTTTCTGGCGCACATTCGCGAGACACAGGCCATTGCGCACGTCGTGCGCTGCTTCGAGAACGACAACATCATCCACGTGAACGGCAAGGTCGACCCGCTGGCGGATATTGAAGTCATCGAAACCGAACTTGCGCTGGCGGATCTGGACAGCGCCACCCGCGCGCTGGACCGCGCCGCGAAGCAGGCGAAGTCCGGCGACAAGGAACTGAAAGCCCGCGTTGCGGCGCTGGAAGAAGTGAAAGTTGGGCTCGATCAGGTCATCCCCATTCGCGCGCAGGGCTTAAGCCAGGCCGCGCTGGAGGCCATCAAGCCGCTCGCGCTGCTCACCGCGAAGCCTGTGCTGTTTGTGGCCAACGTCGATGAGAACAGCATGGGCGGCAACGCGCTGTCCGCGCGGGTCGCCGAGTTTGCCGCCAAACAGGGCGCGGAATGCGTGGTCATTTGCGCGCAGATCGAAGCCGAACTCGCCGCGCTGGGCAGCGACGAACGCCTGCTCTTCCTGCAGGAAATGGGACAGGACGAGCCCGGCCTCAACCGCTTCATCCGCGCCGGCTACAAACTGCTTGGCCTGCAGACCTACTTCACCGCCGGCCCCAAGGAATGCCGCGCGTGGACCATCCCCGCCGGCGCCACCGCGCCGCAGGCCGCCGCCGTCATCCACACCGACTTTGAACGCGGCTTCATTCGCGCCGAGGTCATCGCCTACGACGACTACATCGCCGGCAAGGGCGAGGCTGGCGCGCAGGCCGCGGGCAAGCTGCGCCTGGAAGGCAAGGAATACATCGTGCGGGACGGGGATGTGATGCATTTCAGGTTCAACGTGTAGCGGCGCGGGCGCGGTGAAACCCCTCGCCCACCATCTCGCCGCCGCCTTTTGCGCCCTGCACGCCGCCGGCCTGCGGGCGCGCGACAGCTATTCGCAACTGCTGCGCGGCGTGCTGGAGGCCAATCCGGCTGCGCTCTCGGTGTGGACGGTGTGGGAGCCGGAGGCGCTGGACGGGCAGGACGCGCGCTTTCGCGATACCGAAGGTCACGACCACACCGGACGCTTCCTGCCCTGCTGGCACCGGGCGGAGGGGGCGCCGGCGTTGATTGCGACCACCGGCTACGAACATCCGGGCGAAGGGGACTGGTACTGGGTGCCGAAGCGGCAACTCAGCGCCTGCGATCTGGAGCCCATGGAATACCGTTTCGGCGGGGTGGTGCTGGTGATTACCAGTCACATCGTGCCGATCATTCTCGAGGGCCGGTTCCACGGCGCGGTGGGCGTTGATCAGCGCGCGCCCGGCAGTCCCGTGCGCGAGAGCGGCGGTCCGGGGCGTTCGCGCCAGCGTGCGACGGCCACCGCCGTGCAGGCCGATCGGCTGGCCGCGTTAAGTCCGCGCGAGCGCGAAGTCTTTCACTGGCTGGCGCAGGGCAAGGCGAATGAAGAAATCGCGACCATCCTCGGCATCAGCCCGCACACGGTGAAAAACCACCTCGACCATATCTTTCAGAAACTCGGCGTGCACAACCGCGTCGAGGCCGTGCGCTTAAGCCACACGAGCACATAGGACAGATTTCCTATTGGTGGATGGGTGGCGCTGCGGAAGATAGGCGCATCTGGCTCGGCCCGAACGGCCTGCCCCTATCGCGGAGTCCCCCATGACCCTTTCCCTCGATACCAACCTGAAAATGGACGCCACCATCGTGCCGACGGTGGCGGCCGTGGCCGAACCCGAACCGCTGTTCCGGCTGGCGCGCACGCCGCGGCCGCTGACGGAGACGCTGGCCGATCTCGAGGCCACGGCGGCGCGCCCGCTGCCGCAGGCCATGACCCTGCCGCCGGAGGTCTACACCGACGAGGCTTTTCTTAAATGGGAGCTCGAGCACGTGCTGCGCCCGGGCTGGCTGTGTCTCGCGCACGTCTCGCAGGTGCCGAAGGCGGGCGACTTCATCAAGCTCGACCTGCTGGGCGAGCCGCTGGTGCTGGTGCGCGGCAAGGACGAGGTGGTGCGGGTGCTCTCGCGCGTCTGCGCGCATCGCGGCGCCGACATCATGCCGCCGGGCTACACCTATGAAGGACAGCGCGCTTGCGCGGAAGCCGAAGGGCCGGCGGGCTGCGGGCACGCGCGGTTTTTCATGTGCCCCTACCACTTCTGGAGTTTCGACCTGACCGGGCAGCTGAAGGCCGCGCCGGAAATGCAGCAGGCCGAAGGCTTCTGCCGCGAAAACATTCAGCTCACCGCCTTCCGCACGGAAATCTGGCACGGCTGGGTGTTTGTGAATCTGGACGGCAAGGCCGCGCCGCTGGCGACCCAACTCGCCGGCATGGCGGCAGATCTCGCGCCCTGGCAGCCGGCGGAGATGAAGGTCGCCATCTACCGGGAATGGGACTGCCCTTTCAACTGGAAGGTGCTGGTGGAGAACTTCATGGAGGCCTACCACCATCTGGGCGCCCACAGTCAGACCTTCCAGTCGCTGATGCCGGCGCAAGACACCTGGGCCGAGGCTGAGCGGCCGCATCACATACGGGTGAACCTGCCGTTCAAGCAGCACTACACGCCGAACCCGGCGACGGATTTTCCGACCATCGAGGGCCTGCCGCCGGCCGACCAGCAGCAGATGTCGGTGTTCCTGGCTTATCCCGGCTTCATGCTGTTCACCGGGCCTGATCGCCTGTTCTGGTACCGGATCGATCCGCTGGGGCCGGACCGCAGCCGGCTCGTCACCACCATGCTGGTGCCGGCGAGCCTTGCGGCCGAGCCGGACTACGCGGCCAAGATTGCCGCCGCCGATCAGATGCTGATCGACTTCCATCTGGAGGACATGCGGGTGTGTACCGGTATCCAGCGCGGCCTGCATGCAACCGGCTACCAGCGTGGGCGCCTGAGCCACCTCGATATGCCGGTGTGGCTGATCCAGCGCTATCTGGCGGCGCGGGCGCGCGGCACGTTCCCTACGCTCGACCGGCCGGCAGCGCCGGCGCAGCGCTAGGGCGGTTCAACGCCAGACCCCGCCACGCCCGGCACTGCCGGGCATGGCGATTAGTCGCTCAGGCGAGCGCGAAGCCCGGATAGCCCTTGGTCTTCACCTCGTCGCAGATCTGCCGGTACTTGGCCGCACCCCCGATGTAGGACAAGAGCCGAATCGGTTTGCCCTTGATGTTGGCGCCGGTGTACCAGGACTTGGTGCGCACCAGCAGCGTGGCGTTGGCGATTTCATCGTGGTGTTTCACCCATGCGTCCTGTCGCGCCACCGTCGGCTCAATCACCGTTTGATGGTGTTCGCGCAGATACCGGATGGTGTCGGTCACCCAGTCCACCTGCTGCTGCAGACAGGTCGTCATATTGCAGAACGCGGTGGACGGCGCGAGCGGCCCGGCGATGGTGAAGAGGTTGGGGAAGCCGTTCACCTGCAGGCCCAGCGTGCTGCGAATGTCCTGCCGCCATTCCTCGGTCAGCGAGCGACCGCTGCGGCCGTGGATGTTCATCTGCGTCAGCGAGCCGGTGCCGGCGTCAAAGCCAGTGGCGAGAATGATGACGTCCAGCGGGTATTCGCCGGCGGCGGTTTTCAAGCCGTTTTCGGTGAAGGCCTCAATCGGCGCCTGGCTGACATCAACCAGTTCCACGTTGGGCTGGTTGTAGACGTCGTAGTAGCCAGTCTCCAGCGGCACGCGGTAGGTGCCGAAGCCGTAGCTGCGGGGAATAAGCTTCTCGGCGACCGCCGGATCCTTGATGCGGGCGCGGATTTTCTTGCGCACGAACTCGGAGACCTCCGCGTTCACCTGCTCGTCGGTCAGTACTTCCGGGAAGCTGCCCACCCAGAAGCTTAAGGATCCGTCGGCCCAGATTTCTTCGAGGATCGCCAGGCGCTGCGCGGGCGTCTTGTCGTACCAGGAGCCGTGGTCCAGATCGAAGTCAAAGCCGGCGAAGGTGCTGTTCACCCGCTGGTAGAGCTCGCTGGCTTTGGCGCGCCAGTGCGCGCGGTCTTCGTCGTTGTACTTGGGGTTGCGCATTGGCACCGCGTATTGCGGCGTGCGCTGGAAGACTTTGAGCTCGGCCACGTTCTTGGCGATGGTCTGAATGACCTGAATGGCGGTCGCGCCGGTGCCGACCACGCCCACCCGCTTGCCCTTCAGGTCGATGCCTGCGCGCGGATAGCGCGCGGTGTGGGCGATGATGCCCTTGAATTTCTCGTGCCCGGGGAAGGGCGGCACCATCGGCGCCGAGAGCATGCCCGTGCAGCTGATGAGAAAGCGGCAGCGGAGCGTCTCGCCCTTGTCGGTGCTCACCGCCCAGCACTGCTGATCCTCAAGCCAGTCGGCGCCGGTCACCCGCGTGTTGAACGTGATGTCCTTGCGCAGATCGAGCTTGTCGGCCACGAAGTTGAAGTACTTCTCGGCCTCGCCCTGTCCCGGAAACCGCTCGCTCCAGTTCCATTCGTTAATCAGGTCCTGCGAGAACCAGTACTGGTAGATGTAGGACTGCGAATCGACCCGCGCGCCCGGGTAGCAGTTCCAGTACCAGGTGCCGCCGACTTCGCTGGCCGCGTCGATCGAGCGAACCTTGAGACCGAGCTCGCGCAGCCGGTAAAGCTGGTACAGGCCGGCGACACCAGCGCCGACGATCACGGCATCAAAATCAATCCCGGCGGTCGCCGGGGCGCTTGCGGATGCGTTCATGTGCGTTTCCTCCTGATTTTTGTAGACCACCCAAGCCTCCGACGACCGCGGAGCGGATCCGGCGAGCAGGCAGTGGGTCGATTTTTGCGGTCTGTCAGGGGCGGGTATTGAAGGAAACGGGCTTTGCGTTGAATAAAACCAGAAATTTATTATGGAATATGCGGCGGCTTGATTTGGCGCAAGTTGTTGCGACCTAGAACATCATTCGCACGCCGACCCAGCCGGCGCGCGGCGCGCCAACGCCGAGGAAGCGCGGTGAGGCGTCGGCGAGGTTGGGCAGTACTTCGGTCGGGTCTTCGCCGATGAGCCCGAAGTTGGCGTAGTCGGTGTCAAAGAGATTGTTTACGCGCGCGAAGAACTCCAGATGGTCGCCCATCAGGTAGGCGCCGCGCAGGTTAACCAGCGCGTAGCCGTCGACCGGCGCCAGTTGATTTGATTCATCGCCGCGCAGGAATTGCTCGGCGTTGAATAGCAGATCCGCGCCCACCGATAGCCCAAACGGCAGCCGATAGTCGGCGCCCAGTTTCAACTGATGGCGCGGCACGCCGGGCACGTAATCGCCCGCTCGCACCTGGATTTCGCCGTTGGCGTCGGCCTGCTGATGATTGGGGCTTAGCGCCTTGAAGCTCGTCTCGAACGTGGCCTCGATAAGGCTGTAGGCGGCAAACCAGTCAAGGCCGAACGCACGACCGGAGAAGGCAAGCTCTAGCCCCTCGCGGCGCGTCTCGTCGACGTTGGCAAAGAGCCCGGTCGAACGCCCGGTCGCCTGAAAGATGATGTCGTCGAAATTGCTGGTGCGGAAATAGCCCAGCCGGTGCTGTACACCGTGCCAGACCCCGCGCACGCCCAGTTCCACGCCTTTTGCCACGACCTGATCTAACGGCGGGTCGGCCAGAAAAGCATTCGGCAGGCGGCACTCAAACGGGATGTCGTTGGGGTCTTCGCCGTCTTCAATGGCGATGCGTCTGGCAACTTCGAACACGCCTTCGTTGCAGGAGAGCTCGATAGGCGTCGGCGCACGGGCGGACTCGCTGTAGCTGATATAAAAGTTGGCCGCTTTGTTGAGCTCGTAGGTGCCGCCAACGGTGGGATTGAAGCGGCTGAAGCTGTGGTCGCCGTTCAGCTCGCGGCGCTGACCCGACTGGTCGCGAATGCGAACGTCGGTGTGGTTGAAGCGCCCGCCAAAGGTCAGCGTAAAGCGCTCGGTCAGCGCGAAATTGTCGAGAAAATAGAAGCTCCAGGTTTCATTGCCGGTGCGGATATCGGCCGCGCCCTCGGCCAGAAAGCTGCCCAGCCCCAGGCCTTCTGTGCTGCGAGTGAGGGGATTGAGTCTGGCAAGTTCCACCTTGCCGACGAAGTCGCCGTTACCGCGGAAATAGTTAAAACCCGTAACCAGATAATTTTCCCGCGCCCACAGGCTGCGGGTGAACACCAGCTGCAGGTCGGTGCCGTAGGTTTCCTGTTGGCGGGTGCTGATGTTGTTGAGCGCTTCGTCAGACAGCAGGCCGCTGCCGCTCACGTCGCCCGTCAGGTCGTCGAGATTGAACGCCTGCGGGTCGCCGGCAAGCGCGTTCAGCGCCGCTTCCAGTGCCTGCGGGTCGTTCACGCCCAGCGAGTTGTTGGCGCACACCTCCTCATCAAGCCCCAGGGACTCAAGGCCGGCCTCGTCGATTTCATCCAGCAGAAAACTGCCGCCACCGAGTGCGCAGACCGACAGGTCGGAGGTGTCGCCGTTGAAGCTGTCGGTGGTGTTCTGGCGGTAGAACCCGTTAGCGACGAATTCCAGCTGTTCCACCAACTGATGCGAGAACTCCAGCGACACCATGTGCATGTGGTTCTCGGTGATATCCGGGGCGGTGAAGACCTGCGCGCGATCGAGCGCCAGCAGACCCTGCGGTGCCGGCCCATTGCCGCGCAAATCCGAATTGCCGAACTGGTAGTCGATATCCAGCGCACTCGCGTCGCCGCGCCAGCTGCCGCTGCCGTAGACGTTTACCGCGTCGGACGCCGAGTCATCGCGCCAGCCGTCTTCGCGAAAATAGCTGGCGTTGACGTAGTAGCCGAAGGTGCCGTTGTGGTTGCCGCTCTCCACGCTGGTGACCGCACGCCCCCAGGATCCGCCAGACGCCTCTGCCTGATGGCCCTGAAAGTTGAAGCCGTTTTTCATCGTGATCGACAGCGCGCCGCCCAGCGTGTTGAGGCCGAACAGCGGGTTAGCCCCGCCCACCAGCGTCATGCTGTGGACGGCCGATTCAGGGATCAGGTCCCAGTTCACGGCATCGCCCAGCGGCTCGTTGATGCGCACGCCGTTCTGGTACACCGACACACCCATCGGCAGGCCCAGCAGGGGCGAGGCCGAATAGCCGCGGAATTGCACGTCGGCCTGTAGCGGATTGTTCTGCGCCGAATTGACCGAGACGCTGCCGAGGTTCTGGTTCATGTGCTCGGTCAGGTCGAGGCTCTGCGCGCGGGTCAGCGCGTCGGCGTCTGCCGACTGTGTGCTGAAAGGGAGACGTTCGGGCTTGATACCGCCGTGCTGGCCGAGCGGGGTGGGGGCGACGATGAGGATTTCGGCGTCGAAGCCGGCGCCCTCCCCGGCCTGTGCGGGCGTCAGGTACGGCACACTGCTGGCGAGCACCAGCAGCGTGCGGCCGAGTGAAAATCTGCGGTCCATGCGGGTTGTCCTGCGGGTGGTCTCAGTCAAGCAGCGGCCTTGCGCGAGCGCGATGTACCGCTTATTCCAGCGACAGGATGTGCTGCCACTCGGCCGCTGTGACCGGCATAACCGACAATCGGTTCCCACGCCGGACGAGCGGCATTTCAGCTAGCGCCGGGTCGTCTTTCATGGCTGCCAGCGTGATGGTCTGCTTCAGGCGGCGCTGAAGTTGGACTTCCACGACGAACCAGCGCGGGTTGTCGACGCTGTGCTTGGGGTCGAAGTATTCGCTGGTCGGATTGCCGGCGGTGGCGTCCGGGTAGGCTTCGCGCACGATTTCGACGATGCCGACGATGCCCGGCTCGGCGCAGTTCGAGTGGTAGAAAAACGCGAGGTCGCCCCGCTTCATCTGGTCGCGTATCATGTTGCGCGCCTGATAGTTGCGCACGCCGTCCCAGGCGGTGGTCTGGGCGGGCTGCGCGGCCAGGGTTTCAATCCCGAATACGTCGGGCTCTGATTTCATCAGCCAGAACTGCTGCGGCATTGCGATCCGAATCCGAGGCAAGAAGAAGAGGGGTGTCCTCCAAAGTGCCGCTGGAGTTTGTAATCTTGAACCTAGGGCTCAAGATTGGAACCTCTCGGCGCGACGAAGGCTTTCCGCGACGGGGCGGACCTGCACACGGTCACAATCCAGATCGGTTCCTTTGGATGCGAATATTGGCTCAAGGATTTCAAACCCCTGGCGAACACCGCAGAGGACACCGAGGCCATCATAACGCGATTGACTCAGTTTGTGCCCGAGCTCGACAAACTGCCGGTGCGCGCCAACGCGGCATCAATTTTTTGCTGAATTCGTTCAAGTCCATCGCCCACACCGGCGGCGGTGGCTTCCAGTTGCTGCCGATTCGCCAGCAGCTCGTGCGCGATATTGAGCGCTGCCATCACGGCGACGCGCTCGTTGCCGATTACCTTGCCGCTTTCGCGCTGCTCTTTCAGTTTGTGATTCAGAAAATCAACGCTGGCAAAGAGGGCGACGCGTTCTTCTTCGGTACAGCCAACCACATAGTCCTTGTCCAGGATGGTCAGCGTGATCGGTTTGACGGCCGAGTTCATGCGTTTGTTGCCTCCGGGGCAGTAGCGGTTGCCGGGTACTGCGCGGGTTTGCCTCTGCGCCGGATAATCAGCGGGTTTCCATGGCCTTGAGGCGCGCGATCATGGCCTCGACCCGGCTGCGCGCCTGCTCGGTTTTCTCGATCAGCGATGCGCGGTCGGCGGTCAGCGTAGCCTGCTGTGAGCGCAGGGCGTCGTTCTCGTGCTGTAGCGTGTCGATCGTGCGGATGAGGGCATCCACCCGCGCTTCCAGAGCGGCGATGTCTAACGTGTCGGTGGGATTGTTCGCCATGAAAACTGCGCGCCGCCATGCTGAGACTGCGGGGCAATATAGAGCCGCCCTATGACAGGGTCAACGGGACTTGCCCGCAGCTTTTCGGCGGTTCCTGCGCCCGCAGCGCCCGTGTGATAATCCGGCCTGATCTGCAAGGAAACTCCCTATGACGAGCCGCGCGTCGCGCCCGCTTTATCCCGCCGTCAGCGAGGCGCTGGCCGCGCTGACCAGCGATCTGGAAGCCGCCGAGGCCCACGGTCTGCTGTGTGGCCTGTTGTGCGATCCCGCTCGCTTCGAGGTTGATGTCTGGCTGGCGCAACTGACCGATGAGGCCGAGGCGCCGCGCTTCAGCGAATTGCCGAAAGACAGTCCGCTGGTGCAGATGCTGGCTGGCACGCTGCGCGAACTGTCCGATGAGGGCTTCAGCCTGCGTTTGGTGTTGCCGGACGATGACACACCGCTGGTTGAACGCACGACCGCGCTGGGCGCCTGGTGTCGCGGCTTTTTAAGCGGCTTCGGCATGCAGGTCGGGGACCGGGCGCTGACGGAGGATGGGCAGGAATTACTGCGCGACCTGATCAACATCAGCCGCATCGACCCCGATGAGCGTGCCGATGATGTAGGCGAACGGGATTTTCTCGACGTATTGGAATACGTCCGCCTCGGCGCCTTGATGCTGCAGGCGGAAAATCGCAACCCGCTGGAAGGCGAATCTTCCAGCCTCCATTGAGCAAGCCATGAACAAACGTGAATTTGCCCGCCGTCGCAAACGGCTGATGGATATGGTCGACCGGGGCGGGATTGCGATCCAGCCGACGGCGCCCGAGCAGGTGCGTAACCGGGATGTGTACTACCCCTTCCGCGCCGACAGCGACTTTCACTATCTCACCGGCTTTCCCGAACCCGAAGCCGTGATGGTGCTGGTGCCGGACCGCCCGCAGGGCGAGTTCCTGCTGTTTTGTCGCGAGCGCGACCCGGAAGCCGAAACCTGGCACGGACGACGCGCCGGTCTGGAAGGGGCCTGCGAGCTGTATGGCGCGGACGACGCCTTCCCCATCTCGGATCTCGACGACATCCTGCCGGGTCTGCTCGAAAACAAGACCCGCATCTTCTACACCATGGGCCGCTACCGCGACTTCGACCAGCGGCTGGTCGGTTGGCTGAACCGCGTGACCAGCAAAGGTCGCGCGGGCGTGCATGCGCCGGACCAGTTCCACTCGCTGGCGCATCACCTGCACGAGATGCGCCTGTACAAGAGCAAGGACGAGGTGCGCACCATGCGGCAGGCGGCGCAAATTTCCGCCGTCGCACACCAGCGGGCGATGGAAGTCTGCCGGCCCGGCATGTACGAGTACCAGATTGAAGCCGAGCTGCTGCACACCTTCACGCAGCAGGGCAGCCGCTCCCCGGCCTATCCGAGCATCGTGGGCGGCGGCCCCAACACCTGCATCCTGCATTACCACGAAAACAACGAAGCCCTGCGCGACGGCGATATGCTGCTGATCGACGCCGGCTGCGAACTCGACCACTACGCCAGCGACATCACCCGCACCTTTCCGGTCAACGGCCGCTTCACGCCCGAACAGCGCGCGGTGTATGAAATCGTGCTCGACGCGCAGCTTGCCGCGATCGCCAAGGTGCGTCCGGGCAACCATTGGAACGATCCGCACATGGCGGCGGTGGAGGTGATCACCCGCGGGCTGGTCGATTTGGGCCTGCTCAAAGGCCGCTGGAAGACGCTGGTCAAGGAAGAAGCCTATCGCCCGTATTACATGCACCGCACCGGGCACTGGCTGGGCATGGATGTGCACGATGTGGGCGATTACAAAATCGGCGACGAATGGCGCCTGCTCGAACCCGGCATGGTGACGACCGTCGAACCGGGTCTTTATCTCGCGCCCAGCATCAAGGGTTTGCCCAAGCGTTTCTGGAACATCGGCGTGCGGATTGAAGACGATGTGCTCGTCACCGCCAATGGTCACGACGTGCTGAGCGAAGGCGCACCGAAGTCGGTGGCGGAAATCGAAGCGGTCATGCAGCACGCCCGTGCCGCGTGAATTTGACTGTGTGGTGGTGGGCGCCGGGCTGGCCGGCGCCGCGCTTGCCATTGGGCTGGCCCGCTTTGGCCTGAAGGTGGCGGCGGTCGATGCGCGCAAGCCGGTCGCGCTGGTGCAGGGCGGCGACGTACGCGGACTGGCGCTGGCGGTGTCCTCGCAGCGCCTGTTGAGCGCGCTGGACCTGTGGCCAAAGCTGGCGCCACGCCTGACGCCTATCCGCCGCATTGAAGTCAGCGCCCGTGGGCATTTCGGCGGTAGCACGCTGTGCGCGGAAGACGTTGGCCTGCCCGCGCTGGGTCACATCTGCCCGGCGGATCATCTGCAATCCACGCTCGATACCGCGCTGCTCAACACGCCCGGGCTGACGCCGTTTTTCGGCGCGGCGCTGGCGCAATTAACGGTCGACGGGTCCGCGGTGCAACTGCGACTGGCCGGCAGCGAGCCGGATGCCGCGCTCAGATGCCGGCTGGTGATCGCGGCCGATGGCAGCCAGTCGGCAGTGCGGCGCCATTACGGCATCGAGGCGACGCATCACGATTACCAGCAGACCGCCATCGTGGCGAATGTCGACATCGCGCGGGCACAGCCCGATACCGCCTGCGAGCGCCTGACCGCGCACGGCCCCTGTGCCTTGCTGCCGCTGGGCGGCACGCGGCAGGTGCTGGTGCGCACGGTGCCGCGCGAACAGGCAGACCGCTGGCTGGCCGCGTCGGCAGACGATTTTCTCGCCGATGTGCAGCAGGATTTTGGCTGGCGGCTGGGGCGATTCTCAGGTTTGGGCGAACGCCGTGCGCACCCGCTGGTATTGAATCGCGCAAACGCGCTGACCGCGCCGCGCGCGGTGCTGGTCGGCAACGCCGCAAACACCATCCACCCCAACGCCGCGCAGGGGCTGAATCTCGCGCTGCGCGACGTGGCGGTTTTGCTCGAAAGCCTCAAAGACTGCAGCCTTGCGGGAGAGGATCCGGGTGAGGCGACGCGGCTCGCCGCCTACGCCGAGCGACGGCGCGCCGACCACGCGCGCACCGTGCAATTTTCCGATGGCCTGGCGCGGCTCTTCGCGCTGGACTGGCCCTTGCTGGGCGTCGCGCGCGGCGCGGCGCTGGTGGCCTGCGATGCGCTGCCGGGCTTGCGGCGGGCCGTGATGCGTCGCCTGATGGGACTGGGCGCGCCGCCCCCGGACTGGCTGCGCGCGGCCTATGCGCACGACTGACTGGCTCATCGTCGGCAACGGTGTGGTAGGTGCGACGACCGCCTGCCTGCTGGCTGACGCCGGCTTCAGCGTCACCCTGCTCGACACCCAGCCGCGCCCGCTACCGTCCGGCGAGGACTGGGACCTGAAGACCTATTCGCTAACCCCCGCGTCGCGGCGGATTCTGCGCGCCATTGGCGTCTGGTCGCGGCTCGATCCCGCGCGCGTCGCGCCGTATGACCGCATGGCGGTGTGGGAACAGGGCGAGGAGGCGGGCATCACCTTCGATGCCGCGGCCAATGCGCGGCCGGCGCTGGGTTACATGCTTGAACAGTCGCGCTTGCTGGGCGCGCTGCACGCCGCCCTGGGGGCGCGGCCGTCGATCGAACGCGTGGCCGGCACGCCCGCCGCGCTGCAACCGGCCGACGACGCGCTCGAACTGCTGGCCACCGACGCGCGCCGCTGGCGCGCCCGCGCAATCGCGGCCTGCGACGGCGGCGACTCGCCGCTGCGCGTGCTGGCCGGCATCGACTGCGAAATCCTCGCCTATCCGCAAAGCGCGGTGGTGGCGAACGTGCAGACCGCTCTTCCGCATCAGGCGACCGCCCGCCAATGTTTTCTGCCCACCGGCCCGCTGGCTTTCCTGCCCCTGCCGCCGGCGAACACCTGCGCCATCGTATGGTCCACCACGCCGGCGGAAGCGGCCGACGCGGTCAACGCGGATGACGCCAGTTTCTGTGCGAGTCTGGGGCGTGCCTTCGAGCATCGGCTCGGGGCCATCCTTAAGACCAGCCCGCGGCTTGCCCTGCCGCTGATTCGGCGTCACGCCCGTCGCTACAGCGAAGGCCGCGTGGTGCTGGTCGGCGATGCGGCCCACGGCGTGCATCCGCTGGCCGGCCAAGGCCTGAATCTGGGGCTGCTGGACGCCGCCGTGCTGGCCGAACAGGCCGCCGCCGCGGGCCACGCGGGGCTCGTCGAACCCCAGGCCCTGTTCCGACGTTACGAGCGACAGCGCCGCGGCGAAGTGCTGGCGATGTTGAGCGCGACCGATCGCCTCAATCGCCTCTTTCTGTACCATTCGCCCTGGGCCGGCCGTTTGCGCCGCGCGGGGCTACGCCTGACCGATCGCATAGACCCGCTGAAGCGCTGCCTGATGGCCTATGCGATGGGTGACGTTGGCGATCTGCCGCGCCTCGCCCGCCCCTGAATCCGCGCCCCGTTTCACGAAGCCGAGTAGCCCCGATGCTGGAAAGCCCTGTTCGTCCGCCCTTGTTTGAATCGACCATCAAAAGTCTGCCGCTGCTTGGCCGGGGCAAGGTGCGTGACATCTACGCCGTGGGCGAAGACAACCTGCTGATCGTGACCACCGACCGGCTGTCCGCTTTCGACGTGGTCCTGCCCGACCCGATCCCGGGCAAAGGCGAAATCCTGACCGCGATGTCGCTGTTCTGGTTCCGGCATTTCGAAGACACGGTGCCGCATCACCTTTCCCGCCTCAGCCTCGAAGAGGTGCTGCCGGATCCGGTCGAGCGGGCAGAGGTGGAAGGCCGCGCCATGGTGGTCAAGCGCCTGCGGCCGCTGCTGGTCGAAGCGGTGGTCCGCGGCTACCTCATTGGATCTGGCTGGAAGGACTATCAGGCCGGCGGCGAAATCTGTGGCATCGCGCTGCCGCCGGGCCTGCGCCAGGCGGAGCAGCTGCCGGCGCCGATTTTCACGCCTTCGACCAAGGCCGAGTTGGGCAGCCACGACGAGAACATCGATTTTGCGCAGGCCGAAACCATCCTCGGCCGCGACTATGCGCACAAGGTGCGCGAACTGGCGCTCCGCCTGTACGGCGGCGCGGCGGCCTACGCCCGCGCGCGCGGCATCATCATCGCGGACACCAAGTTTGAGTTCGGCGTCGACCGCAACGGGGAAGTTGTGCTGATCGACGAGGCCCTGACGCCGGATTCTTCCCGCTTCTGGCCGCTGGAGGGCTACCGCGTGGGCAGCAGCCCGCCGTCCTTCGACAAGCAGTTTGTGCGCGACTATCTGGAAACGCTGGACTGGGACAAGCGCGCGCCCGGCCCGCGCCTGCCGCCCGAGATCATCGCGAAGACCGCTGCCAAATACCGCGAGGCGCTCGAGCGCCTCACGGCCAGCGCCTAGTAGAACGTCGCCCAGTCCGACAGCGGCGCGCGCTCGGTGCGCAGGCTGTTCTCGACCGCGCTGGTGTCTTCATAGCCCAGCGCCATCCCGCAAATGACTTTGTGTTCCTCGCCCAGTCCCAGCGTCTCGCGAATGATCGTGTGGAACTGGGTAAACGCGAACTGCGGGCAGGTGTGCAGGCCGTGGCCGCGGGCGGCGGTCATCAGATTGCCCAGAAACATGCCGTAGTCGATCCACGCCGCGTAGCCCAGCGAGCGGTGGATGGTGAAAATGAAGCCCACCGGTGCGTCAAAGAACGCGTAGTTGCGCGCGTGCTGCCGGTGGGTGCGCTCGAAGTCACCCTTGCCGATCCCCAGCAGGCCATAAAGATCCCAGCCCACCTTGCGTCGGCGGTCGATGTAGGGCGACACCCATTCGCTGGGATAAATCGGAAACTCCGACTGATGCGTGGCTGCCACCGCCGGGTCGTCGAACGCGGCGATAATTTTTTCCGACAGCCGCGCTTTGGCCGCGCCGGTCAGCACATGCGCCTGCCAGGGCTGGATATTGGTGCCGGAGGCGCTGCGGGCAGACACCGTCAGCAAATGTTCGACCGTGTTGCGCGGCACCGAGGTGGGCAGGAACGCGCGGACGGAACGGCGTGAAGTGAGGGCCGCGTCAACGGCGGCAGCGGTCTCGCTCATGGGAAAGGCCCTTGTGGCTAGTATTCGTTGGGGTCGAGGATTTCTGGCGCCGGTGGTGCCGCCGGCGTGGTCGGCGCGGGCGCGGCGACGGCAGGTGGCACGGCGGGCGCCGGACTTGGCGTGGGCAGGACCGCCGGGCTCAAGCCGGGCAGACCGTAGTGCGCGAGTTCAAAGTTCCAGCGCTCGGGATCGCGGGCGTGGACTTCTTTCACCACCGCACCAATCGCCGGCGCGTACCAGCGGGTGGCGTGCGAACTGCCGGTCTTTGGTCCCACTCGCCAGCCGTTCTCGCATTCAATGCGCAGGGTGTCGAACTCGCCGGCGGGCACGGTGATTTTTTCTTCGGCCTCGGCCTTGCACGTGGTCTCGCCGTCCCACACCAGATTATTGAACGCCGTGAAACCCGTGTAATGACCGCGCCAGCGTTTGCCCACGCTGAGCGGAAAAGACAGCGAAGGCGTGTAGGGCTTGAACTCGACCAGCGTCTTGCCGGCGGCGTCGCGCAGCCGCACGGGGTTCATGTCGTGCGCGTGGTCAGACTCAATGGTGTAGCCCTGACAAGTGGTGAGCAGCAGGCCGTCCTCGGTCAAGGTGCCGGTGGTCCAGCGGGGGCAGTCCACGCTCATCAAGGCGCCGGCGTAGCTTGTTTCGGTGCCCACGACGGGCGTGGGCCGCTGCAGTTCCGCTGCCGTGGCGAGCAGGGCGCAGCCCAGCAAGCTCCCGCCCAGCGTCAGGCGCAGGCTTGTCTCGGGTCGTTCAAGACGGTACCGTACGGGGACTATACGCCTGCGTATGGAGGGATTTTCGTCAGCCATCAAGCGGACGACAAATCAGCAATTTGAACTGGCGTTCGGCCAGTTCATCGCGCAGGCCGGGGTCGATCGCGAGCGAGGTCGTGTACTCGCCGACCTGATAGAAATAGAGCGCACGGGCGCGGAGCAGGGCCTCCTGCTCGGTGAAATCAGCGGCCCGAAAGAGGCCCGCCAGATAGTCCACGCGCTGCTGGTCAACGGTGGCCACGGCCTGCGCGGCGACTTTGTTGAAGCGCGCGAATTCGCGCATCGCGACATCGTGATGCGAGTCTTCAGTGTGCTGGGTGAAATCGATCACCGCCTTGATCTGACCGGCGGGATCGGCCACTTGCCGGGCGGCAAGGGCGGCGAGGAAAGACAGCTGCTGGTCGCGCCACCAGTCGACCATGGAACGCAGCAGTTCGTCGCGATTTTTGAAGTGCCAGTAAAAGCTGCCTTTGGTCAGCTTCAGTTTGCGGGCAAGCACCTCCACCTTGATCTGGGAGATGCCACTGGCAAACAGCACGTCGAGCGCCTTGCGCAACCAGGCATCGCGGTCGAGAGGTTTTTTAGTGGTCGTCCGTACCATGCGCCAATTCTACGTGGCGATGCGCCGGATGCCAGCGCAGGGAAATGCCTCATCGCACGCCGGGGAGACGGCGATGAGCGGCGCCTGACCTGAGTTATTCATCTCCTGCAACACTGGCCTAATAGCGCGACGCCATCGCGCTCCTCCTGTGGCAATAGCCCCGGGGCGGTCTCCGCCCCGAAATTTTTTCCCCCGTTGTGTCGCCCCCGGCCAGCGCTTAGGCTCGCCCGTACCAAAAAAACAGCACGGGGGAGACGCGCATGACTGCAGCCGCTAACAAGGAAACTGTCCGCCACAATTTTGCCGAACTGGCGAAGGGTAACGGCGCGCCGCTGCTGGAGAGTCTGGATGACGACGTGCAGTGGACCATCATCGGGACCACCTGCCTGTCCAAAACCTTCAAGGGCAAACAGGATGTGATCGACGGCCTGCTGGTGCCGTTTCGAGAAGCGCTGGTCGATGGGCATATCCATATCCATGTGGACAACCTGCTGGCCGACGGCGATTTCGTGGTCGTGCAAGGTCATGGCGTCGCGATGACCAAGCGGGGTGTGGCCTACAACAACACCTACTGCTGGGTGTACCGCTTCGAGCAGGGCAAGATCAAGGCGTTGACCGAATACCTCGACACCGAACTGGTCACCCGCGCCTTCGGCTAGACGCGCCCTTCAGGCCAGGAGCAACGGCAATAGCGCGTCCATGCGGTCGACCAACGCATCGGGCGCGTAATCCCGCAGGTCGACGTTCGGCGAGTAGCCGTAGCTGACGCAGAGCGCCCGCACCCCGGCCGCCTTGGCGGCCTTCAGATCGGCCAGTGAATCGCCCACCATCGCCGCGTGTGCGGCGCGGCCGCCCAGTCGTTCGATGGCGGTTTGCAGCGGCAGCGGGTCGGGCTTTTTCACCGGCAGCGAATCGCCCGACAAGGTCACCTCAAACCACTGCGCCAAATCGAGCGCGGCCAGCAGCGGCAGGGTAAAGCGTTCCGGCTTGTTGGTGACCACCCCCAGCCGAACGCCGGCCGCGCGTAGCGCGCGCAAGGTCGCCAGCACGCCGGGATAAACCACCGTGCGCGTGGTCAGACCGGCTTGGTAGCTCAACTGCCAGGCGGCATAGGTCCGGGCGAAATCCTCGGCCTTGGCCTGCCCGTCCATCTCGCCGGTCAGACAGCGGTGGATCAGGCGCTCGGCGCCGTTGCCGATGTAGCCGCGGACCGCTTCCGCACCGCGCGGCGGAAAACCGCAGGCGACCAACGCGCTGTCGGCCGCGTGTGCGATATCCGGCGCGCTATCGACCAGCGTGCCGTCAAGATCGAACAGCACGACGCGCGGGGAGGTGTTCACGCGCTACGACCCTTGGCGATCGCGGCGCGCATGGCGGCGATGGTGGTGGCGTAATCCCCGCCGTTGAAAATGGCCGAGCCGGCGACGAAGGTGTCGGCCCCGGCGGCGGCAATTTCGCCGATATTGTCGACTTTGACCCCGCCGTCGATTTCCAGCCGAATCGGCAAGCCGGAGGCATCAATCAGCTGGCGCGCCTCGCGCAGCTTCGGCAACGCCGATGGAATAAAAGACTGCCCGCCAAAGCCCGGGTTGACCGACATCAACAGCACCATGTCGAGCTTGTCCATCACGTGACGCATGGCGTCCAACGGCGTCGCCGGATTGAACACCAGCCCCGCTTTGCAGCCCAGATCGCGTACCAGCTGCAGGCTGCGGTCGATATGCCGGCTGGCTTCGGGATGAAACGTGATATAGCTCGCCCCGGCTTTGGCAAACTCGCCGATCAGATGGTCGACGGGTTCGACCATCAGGTGCACGTCAATGGTCGCCGTCACGCCGTGCTTGCGCAGCGCCGCGCAGACCATTGGCCCGATCGTCAGATTGGGCACGTAGTGGTTGTCCATCACGTCGAAGTGGATGAACTCGGCGCCGGCGGCGACCACCGCGTCGACCTCTTCGCCGAGGCGCGCAAAATTGGCAGAAAGGATGGACGGCGCAATGACGGCGGCTTGCATGGGGATTCGATCCGTAATGAGAGAAAGGCGCCGCACTGTACCCCAAAGCGCGCGCGCCGGTCAGCGCGCTCCAGAAGCGCGCTGGCGGGTCGATAGCCCGCGCATGCAAGCACTCATTCTTGTCCTCTGCGGTCTGCTGGCGGTGAGCTTGCCGGCGCGTGCGGCCGAGCCCGCTGCCAAGGCGACGGCGCCCGACAGCGCGCCGGCCGAGGTCGCGCCCGCCGCCGAGGCCACAGCGCCAGTGACGCCGGATGCGGATCCGGCGGCCGCGGCGCCGGTCGCGACGGCGGTGCCAGAAGACAAAGGGCTGCCCGGACGCGAAGGGGAGCTTGTGCCGCGGCTGCCGGCGCTGGTGGGCGACGAGGAACTGGTCTGGCTGAACGCGCCCGACGGGCGCTTTTTCGCGTTCCGGCGCAGTCCGGCCGACGGTCAGCCCCTGCGCGGTGCGCTGCTGATCGTGCCGGACCCCAAGGCCTTTATCGATCAGCAGGCGGTGACCCGGGCGCTGCGCGAGATTCCGGCGCGCGGCGCGTGGCAGACGCTCGCGTTGCAGGTGCCACTGGCGGCTGCGATGGCGGCGCCGGCCGCGGTCACACCGCCAGCGACCGATGCCACCAGCCCGCCGGCTATCGCGCCAGCCGATGCCGCCCCGACGCTCGACCCGCTTTGCGCGCGGGTGGCTGCGGCGCTGGCCCTGCTGCAATCGACTTCGCCGCCGCTGATCGCGCTGGTGGCGCAGGACGACAACGCCGCCCGCGTGCTGGCCTGCTACGCCGACGGCCTGCCGGCCGAGATTCGCGCCTTCGCCAGCATCGGGCGCTGGTCCGGCAAGCTCGCGGCGATCAAGGTGCCGAGCATCGAGTTTGTGGCGAGTCTTGATCCGGTTGCGCGCCGGGAAGCCGCGCGCCGCGCCGCGGCCCCGCGCGAGGCGAAAGCCCCGCCCCATCGGCTGGTGGAACTCGACGCCGCCACGCGGCAGTTTGGCGGCGCCGAAGCCGAACTCGCGAAGCGCCTGCGCGGATGGCTCGAAAAACTCCCGGTGCCGCCGCCCCCGACCGACAAGCCGCCGAAAGTCTCGGGTTAGCCTGCTTCAGGCCGCGGTGCGGAGCCGCGCCAGCGCCCAGTCGATGTGTTCCTGCACCAGGGGGGACGCCTGGGGCCGCTGCGCCTCAAGGGCGTTGATGATGGCGGCATCCGGCGGGGCATTGCCGAGCGCGACGGCCAGATTCCGTTGCCATTGTTCAAAGCTCACCCGACGCATCGCCGAGCCTTCGGTCCGTGCCTCAAATTCGCTCGCGGTCCACGCGAACAGCGTGAGCAGGCTTGCGCGGTCCAGCCCGTGGCGGGGGTCAAAATCGGGCAGGGCGCTGCGTTTGGCGTAGCGATTCCAGGGGCAGCAGAGCTGGCAGTCGTCGCAGCCGTAGATCCGGTTCCCGATCAGCGGCCGCAGTTCGCTTGGGATCGCGCCTTTCAGCTCGATCGTCAGGTAGCTGATGCAGCGTCGGGCATCCAGCACGTAGGGCGCAACGATGGCCGCCGTCGGGCAGATGTCGATACAGCGCTGGCAGCTGCCGCAATGGTCGGCTGTCTGCGGCGGGTCCGCGGGCAGCGCGAGGTCGGTGTAAATCTCCCCGAGAAAAAACCACGAGCCGTCGTGCCGGTTGATGAGATTGGTGTGTTTGCCAATCCAGCCGAGGCCGGCGTTGCGCGCCAGTGGCTTTTCCAGCACCGGCGCGCTGTCGGTGAACACGCGGTGGCCGAACGGGCCAATCGCCGCTTCCAGCCGGCGGGCCAGCGTGCGCAGCCGTCCGCGCAGGGTCTTGTGATAGTCGCGGCCCAGCGCATAGCGCGAGATGTAGGCGCCGCGCGGGTTTTCGAGCTGGGCCTGCATCGCGTCCATCGATTCCGGCAGATAGTCGCAGCGTGCGCAAATGACCGATAGCGTGCCCGGCACCAGCGCGTCGGGCGTGTAGCGTTTCTCGCCGTGGGCGGTGAGCCAGTGCATCTCGCCGTGATACTGCCGGGCCAACCAGTCCTTGAGCCGGCCCGCGTCGGCGCCGAGTTCGAGCCCGGTCACGCCAATTTGCTGAAAGCCGAGCTCAAGCCCCCAGCCCTTCAGCGCGGCGACCAGTTCGGCCGGATCAGGCCTCATCCGCCGCCGGCAGACCGTCGTCCAGCCCAACCCGCGCGCACAAGGCCCGCCATAGCGCCTGAAAGGCGCGCGCGCCGGGGCTGCCGGGGGCGAAGGTCTGGACCGGTGCCCGCTGCTCGCCCATTTTCTCGACCTGGCTGGTGTAGGGAATGAAGCTGCGCAGCACTTCCGGGTGCTCGGCGGCAAAGCTGGTGATGAGCTCGCAATGCAGCTGGCGCCGGCGGTCGACCATCGAAAAGAACGGCAGCAGCTTGTCGCGGCCGAGGCCGTGCGCGCCGCAGAACTCCCGCAGCTGGGCGTAGGCCCGGACCGACAGCGGGGTGGGGATGACCGGCACCAGCAGGTGGTCGGCCATGTCGAAAATGTTTTCCGAGACCAGCGACAGATGCGGCGCGCAGTCAACGAAGGCGAGGTCGTAATCGTCGGCCAGCACGTCCAGCATCTTGCCCAGCCGGCTGCCCGGCTTGCGAAACTCGGCCAGCGCGATGTCGAGGTTGCGATGCCCCAGATCGGCCGGAATAAGGTCGAGTCCGGGGTAATTGGTGCCGCGGACGGCGGCCTTGAGCCCGCGCTTTTTTTCCAGAAACGCCGCCGGGTCGGTGGTGGTTTCCGGTTCGATGCGGAAGTAGAAGCCGGCCGCTCCCTGTGGATCGAGGTCCCAGACCACGCAGCGATAGCCGGCGCGGCTGGCCAGATAGCTCAGATTGACCGTGGCGGCGGTTTTGCCAACCCCGCCCTTGACGTTGTACGTGGCGAATACTTTCACGCCGCTTTCTCCTGCAATCGGTCAAAAATCCGCTGCACTCGCCGGCTGCCGAAGCGCGCCAGCGCGGTGGTCACCCGCGCGAGCTGGGCTTGTTCCAGCGTCCGCAGTCGCGCGCGGAGTTGCTGCAGCAAGGCGTCCAGTGCCGCCGGCTCATCATCGCCATCCCGGACGGTCTGCGCCAGTTGTGTGAGCAAGCCAAGATGGACGTGCAGGTCCTGAATTTCGCCGGTCGCGCTCTGCAGGGTTTTGAGTTCCAGCACCGCGCGCTCGCGGGCGGCGGGCTCAAACAGGGACTGAAATCCTTCCAGCAGGTAGCGCAGCTTTTTGCATTCCTTGCGCAGCTCGTGCATCACCGTGGCGTCTTCCCGCGCTTTGTCGGCGTCGAAGGCAAGAATGCTGGCGCGCCGTCGGGCCAGCGCGCGGTCCAGCACCCCATCCACCCGCTCACGGCCCCGGCGGCCGGCGTGCTCACCTTTGGTCAGTGCGCTCAGGAAGTCCGACCAGCGGGCCATGGCGGCGACATAGCTCGCGCTCTGCAGGTAGTCGACGAGGTCCGCACGGGCATCGGCGCGGGCGGCTTTGGCCCGGACCGCGAGCCGGTGAGCCGCAGCCCCGACGTTATCGCTCACATAGTCCGGCAGGCGCGCGCAGAGCACGTCCAGATCGCGCAACGCGCCGGTCATTCGGTTGAGGTGCGCCAGACTTGCCTTGACCTCGCGCCGGGCCACCGGCTCGATGCAGGATTTAAGCTCGCCCAGCCAGGACCGGATGCTGCGCAAGGCGACCCGGTAATCGTGCAGAAACTCGCTGTCCCAGTCATTGAGGATGCCGGGTTCGTTGGCGCGCAGCGTTGCCGTGTAGGCGAGCAGCAGATGGGCCAGTGCCCGTGCGGCGCGGTTGCCTGGGCGCAGGCGAACCACCGGTTTGGCCGCGTAGGTGGGCAGGCTCAGGCCCAGCGGCACGGCGCAATCTACCCGCAAGGGCCGGAGCAGACCGCTCGCGCGCAGCTGCCTTGTGATCCGTCGCGTCGCCCCTTCAAACCCGGTAATCGCGTGCACGCGGAGCACCGCCGCGCGCTTCGCCGCCGCCGGCTGTTCCAGCCTGAGGATGGCGACCAGCTTGCCGTGCGCATCCAGACAGGGAAACGCTTCGATGCGCAGCATGCCGATGGATTCCACCAGCAGCGCACGACCCTCCAGCAAGCGCTCGAGCCGCGCGCGCAGACGCGGGCGCGAGCAGTCGCCCGCCGTGCGCGGCAGCGGCGGGTCGCAGAGGAGGGGTTCGTCACTTTCTCCCCGGCACGGCCGCAGCCGCAGATTCGTGCTGCCGGCGTCGCTGCGATCGGCTTCCATCACCCAGCCGGCAGCGGCCAGTCGCCGGTCGAAGCTGTCCAGGTACAGTCGTTCCAGACGCTGCGGCGTGCTGTCGCTGTTACCGGCGATTTCACGCAGCGCGGCGCGCAGCGTGGTCACCCGGGCGCCCGGCGCGAGTTGGAAGTGACAGGTCAAGGCATTGCTCCGGGCGCTGCGGACGGTTGGGTAACGCGCCCGATGGTAGCCTGACAGCCTGCCTCGCTGTCACCGCGCGGGATCAGGAGAAATCGGGCTTTCGCCCTAAAGATTCTGGACGGCGAAATCGGCCAGTCGGGAACGCTCGCCGCGCATCAGCGTGATGTGTCCCGCGTGTTCCCAATGTTTGAAGCGGTCGACGATGTAGGTGAGCCCGGAAGTGGTTTCGCTTAAGTAAGGCGTGTCGATCTGGGCAATATTGCCGCAGCAGACAATTTTTGACCCCGGCCCGGCGCGCGTGATGAGCGTGCGCATTTGCTTGGCGGTCAGGTTCTGCGCCTCGTCGATCACGATATAGCGGTTGAAGAAGGTGCGGCCGCGCATGAAGTTCATGGAGCGCACCTTTACCCGCTTCGCGAGCAGGTCGGCGGTGGCCGCGCGGCCCCACTCGCCGCCTTCCTGCGTTTCCGCCAGCGCTTCCAGATTGTCCATCAGCGCGCCCATCCAGGGCGTCATCTTTTCTTCTTCGGTGCCCGGCAGGAAGCCGATGTCTTCGCCCAGCGGTACGGTTTCGCGGGTGACGATGATTTCGCGATAGCGCTTGTCGTCCAGCGACTGGGCGAGGCCTGCCGCCAGCGCGAGCAGGGTTTTGCCGGTGCCGGCCGCGCCCAGCAGGCTTACGAAGTCGATGTCCGGATCCATCAGCAGGTTGAGCGCGAAACTCTGCTCGCGGTTGCGCGCCACCATGCCCCACACGGCGTTGCGCGGGTTGCGGAAGTCGCGGGCCCGTTCAAACACCACCCGCTCGCGCTCCACCCGGCGGGCAATCAGTTCCAGATCGGTGTCGGTCGGGCCGTAGACGAATTCGTTGGGATAGAAATGTTCGTAGCTGGCGGCGGGCACCGCGTACCAGGTGCGGGCGTCGGCCTGCCAGCATTCCAGCCCCTTGCCCTGCGCGGCCCAGAAGCCGGGCGGCAGTTCGCGGGTGCCGGTGTAGAGCAGATTGATGTCGTCCAGCACCTTGTCGTTGTAGTAGTCCTCTGCCGTAACGCCGACCACCCGCGCCTTGATACGCAGGTTGATGTCTTTGGACACCAGCGTGACGTCCCGCTTCGGCTGCGCGGCGCGGAGGGCAAGCGCGGTGCCGAGGATGCTGTTGTCCGGGGTGTTGCCGGGCAGGCCGGCAGGCATCGCGTTGGTCAGCGGGCTGGTTTGCAGAAAGAGCTTGCCGCTGGCGGGGTGGGCGCCGGTGGTGTTGATCGGGGAGGGCAGGTCGAGACCGGCTTCGATCGCCTCGCGGTCCGCCGGGCCGATGAGATCGTCAAGCGTGCGGCTGACCTGACGGGCATTGCGAGCCACTTCGGAGACGCCTTTTTTGGCGGCGTCGAGTTCCTCCAGCACCATCATCGGAATGAACAGGTCGTGTTCCGCGAATCGGAACAGGCAGGAGGGATCGTGCAGGAGCACGTTGGTGTCGAGGACGAAAAGTCGCTGCGCGGACTTTTTCTTGTGCTTTTTCCCGGGACCAGACATCGGTTTGCTCCAGCGCGGTCAGGACTTAGGAGAGCACGGTATGTCGGACGCTTACTTGACCGGCTCCATGATGGCGTCAAGGTTCAGATGGTCGCAGAAGTCCATGAATTCCCCGCGTAGGCCCGCAATCGAGAGGTTGGTCGGCACGCTGATGGTCATGTGCAGCGAGAACATCGGGGTTGCGGTGTGCGCGGCGGCATAGCTGCCGGAGTACATGTCTTCCACGCCAATGTCGCGCTGGGCAAAGAACTGGGTGATTTCGTGGACGATGCCCGGATGGTCGACCGACACCACTTCTATCGCGTAGGGCATCAGGTCGCCCTGACGGCGGCGGGGTTCGGTGCGCTGGGCCAGCGCCTTGACCTGCAGCTGGTTCTCGAGCCGCGGCAACATGCTTTCGATTTTGGCGATGGCGTCCCAGCTGCCGGAGAGCATGAGCATCAGGGTGAATCGGTCGCCGAGGACCGTCATCCGGCTGTCGCCGATGCTGCAACCGCAGTCCTTCACGGCTTTGGCGAAGGCCTCCAGCAGCCCATGCCGATTAGCACCCATCACGGCGACCGCGATGTGGTTCTGCATGGGTTCGGAGGAGGGCCGGCTACTTGATCTCATGGACGCCCGCATTGTGCATGTTCACTGCAAGGCGCCGCAAGCTGCGTCGATCAAGGCCTAAATTGCCAGCCGGCTCATTGGCTTGATGTAGATGCAGGGGTGAAGCTACCATGCACGACCGTTTTGGAAGGGTCCGGCATGAGCGAATTTCACGGCAGCATCGTTGCGATCGTCACCCCGATGCGGGGTGGAGTTGCAGCCGACGCCCCGCTGGCCTGGGACCAACTGGCGAACCTGATCGAATTCCACATCGCGGAAGGCACCGACGGCATTGTCGCGGTCGGTACCACCGGGGAATCGGCCACGCTGAACGAGGCCGAGCATTGCGAAGCCATCCGGCGCACCGTCGAGATCGTCCGCGGTCGGGTCCCGGTCATCGCCGGCACCGGCGCCAATTCCACGACCGAAGCCATCGAACTCACCCGCCACGCGAAGGAAGTGGGCGCCGACGCCTGCCTGCTGGTCACGCCTTATTACAACAAGCCGACGCAAGAAGGCCTGTTTCTGCACTTCAAGGCGGTCGCCGAGGCGGTGGCCATTCCGCAGATTCTGTATAACGTGCCCGGCCGCACCGCCTGCGATATGCAGCCGGCGACCATTGCCCGCCTGTCGCGGGTGCCCAATATCATCGGGGTCAAGGAAGCGACCGGCGAAGTCGCCCGGGTCGCCGCCCTGCGCGAACACTGCGTGGACAACTTTGTGCTGTTGAGCGGCGATGACGCCACCGCACGGGAGTTCATCCTGGCCGGCGGTCACGGGGTAATTTCGGTCACGGCCAATGTGGCGCCGCGCGCCATGCATGAGATGTGTGCCGCGGCCGCCGCCGGCGACGCCGCGCGTGCCGCTGCGCTGGATGTCCCCTTGGCGGCGCTGCACCGCGACCTCTTTTGCGAGTCCAATCCCATCCCGGTCAAATGGGGCGTGCACGCCATGGGCCTGATCGACGCGGGCATCCGCCTGCCTTTGACCTGGCTGTCGGCGGCTGCCGAGCCCAAGGTCCGGGCTGCCCTGCAGGCGGCCGGGATCAAGATCCATATTTGATGACCGTGCAGGGAACCCGAGCCGGCACAGTCAGTCCTCTCCGTTACGCAATTACCCGCCGAACGCCTTTCGCCGTGAGGTCCGAACCGCTTATGACGCACAAACTTCTGCTGCTGGCCGCTCTCGTGGCGCTGGCAGGTTGCTCCAAGATCATGCCCAAGCTCGACAAGGTTCTGCCCGATACCCGTACCGAGTATCGCAAGAGCCGGAGCATGCCCGATCTGGAAGTCCCTCCCGACCTGACCACCGATGCCATCAAGGACCGGATGGCCATTCCGGACGGCGGCGATAGTGCGACCTACTCCTCTTATCAGGAGCGTGTCGCCAAGCGCAAACAGCAGCGCGAACTGGAACGCTCGGCCAATGACGCCATCAAGGTGCTGGATAGCGAGCACATTCTGGCGGTGGAAGGCGCACCCAAGCAGGTGTGGCCGCAGCTGCAGAAGTTCATGAGCGGTGCCAACTACAAGCTCGAGCTCGATGACGAAGAACTGGGCGTCATCGAAACCGTGTGGGATGAAGACGCGGAAGCCTTGACCCGCCAGAAGTTCAAGATTTTCGCCGAGCCCGGGCAGGAAACCGGTACGACCGTGCTGTACGTCTCCCAGCGGGTCGAGGGGCTGGTCAAGAAGGGCGACCAGATGGTGTGGCAGTCGCAGGACCGCGATCCGGCGCAGGAACGCGAACTCGTCAGTCGCCTGCAGGCCTTCCTGGTCGGCGCCCGCGCGCCCGTTGCCAGCGCCGGCGGCACCGTCGAGCCGGCAGCGGCGTCGCAACTCACGGCCGACGAAGCCTATGGCGCGGGCGCTGCGGCGACTGCGGCGGGCACCGGACTGGCCTCAATCGTCAGCGCCGGCGGCGAGAAAATCTACCTGTCGATCAACCGTCGGCTTGAAGACTGCTGGAGCGACACCGGCGTGGCGCTGGAACGCGCGGGCTATGCGGTGGATGAATCCGATCGCAGCAAGGGCACCTACTACCTCAGGGTTTCGCCCGAGAAGGGCGGCGTGAAAAAGCGCGGCTGGCTGTCGAAGATGAAGTTCTGGGGCGGCGACGAGGACCATCGCCTGCAAATCAACCTGACGGAAGTTGGCAGCCACACCGAAGCGGTGGTGCTGGACCGCGAAGGCCGTTGGGAAACCGGCGACATTGCCCGGAAGATTCTGGATGACCTGAAGCGCGGCCTGGAGGCGCGGGCCGAAGGCTGAGGAACCCCGTGCGCTGTGCGGTTCTGGGCAGCGGCAGCGCGGGCAACGCGTTGCTGGTGTCGACCGGCCAGACCACGGTGCTGGTCGACAGCGGATACTCGGTCAAGGCGCTGGAAGCTCGCGCGGCGGCAATCGAGTTTGACCTCGCCGCGCTCGACGCCATTCTGGTCACCCACGAACACGACGATCATCTGGGCGGCGTGCTCCCCCTCTCCCGCAAGTACGACCTGACCATTCACTGGACGCGCGGCACCCGGCTGGCGGCGCTTGAGCGCCACAGCGCTGCGGCGCGTGAGGTCGAGTTCTCCCCCCACACCGGGTTTGCGATTGGCGATCTCGATATCCTGCCGGTCGCCGTGCCGCACGATGCCCGCGAGCCGGCGCAGTTTGTTTTTGCGCATGAAGGCGCCCGCCTTGGCCTGCTGACCGACTTGGGCAGCATCACCCCGCATGTGGTGGCCGCCTATGCGGGCTGTGATGCGCTGGTGCTGGAGTTCAACCACGACCCCGCACTGCTTGAAGGCAGCGTGTATCCCACCTCGCTCAAGCGCCGGATCAGCAGCGCCTACGGTCATCTCAGCAATGTGCAGTCGCTGGATCTGCTGGCGCGGCTGGATACGTCCCGGCTGCAATGTCTGGTCGCGGCGCACCTAAGCGAGAAGACCAATAGGCCGGGGCTGGTGGCCGACTGTCTGGCGGCGCAGCTGCCGGCGGTGCCGGCGACGATAGCGCCGCAGGAGGGCGTGGTGCCCTGGTTTGACGTGAGGGCGGCCTAGCCGCCCCGTTTCCGGATGTGTTCCCGCAGGCGCTGACGTTTTTTGACCTGACGCGCGGTCAGCACGTTGCGCCGCCCCTCGAAGGGGTTTTCGCCCTGGCGAAGCTCAATGACCACCGGGGTGCCGACCAGCTTCAGAGACTTGCGGTAGAAGTTCGACAGGTAGCGTCGGTAGCTGCCGGGCACTGATTCGGTCTGGTTACCGTGGATGATGATGGTGGGCGGATTGCGCCCGCCCATATGCGCATAGCGCAGCTTGATGCGCCGGCCGTTGATCAGCGGCGGCGTGTGCGCTTCCAGCGCCCGATAAAGCAGGTCGGTCAGCAGACTGGTCGGGACTTCAATCCGCGCCGAGCGCCAGGCGTCGTCGATGGCGCCGAAGAGTTCCCCCACGCCGGTGCCGTGCAGCGCAGAGATGGTCCGCACTTCGGCGAAGTCCACAAACTCGAGGCGCCGATCGATTTGGCGGTACATTTCGGCCCGCTGGTCGGGCGGCAGGCCGTCCCATTTGTTGACCGCCACCACCAGCGAACGGCCGACTTCCAGCACCGCGCCCAGTACCGTCAAATCCTGCTCGGTCAGGGAATCGCGCGCGTCCAGCACCACCACCACGACCTGCGCAAGGTCGATGGCCTGCAGGGTTTTGACCGCGCTGAACTTCTCCACCACGTCCGTCACCCGCGCCCGGCGCCTGATCCCGGCGGTGTCGATGATCGTGTAATTGCGGCCGTGCCGGGTCAGCGGCACGGTCACGCTGTCGTGGGTGGTGCCCGGCATGTCGCAGGTGATCATCCGTTCCTCGCCCAGCATGCGGTTGACCAGCGTGGACTTGCCGACGTTCGGACGGCCAACGATGGCCACCCGGATGGTCTCGGGGTCGTGTTCGACCTCGGTTTCTTCGCGACGCGGCCAGGTGGCGGTAACGGCGGCGACAAGCTCGTCTACCCCCAGCCCGTGGGCCGCTGAAATCGGCCAGGGCTGGCCGAGACCAAGACGCGAAAACTCCGCGCGTAGCGTGCTGGCGTCGCTGCCTTCCGCCTTGTTGACGGCCAGAAACAGCGGCTTGCCGCTCCGTCGCAGGCTTCTGGCCAGCGCTTCATCGGTGGCGTTCAGGCCTTCGCGGGCGTCGACCACGAAGACGCCGGCGGCGCATTCTTCCAGCGCCTGCATGGCCTGCCGGCTGACCATCTCGCCCAACTCGCCCTGATCGTTGGCGATTCCGCCGGTGTCGACCACCAGATAGCCGGCGCGGCCCACGCGGCCCACGCCCAGTTGGACGTCGCGGGTCACGCCGGGTACATCGGCCACGAGCGCGTTACGGGTGCGGGTAATGCGATTAAACAGGGTGGATTTGCCGACGTTCGGCCGGCCAAGAATGGCGAACGCCGGTTTGGCCTGATTGCGAAGTTCCTGGGTCATGTGGGGTGGCAAGCCGACGGCGGGGCCGTCCTGGCGGCTTACTGCACGCGCCAGACGGCAAGTTCGCCGGTCGAGCTATAGCCCGCCAGCGCCCCGCCAATCTCGAGCGGCGGGGTGATGATGCGCTCGTCGTCGATCCGCTCGCGGCCCACCACTTCACCCGTGTTGGTATCCATCCAGTGCATATACCCTTCGAAATCGCCGACTACCACGTAGTTGTCGTAGCGGGCCGGGCCGGTGACCTTGCGGTTGCGAAAAGCTTTCTGCCGCCACACCGTGGCCCCGTCGCCACGCGCCAGCGCCCACACGGTGCCCCGGTCGTCGGTGACGTAGACGTGTTTGTCGTCGACCGCCACGTTTTCATGGGAGGAGATGTCGCGCGTCCATTCGAGGCTGCCATCGTCCAGCGAGACCGCCGCGACCTTACCCTGAAAGCTGTCGATATAGGCGGTGTTTTCGCGGATCACGGGCTCGGCATCCACATCGATCAGGCGTTCGAGGTCGGTGCGTCCCGTAGGCTCGGCGAGGCGTGCTTCCCACAGTTCCTGACCCGTCTGCAGGTCCAGCGCCGACAGGCGGCCGTTGTCGAAGCCTGCCAGCACCATGTCTTCATGGATGACCGGCGTCGCGGTACCGCGCAGGGTGAGGGTGGGGACCGTGCGGTCAAGCACCCATTTCTGGACGCCGGTGGCGCTGTTCAGCGCATAGAGCTTGCCATCCCCGGTGCGGATGATGACCGTGCCCTTGGCCGCACGCGGCGCGGAGAGCACTTCGCTGGAGACTTCTGCGATCCAGACTTTCTTGCCGGTGGCGGCATCCCGGGCCACGACCTGGGCATCGGACGTGCCGACGAACACCATGCCGTCGCCCACGCCGGGGCCGCCGGAAATCGGCCGCTTCTTGTCGCGCTCTTCCCATACGACCTTGCCGTTTGCCGCGTCCACGGCCAGCACGCGGCCGTCGCGGTCGGCGACATAGACGCGGTCCTCGGCGGGCGCGGGCAGCAGTTTCAGGTAGAGCTTCTCGTAGCCTTTGCCAAACCGCCCAGACCAGACTTCTTTCAGCGCGATTTTGGACTCGAAGTCCTTGCTCAGTTTGCGTGGCTCGGCGGCTTTTTTGATTGTCGTCGCCTGTTCGTTCTTTTCGTCAAGCACGCCGTCGAAGGTGTTTTTGAGCGAGGCGCGTTGTTCGGCACAACCGGCAAGGGTGAGAGCGGCTGCCAGCAGCAGCAAGGCGGGGCGCGTCATCATCAAGCTCCGTCGCCCGTGTGTCCGAGGCGTTCAAGTTTCAGTTCCAGCACGGCCGGATTGCCACCGCTGGCCAGTGCCTGCTGCTGCGCCTTCAGATAGCGCGCGACGGCCTCATCGGTTTTGCCCCGCGCGGCCAGAATATCGCCCTGCAGTTCGGCGTAATCCTCGCCGGTGGTCAGACCGCCCTGTTCCAATAAACGCCAGGCGTCGTCCGCTTTGCCTTCGGCCAGCGCCAACTGGGCAAGGCGCGAGCGCGCGACCGCCTCAAGATGGTCCTTGCCCGGATGATCCAGCACCCACTGCAGCCGCTGTTTGGCGGCGTCGGGCTTGCCGTCGGTGATTTCGGTTTTCGCCATCAGCAGCGCGGTAAGTCGCGCGTAGGTGGTGTCGGCGTAGTTATCGAGGATGGTCTGTCCGGCCTTGCGGGCGTCGTCCACCGATTTTTTCTCGGTCAGGGCGAGAAATTGTTCGTAGTTGACCGACGCGCTTTCCGCTTTCAGGTTGCGGGTGTCATCCCAGTAGCGATAGCCGGCGAGACCCGACAGGCCCAGCGCCAGCCCGAGCAGCAGGGACTTGCCGTTGTCTTTCCACCATTTGCGGATGACTTCGACTTGTTCACTTTCGGAGGAGTAGCCTTCCACGTCAGTAATCCTTTTGGGTGATTCGGTCCGGATTCGCGCCGGGCCGGGGATTATAGCCTTAGCGCGCCGGATTCCCGGTCAGGCCGTGAGCAAGGCGGCGAGTTTCGTCGGCAGCTCGCTCAGCGCGATGCGCTGCTGCTCGCCCTGGCCGCGCATGGGTTTGACGCTGACCGTGGCGGTCGCGACTTCGTCCTCGCCCAGAATCAGCGCAATCGCCGCGCCCGTGCGGTCGGCCCGCTTCATTTGTGACTTCAGGCTGCCGCCGCCGCAGACCGTCACCACGCGCCAGCCCGGATGCGCATCGCGCAAGCGTTCGGCGAGCAGCAGGGCGGCCTGCGACTCGGCCTCGCTGGCACTGACCACGCAGAGTTCGGCGCTCGCCTCGCTGCGTTCGCCGGCCTGTACCGCCAGTAACTCCACCAGCCGTTCGATACCCATCGCGAAGCCGATGGCGGGCACCGGCTTGCCGCCCATCAATTCCACCAGCGCGTCGTAGCGCCCACCGGCGCAGACCGTGCCCTGCGCGCCGAGTTCGGTGGTGATCCATTCAAAGACGGTCCGGGAGTAGTAGTCGAGGCCGCGCACCAGGGTCGGGTTAACGACATAGGCAATGCCGGCGGCATCCAGTGTGGCGCAGACGCTTGCGAAGTGCGCGCGCGACTCGGCTTCAAGAAACTCGTCCAGCCGCGGCGCGTTGCTGACCAGCGCCTGCATCGCCGGGTTCTTGGAATCGAGGATCCGCAGCGGATTGCGCTCCAGTCGCAGCAGGCTGTCGGCGTCCAGCGCGTCGCGGTGGGCGCTGAAATAGGCGGTGAGGGCCGCGCGGTAATGCTCGCGCTCGGCCGCCACGCCCAGGGTATTGATCTCCAGTCGCAGCCCCGACAGGCCCAGCGCCTGCCACAGGCGCGCGGTCAGGAGCAGAATTTCCGCATCAATATCCGGGCCGGCCATGCCGTAGGTTTCAACGCCAATCTGGTGAAACTGCCGGTAGCGGCCCTTTTGTGGCCGCTCATGCCGGAACATCGGGCCGTTGTACCAGAGCCGCAGCTGGGGCTGCACGTTCAATAGTCCGTGTTCCAGCACCGCACGCACGCAACCGGCGGTGCCCTCGGGACGCAGCGTCAGGCGGTCGCCGTTACGGTCGGCGAAGGTGTACATCTCTTTCTGGACGATGTCGGTGGTGTCGCCGATGGAGCGCTCGAACACCGCCGTCTGCTCCACAATGGGCAAGCGAATTTGCTGGTAGCCGTAAGCCGCCAGCACCTGGGCGACGGTCTGCTCGAACTGCTGCCAGCGCTCGCTGGCGCCGGGCAGGATGTCGTTCATGCCGCGGATGGCGCGTAACTGTTCTTTCACCTGAGTCTCCGGGCGCGTGCCCTTCAGCGCACGTCGCCAACGGTCAGTCGGGCCACGCCATTGATTGAATGATTGGACAGATTCTGGGTTTCGCCGCGGAAGCTGACCGCCACAAAGGGCGCGTTGCCGATCACCAGATCGAGCGGTGCGCGGCCGTTGAGGCCGATGCTGCGACCGGCTTTGAGCACGCCGGAAAAGAGTTCGCGGCCTTTGACGTCCCTGACCCGCACCCAGGAGTCCTTGCTCGCCTTGACGATCAGGTCGCCGGTGGGCGCGGGCTCATTGACGGCGACCGGGGCGGGTTCCGCCGGGGCAGGCGGCGGCACGACGGCGGTAGTTTTCGCGGGCGGCGTCTCAGGCGCCTTCGCCTCGGCAGGCTCGGATTCGGCCGTCGCGTTCTCCGTAGGCGGCGGGTTGAGCGGTGGCGGCGCCGAGCCATCGGTCTGGCGGCGCCAGCTTTGCGGTGCTTCCAGCGGCAGCCCGGCATGTTCGACCACCGTCCAGGCGTAGGGCAAGGGCGTCCCCGGGTCGGCGGCAGGTGCGCCGGCCTGATTAAGACCCTCGGGGCCGGGCGGTGGCGCCGACTGCACGTAGTTATGCTGCCACCACAGTGCGATCAGGACGACTACGACCACCGCCAGCGCGTAGCTGGTGGATTTGATCCAGCGGCTGGCGCTGGTCAGTTCCAGCGGCGCGCGGGATTCAAAGTCGCTCAATACCGGCTCACCGGTATGGAACTGCGCGTTGTATTCGGCGAGCGGCAGGGCGGGGTCCATGCCCAGTTCGCGGGCAATTCCCCGAATGTAGCCCTTGATGAAGGCGGGACCGGCCAGACGCTCCCAGGACTCGGACTCGATTGCGTCGAGCACCTTCAATTCCAGACGGGTACGTCGGGCCAATTCCTCGCGCGACATGCCGGCGGCTTCGCGCGCTTTTTTCAGCATCACCCCGGGGCCGATGGCGACCCGCGCGGCGCTGGGCTCGTGCTCGCTTGAACTTGCCATGGGCTAGAGCTCTCCCCGCTGGAGCTGGCCGGTTTCGGGCGAGTCCGGAAACTGGTTGCGCAACATCATCTCGTAGCTGGCCTGGCGGTCATGGTTGGCGGTTTGCTTTTCGATCTGCACACCGAGCGCGAGTGCGCGTGCGCTGGCACCCGCGCTCTTGATGTGCCGGTTGAGGTACTGGGCAGCGCCTTCGGCATCCCCACGCTTGAAGCTGAGTTCGGCCATACCAAACAGCGCGGGCGCGATGTTGGGGTTTATTTCCAGCGCCTGCCGGAAATAGTCTTCAGCGGCTTTCGGGTTGCCGGCCTGTTCGGCGCACAGCCCGGCATTGGTGTAGGCGATCGCTGGCGCGGCGTACAGCGGGTTCTTCACCGCCTTCAGCAAGGCCGCTTCGCCCTCGGCATAGCGCTTCTGCTGGCACAGGAACATGCCGTAGTTGTTGAGCGTATTGCCGTTATTGGGGGCCAGCCGCAGCGCGGTCTGAAAATTTGCTTCGGCCTTGCCGACTTCGCCCAGCCGGCTGTAGAGCAGGGCCAGCGCGGTATAGGCGGGCGCGTGCTTGGGGTCGGTCTCAACGGCTTTTTCGAGTCGTTTCAGCGCGGTTTCGTTGTTGCCGTCGCGCATGTACTCCAGCCCCAGCTGGGTGTTGAGGTCCGCCACCCGGGTGCGTTCTTCGGCGCGCGTCTCTCCCGGCTGGGTCTCGGGCTGATTGGCGCAGGCAGCGAGCAGACCGAGCGCGAACAGGCCGGTGCCTAGCCTCAGCCCGGGGCTAGGCATCGAGCGCCTCCGTTGGCCGTCGATGGCGGGCGGCCCGTGCGGCCACCTTACCCACCAACTGACCGCAGGCGGCGTCAATGTCTTCGCCACGCGTTTTCCGCGTGATCGTCAGCAGCCCGGCGTTGGCCAGTTCACGGCGGAAGGCGTTGATGGCCTCCGGGGTGGAGCGGCGATAGTTCGCGCCCACCACCGGGTTGAACGGGATCAGGTTCATCTTCGACGGGATGCCGCGCAGGATGCGGGCCAGCTGGCGCGCGTGCGCCGGGCTGTCGTTGATGCCGTCCAGCATCACGTACTCGAAGGTGATCTGGTCGTGCGGGTTGTTGGAGACATAGCGCCGGCAGGCGTCCAGCAACTCGGCGATGGGATAGGTCTTGTTGAGCGGGACCAGTTCGTCGCGTAGCGCGTCATCCGGCGCATGCAGCGACACGGCGAGGCTGACCGGGCATTCCTCGCGCAAGCGGTCGATGCCCGGCACATGGCCGGCCGTGCTCAGCGTCACACGCTTGCGGCCCAGGTTATAGCTGTTGTCGTCCATCATCAGCCGCATGGCGGGGATGACGGCGTCGAAATTCAGCAGCGGCTCGCCCATGCCCATCATCACCACGTTGGTGATGCGGCGCTGGGTTTTGGGGTGCTGGCCCAGATGGCGCGCCGCCACCCACAGCTGGCCGATGATTTCGCCGGTCGACAGGTTGCGGCTGAAGCCCTGCCGCGCGGTCGCGCAGAAACTGCAGTTCAGCGCACAGCCGACCTGCGAGGAGACACACAGCGTGCCGCGGTCAATTTCCGGGATGAACACGGTTTCGATGGCGTTGCCGTTGTCCACCCGCAAGAGCCATTTCAGCGTGCCGTCGTTGGACTCGTGCGCGCTGATGATTTCAGGCAGACGGAACTCGCCGGTTTCCCGCAGGAGTTCCCGCAGCCCGCGCCCGAAATTGGTCATCAAATCCAGATCGAGCACGCCCTGCTGATGCACCCACTTGATGAGCTGGGTGGCCCGATAGGCCGGCTGCCCATGCGCCGTGAAGAAGCCGGCCAACGACTCGGCGTCGAAGTCGAGCAGGTTGGGGCGCTGGGCAGTCATCGCAGGGCGCGTTGCGGCTTAACGGGACTGAAGCTCGGATTCAGCGAAAAAGAACGCGATTTCGCCGCGCGCGGTGTCCGGGCCGTCCGAACCATGTACCGCGTTCTCGCCGATGCTGGCGCCGAAGGCGGCGCGGATGGTGCCGGCCTCGGCCTTCGCCGGGTCGGTGGCGCCCATGACTTCGCGGTTGCGCAGGATCGCGTTTTCGCCTTCCAGCACCTGAACCATGATCGGGCCGGAAGTCATGAAATCCACGAGTTCCTGAAAGAACGGACGCTCGCGGTGGACGCCGTAGAACGCACCAGCCTGCTCGGGCGAGAGTTTGATCAGCTTGGCCCCGATGATGGTGAGGCCGGCGCCCTCGAGTTTGGCGAGGATGCCACCGATGTGATTTTTCTTGACCGCGTCAGGTTTGACGATAGAGAGGGTGCGTTCGCTGGCCATGGCCTGAGAGACTCCTGAAATGAAATAAGGTAAGGGCTTGAAAAGTGGGCGGAGATTATATTGGCTGCGGCGTGCGAAAGCACGGTGCGCGCGGGGTTTTGTGACCGCCCGGATTGCGCTCGGTTCAATACATCCCGGTCTGCAGGCGCGCGGCCTCGGACATCATCTCGGAATTCCAGGGTGGGTCGAAGGTCAGCTCGACCGCCACCGCGCTGACGTTGGGCACCGTGCTGACCTTGCCGCGCACGTCGTCGACCAGAATCGGGCCCATGCCGCAGCCGGGCGCGGTGAGGGTCATGTCGATTTCCACGCGCTTGCCGCCCTGTTCGTCCGGCACGACTTCGCAGCGGTAAATCAGCCCCAGTTCCACGATGTTGATCGGGATCTCCGGGTCGTAGCAGGTCTGGAGCTGGGCCCAGATCAGGCCTTCATCGACTTCGCCGTCGCTGCTGTCGCCCTGCGCCGGGCCGCGGTCGGGCTCCATACCCAGCGCGTCCACGTGGGCGGCGGCGATCCGCGCCAGATTCCCGTTCACATTCACCGTCACCGACCCGCCCAGTGCCTGCGTGATGTAGACCGCTGTGCCTTCGCTCAGCGTGACGGGCGTGCCTTCGGGAATGAGCACCGCCTGGCAGTCGTGTAACAGGGCGATGGGCGTGTGGCTATCAAAGGTGGGGAGAGTCATGGCGGCGGCTCTTTCAGGCGAGGATTTGGCAGGCTTTGGCGAGCGCGGCGTAGAAGCGGTCGACGTCTTCATGGGTGTTATAGAACGCGAACGACGCGCGCGCGGTGCCGGACAGGCCATAGCGGCTCAGCACCGGCATGGCGCAATGGTGGCCGGTACGGATGGCGACGCCCTGACTGTCCAGCAGCACGCCCAGATCTTGCGGATGCAGGCCGTCGATCACGAACGACAGCACGCCGGCCTTCTCGCGCGCGGTGCCAATGATGCGCAGGCCCGGGACTTCGGCCGCCCGCGCCGTCGCGTAGGCCAGCAAGGCGTGTTCATGACGCAGCGCGCCGTCAAAATCGAGCGCGGCGAGGTAATCGAGCGCCGCTTTGAGGCCGATGCCGCCGGCAATGTCCGGGGTGCCGGCTTCGAACTTCCACGGCAGGTCGTTCCACTCCGAACGCTCGAAGCTGACGGTCCGAATCATGTCGCCGCCGCCCTGCCAGGGCGGCATCGCTTCCAGCAACTCGGCCTTGCCATACAGCACGCCTATGCCGGTCGGCCCAAACAGCTTGTGGCCGGAGAAGGCGAAGAAATCGCAGTCCAGCGCGGTGACGTCGACCGGCCCGTGGGCGACCGATTGCGCGCCGTCCACCAGCACTTTGGCGCCCCGGGCATGGGCCAGTTCGATAATTTGTGCGACCGGATTGATGCTGCCCAGCGCGTTCGACACGTGACCAATTGCGACCAGTCGGGTGCGCGCGGTCAACAGGCGCTCAAAGGCCGCCATGTCGAGTTCGCCGGCCTCGTTGATCGGCGCAACTTTTAGCACGACGCCCTGCAGATCACGCAGCTGCTGCCAGGGCACGATGTTCGCGTGGTGCTCGGCCTCGCCGATCAGGACTTCGTCGCCCGCCTTGAGTTGCATGCGGGCGTAGGTCTGGGCCACGAGGTTGATCGACTCGGTGGTGCCGCGCGTGAAAATGATTTCCCGGGTGCTACCGGCGTTCAGAAATCGGCGCACGGCTTCGCGGCCGGCCTCGAACTCGTCGGTCGCGCGCTGGCTCAGGCTGTGCACGCCACGGTGGATGTTGGCGTTGGTCGTTTCGTAATAGCGCGAAAGCGCATCGATCACCGCGCGCGGCTTTTGCGTGGTCGCGGCGTTGTCGAGATACACCAGCGGTTTGCCATGCACCTGAGTGCTGAGAATCGGGAAGTCGGCGCGTACCTTATCGACCGCGAAGGGCGCTACCGGGGGCTGTACCGGGGCCGTCATGACGCAAGCTCGACCCGTTCGGGCAGGGGGACGTCGGCGCTGCCGGCCAGGGTTTCTGCGAGCCAGTTGCGCAAGGGTTCAAAGGCGACCTGCTCCACCACTTCCTGCGTGAAGCCGAACACCAGCAGCGCGCGGGCCTCGGCTTCTGCAATGCCGCGCGAGCGCAGGTAGAAGAGCGCCGTGTCGTCCAACTGACCGACCGTCGCACCGTGCGCGCAGGTCACGTCGTCGGCGTAGATTTCCAGTTCCGGCTTGGTGTCGATTTCGGCCAGCGGCGAGAGCAGCAGGTTATGGCTGGCCTGACGCGCGGCAATTTTCTGCGCGTGTTTGCGCACCAGCACCTGCCCCCGGAAGACGCCCCGACCGTCGCCGCCGGCCAGCCCCTTGTAGAGCTCGTGGCTGGTGGTATGCGGGGCCGCGTGGTCGATGCGGGTCTGGTGGTCGATGTGCTGGCCGGCGCCGGCCTGGAACAGGCCGTTCAGCACCACCTCGCCACCCGGCGCCGTGAGCTCGGCATTGATGTCGAGCCGGGCCAGACGGCCGCCAAAGGCGAGGGAATGACTGGCGACGCGTGCATCGCGGCCAATCCCCAGCCGCAGATTGCCGATGTGTACCGCGCCGCTCGCCTCAGCCTGCAGGCGGTAGTGCTCGACCCGGCTGCCGGTGTCGGCCTCGATGTCGCAGAGCGCGTTGCTGTGATTGGTCGCGCCGGCGGCGCCGTAGTGCAGTTCAAGCAGGCTCAAGGCGCTCTGCGCGCCGGCTTTCACCACCACCAGCGGCAGCGTGAAGAGCCGCGTGGCTGCGGCGGTGTTCAGGAAGGCGACGACCAGCGGCTGCGCCAACGTGGCGCCGGCGGCCAGTTCAACCACCGCGCCGTCGCGCGCGCAGGCGGCGTTGAGCGCGGCAAAAATCTGCGCGTCTTCGGCGGTGTAGCGCGCCATCGCCTGCGCTATCGCATCCGGCTCTTCCCGTAGTACCTGCGAGAGCGTTCGGACCCGCACACCGGCCGGTAAGGCGGAGAGCGACGAGCGCGCGGCATCCAGCACCCCGTCGACAAATACCAGCTGCGGTCCACCGGTCTCCAGCAAGGCCAGCGGGCTTGGCTGCGCTTGTGAACGGGCGGCGTCGCCGGCGCCGTCGTAGGGCTTGAGGTCGGTGTATTTCCAGGCCTCTTCACGGGGCGTGGGCAAGCCGCGCGCGCCGACGCGGCGCAGGGCCGCTTGCCGGATGTCGGCGTAAGGCGCGGTGGCGTCGGGTGCGAACTCGCGCGAAAGGGCAGCCAGCCAGTCCATCACGCCACCGCTTGGAGGAGCCAGTCGTAGCCGCGGGCTTCCAGTTCCAGCGCCAGTTCGCGCGGGCCGGACTTGATGATGCGGCCCTGAGCCAGCACGTGCACCACGTCGGGCACGATGTAGTCGAGCAGGCGCTGGTAGTGCGTGACCACCAGAAAGGAACGCGCGGGGTCGCGCAGCTGGTTCACGCCTTCCGCCACGATGCGCAGCGCGTCGATATCCAGCCCCGAGTCGGTTTCGTCCAGCACCGCCAGCTGCGGTTCCAGCACGCTCATCTGGAAGATTTCGTTGCGCTTCTTTTCGCCGCCGGAAAAGCCCTGATTGACCGGCCGGTTCAGCAGGCTTTCTTTCAGGCCCAGCGCGGCCGTCTTGGCCTTCACCTGCTGCAGAAACTCCACCGCGTTGATTTCCGGCAGGCCACGGTGCTTGCGAATCCCGTTCAGCGCCGCCTTCAGCATGTAGACGTTGTTCACGCCCGGGATTTCAACCGGGTACTGAAAGGCCAGAAATACGCCTTCGCCGGCGCGTTCTTCCGGTGACAACGCCAGCAGATCGCGGCCGTTGAAGCGCACCGAGCCGCCGGTGACGGTATAGCCCGGCTTGCCGGCCAACACGTGGGCCAGCGTGCTCTTGCCCGAGCCGTTGGGACCCATGATCGCGTGGACCTGACCCGCCGGGACGTCCAGATTGAGCCCGCGCAAAATGGGTTTGCCGTCGACTTCGACCTGGAGATTTTCGATTTGAAGCATGGTGAGGGATCCGTATCGTTCAGCCGACTGCGCCTTCAAGGCTCACACTCAGCAATTTCTGGGCTTCCACCGCGAACTCCATGGGCAGTTCCTTGAAGACCTGCTTGCAGAAGCCGTTGACGATGAGATTGACCGCGTCTTCCTGACCGATGCCGCGGCTGCGCAGGTAGAACAGCTGGTCTTCGCTGATTTTGGAGGTCGAGGCTTCGTGCTCGACCTTAGCGCTGCTGTTTTTCACTTCCACATAGGGGAAGGTGTGAGCGCCGCACTGGTCGCCGATCAGCAGGGAGTCGCACTGGGTGTAGTTGCGGGCGCCTTCGGCGCTGCGCGCGATACGCACCAGTCCGCGATAGGCGTTCTGGCCGCGCCCGGCCGAAATACCCTTGGAGACGATGGTGCTGCGGGTATTGCGCCCGAGGTGAATCATCTTCGTGCCGGTGTCGGCCTGCTGACGATTGTGGGTCAGGGCGACCGAGTAGAACTCGCCCACCGAGTTTTCCCCGCGCAGCACGCAACTGGGGTACTTCCAGGTAATCGCCGAGCCGGTCTCGACCTGCGTCCAGGAGACTTTCGCGTTGCGCCCGCGGCAGTCGGCCCGCTTGGTGACGAAGTTGTAGATGCCGCCGCGGCCTTCTTCGTCGCCCGGATACCAGTTCTGCACGGTGGAGTATTTGATTTCGGCGTCGTCCAGCACCACCAGTTCGACCACCGCCGCGTGCAGCTGGTTGTCGTCGCGCTGGGGCGCGGTGCAGCCTTCGAGGTAGCTCACATAGCTGCCGGCATCCGCCACGATCAGCGTGCGCTCGAACTGCCCGGTGTTGCGCGCGTTCATGCGGAAATAGGTCGACAGCTCCATCGGGCAGCGGGTGTTCTTCGGGATGTAGACGAAAGACCCGTCGGAAAACACCGCCGAATTGAGTGCCGCGAAGTAGTTGTCGTGCTGCGGCACGACCGAGCCGAGATATTGCCGGATAAGCTCCGGGTGTTCGCGCACGGCTTCGGAGAACGAGCAGAAGATGACCCCGGCTGCCGCCAGTTTGTCCTTGAAGGTGGTGTGCACGGAGACGCTGTCGAACACCACGTCAACCGCCACACCGGCCAGCATCTTCTGCTCTTCGAGCGGAATGCCCAGCTTGTTGTAGGTCTCGATCAGCTTGGGGTCGACCTCGGACAGGCTTTTCGGGCCATCACCGGCAGACTTTGGGGCTGCC
Organism: Gammaproteobacteria bacterium; assembly: GCA_030833185.1. GTDB lineage: Bacteria > Pseudomonadota > Gammaproteobacteria. The sequence continues at coordinate 42,681 of JAURHQ010000001.1, read as the reverse complement.
CAGTAGGAGATCGACTGGTAGTCGATCTTCGGGTAGTCGACGTGCGCCCACGCCGGCTCCTGCATCTCCTGCCAGCGGCGGAAGGCCTTGAGGCGCCATTCCAGCAGCCAGGCGGGTTCGCCTTTCTTGCCTGAAATGAAGCGGACGGTGTCTTCGCTCAGCCCCGGCGGCAGGTGCTCCTGCTCGATATCGGTAATGAAACCGGCCTCGTATTTCTGGCCGATCAGGGACTGGACGTCGCTCGAAGTAGCAGCCATGGGTCTAGACGCTGAAGCTCTCGCCGCAGCCGCAGGTGGCGGCCACGTTGGGATTGTTGAACTTGAAGCCTTCATTCAGGCCTTCGCGGGTGAAGTCCACTTCGGTGCCGTTGAGGAAGTCGAGACTCTGGTCATCGACCACCACCTGCACACCGTGCGAGACAAACACCTGATCGTGCTCGCCCACGTCCTGCACCGGCTTCACCACGTAGGCGTAGCCCGAGCAGCCGGTGGGTTTGACGCCCAGCCGCAAGCGATTGCCTTCGCCGCTGGACGCCAGAAAGCGCTGCACGTGTTGTGCGGCGCGTTCGGTAAGCGTAATGGACATGGTCTTTCTCCTTCGCGCGATCAGGGCGAGATGGCCGACGGCTGCGCGCTGGTCATGGGCCACTTCTTCAGGATTCGGACTTCATCTGGCGCGTCGGCTTTATCGACTACGTTCTCCAGACTGACGCTGGCCAGATGGTGGCGAATCTGGTCGCTCAGTTCGGCCCACAGGTTGTGCGTGATGCAGCCCTGTTCGCCTTTGCAGTTCCGCTTGCCGCCGCAGCGCGTAGCGTCGACCGATTCGTCGACCGCGTCGATGACGTCGGCTACCGAGATTTCGGTACGCCGGCGGGCCAGACGATAACCGCCACCCGGCCCGCGGGTGCCGTCAACTAAGCCGCGACGCCGCAAGGATGCGAAGAGCTGTTCCAGATAGGACTGCGAAATGCCGTGGCGCTCGGCGATTTCCGCCAGAGAGATACGGCCTTTGTCCTGATGTAACGCCAACTCCACCATGGCGGTGACGGCGTAACGACCTTTGGTAGTAAGTCTCATGTGTGCCCTGCCGGATGATTACCAACAATTGAGGTCGGGAATTGTCCGTGATCCCTAGTAAAAGGGTCAACTATTTTTTCCGCTGCTTTCAGGGCCTGTTTACGTCGTCCGGCGGCAGCAGGTTTTCCAGGCGGGCCAGCTTTTCTTCGAGCGCGCGGGTCTGGTTGGCGAGCTGTTCGAGTTTGATGAGCAGCGGGTCCTTGAGGTCCTGCGCTTCGCCATAGGCGTTGAATGCGCAGCTGGCGGGCGCGCCGGGGCCGGCTTCGCCAAGCGAGAGATCCGCGCTGGCCGTTTTGCTGCTGGCCTCGCGGGCCGGGATGCCGACCACGGTCGCCTCATCGGGCACATCCTTGACCACCACCGCATTCGACCCCACCCGCGCGTTGTGGCCGACCCGAATCGGGCCGAGCACTTTGGCGCCCGCCCCGATCACTACCCCGTTACCCAGCGTGGGATGGCGTTTGCCCTTGTTCCAGCTGGTGCCGCCCAGCGTGACGCCGTGATAGAGCGTGCAGTCATCGCCAATTTCCGCCGTCTCGCCAATCACCACGCCCATGCCGTGGTCGATAAAAAAGCGCCGGCCGATAGTGGCGCCGGGGTGAATTTCGATGCCGGTGAGAAAGCGGCCCAGATGCGACAGCATGCGGGCCGGCCATTTGAAGCCGCGTTGCCACAGGGCGTGGCTGGCCCGGTGAAAGATCAGCGCATGGACGCCGGGGTAGGTGGTCAGCACTTCAAACAGGTTTCGCGCCGCAGGGTCGCGGGCAAAGATGCTGTTCAGGTCTTCTTTTAGTTGTCCGAGCATGATGTCAGCATGTCCTGATTGCGGCGAGGTGGCCGCGTACGCGGCGAGCCCCCGATGAAAGACCAGAATTCTCCCGAAAACGAACCCAAGATGACACTCTGGCAGGTCGCGCAGAGCGTAATCGCGGCCGCCTTCGGCGTGCAGAGTTCGCGCAACCGCGAGCGGGATTTCCGTCGCGGCTCGGCCAAGGCGTTCATCATTGCCGGGATTATCGGCACGGTGTTGTTCGTTGCGACCGTGGTGCTGGTGGTGCGCCTGGTGCTGGGCGCCGCCACCGGCTAAGTCAGCGCGGCCTCAGCCGTCCGGTCGCAGTCGACGCAACTGGCTCTGCAGGCGATCGATGGCGTCCGTGTTGTCGGCGGCGCGTTTCCGTTCCTTGTTGACCACCTCGGCCGGCGCGCGCGCGACGAACGAGTCGTTCGCCAGCTTGGCGCTCACCCGCGCCAGATCCTGTTCCAGCCTGGCAATCTCCTTGGCCAGTCGGTCGGCTTCGACCGCCGGGTCGATAAGGTCCATCAAGGGCACCAGCAGTGTGGTTTCGCCGGCCAGCGCGGTGGTCGCATCGCTCCGGGCGTGGGGGACGCGCTCGATTCGTTCCACCCGCGCCAACTGCTGAATAAACGGGGCGCACTCGTCCAGCCACTGCTGTTCGTCGGCGCTGCCGCCTTTGACCTGCAGGGGGATCCGGCGCGCCGGTTCCAGATTGCTTTCTGCCCGGATCCGGCGCACGCCGAGCACCACCGTCTTCAGCCAGTCCACTTCGGCTGCCGCCTTGGGGTCCAGCGGATATTCGGCGGCCCGCGGATAGGTCTGGGTCATGATGGTGTCGCCGGCCTTACCCAGCAGCTGCGCGATTTTCAGCCACAGCTCCTCGGTAATGAACGGCATCAGCGGATGTAGCGCGCGGAGCGCCGCTTCCAGCACCTCCAGCAGGGTGCGCCGGACCAGCAGCTTGTCGGCCTCGCTGGCCGTGCTGTCGTTCAGCGTGACCTTCGCCAGTTCGATGTACCAGTCGCAGAACTCGTCCCAGATGAACTCATAAATGGCCTGCGCCGAGAGGTCGAAGCGGTAGGCGTCAAAACCGTCGCGCACCGCGGTCAGCGCCTGCCCCAGCCGATGGCGGATCCAGCGTTCGGCCAGACCGCCGCGGGCATTGCCGCTGGCGGGCAGGGGCTCGCTGCCGACCGTCATCAGGACGTAGCGACTGGCGTTCCAGATTTTGTTGCAGAAGTTGCGATAGCCCTCGATGCGGCCCAAATCGAAGCGCACATCCCGGCCCTGGGTGGCCATCGACGCGAAGGTGAAGCGCAGCGCATCGGTGCCATAGCTCGGGATACCGTCGGCGAACTGGCGGCGCGTGGCGGCCGCAATTTTGGGCGCGTCTTCCGGGCGCATCAGGCCGCTGGTGCGCTTGCCAACCAGCGGTTCCAGCTCAATGCCGTCGATGAGGTCGATGGGATCAAGAATGTTGCCCTTCGACTTCGACATCTTGTTGCCGTCGGCGTCGCGCACCAGCCCGTGGATATAGACCTCGTGGAAGGGCACATCGCCCATGAACTTAAGCCCCATCATGATCATCCGGGCGACCCAGAAGAAAATGATGTCGAAGCCGGTGACCAGCACGCTCGTCGGGTAGAAGGTCTCGAGCTCCGGCGTTTTCTCCGGCCAGCCGAGGGTAGAGAAGGGCCACAGGGCGCTGGAGAACCAGGTGTCCAGCACGTCTTCGTCCTGCCGCAGCGGCACGTCGGCGCCGAGGCCAGACTTGGCGCGCGCCTCGCGCTCCGTGCGGCCGACGTGGATGCTGCCGTCCGGCGCATACCAGGCCGGGATGCGGTGGCCCCACCAGAGCTGGCGGCTGATGCACCAGTCCTCGATGTTCCGCATCCACTCGAAATAGGTTTTCGACCAGTTTTCCGGCACGAAGCGGATGCGGCCGTCTTCCACGCAGGCAATCGCGGGCTCCGCCAGCGGCGCGATGCGCACAAACCACTGGTCGGTCAGATAGGGTTCGATGACCGCCTGCGAGCGATCTCCGCGCGGCACCATCAGCTTATGCGGGTCAATTTTGTCGATCAGACCCAGCGCTTCCAGATCGGCCACCACGCGTTGGCGCGCGACCACCCGGTCGAGGCCGCGGTAGGCCGCGGGCGCGGCGTCGTTGATCGCGGCGTTGTCGGTGAAGATGTTGATTTTGGGCAGGTCGTGCCGTTCGCCCACCGCGTAGTCGTTGAAATCATGCGCCGGGGTGATTTTCACGCAGCCCGAGCCGAACGCCGGGTCGACGTAGGTGTCGGCAATCACGGGGATGGTCCGGTCGCAGAGCGGCAGCGCGACGCGCTTGCCGATCAGTGCCTGATAGCGCTCGTCGTCAGGATGGACGGCCACCGCCGCGTCGCCCAGCAGGGTTTCCGGGCGGGTGGTGGCGACCACCACGTAGCCGGAACCGTCTTCCAGCGGATAGCGGATGTGCCACAGGTGACCCTGCTCTTCGGTCGCCACCACTTCCAGATCCGAGATGGCGGTGTTCAGCACCGGATCCCAGTTCACCAGCCGCTTGCCGCGATAAATGAGCCCTTCCTCGTGCAGGCGCACGAAGACCTCGGTCACGGCCGCCGACAGACCGTCGTCCATCGTGAAGCGTTCGCGCGACCAGTCCATCGAGGCGCCCATGCGGCGCAGCTGCTGCGAGATGGTGCCGCCGGACTCGGCTTTCCAGTCCCACACCGCATCGACAAAGCGGTCGCGGCCCAGATCGTGGCGCGAACTGCCTTTCAGGCCGAGCTGGCGCTCGACCACCATCTGGGTCGCGATGCCCGCATGGTCGGTGCCGCACTGCCAGAGCGTGCGGAAACCCTGCATGCGGTGATAGCGGATGAGCGCGTCCATCAGGGTGTCCTGAAACGCATGCCCCATGTGCAGGCTGCCGGTCACGTTGGGCGGCGGCAGCATGATGCAGTAGGGCGCGTCGCGGCCTTGCGGCTTGAAGTGGCCGGCCGCTTCCCAACGGGCATAGCGGGCCTGTTCGATGGCGTGCGGGTCGTAAGTTTTGGCGAGCGCGGGTTCGGGCGTCATGGTCGCTTCGGGTGTTGCGGAAGGTTGGATCAGGTCGGCCAGCGCGGGCGTGGTCGGTGGCAGCGCCGGGGCGCGCAGGAAAATGGCAGGGTCGATGCCCCGCACCCGGTCGATCAGTTTCGGGGGCGACAGCCCAGCTGGCGGGCGCAGGCCGCGGACGATCTCGTCCTGCGCCCGGTGGCGCTCGTCCAGCGCTTCGGCCAGGCGCGCCAGCGGCGCGTCGAGGTCCGGAGTCTTGGCATCACGCGGCTCGGTCATGTCAGCTCAGACCTTCACCATCTCAAGCGGATAGCCCCGGTCCTTGTAAAAGCGGTAGCGCAGCCGGGCGGCGGCGCGCGCGGCCTCATCGGGGCCGGTGGTCTCGATGACCGTTTCGAACTGGCTGAAAAACGCCGGCACCTCGGGCTGCAGGTTGACCAGCACCTCGGCGCTGGCCGGGCGCGCTGTGCCACAGCCCAGCGTCACCGCTGCCGCGTCTGCTTCCGGGGTACCGGTCGCCGCGTGCGGCAGGAAGCTGGTGTCGTTGAAGGTCCAGAGCAGCTCATCGAACGCGGTTTGCATGGCCTCGTCCGCGCAGTGCAGATGCACCTTCCGGCCGCCGCGCCAGAGCTGTTCCACCATCTGGCACAGGTAGTGGTCATGCTGCCGGCGGCCGCCGTCTTCAGGCAGCACGTGGAAATCGATGCGGGTCATCCGCCAGCCCTGCTCAGCTTCCGCGCCGCGCCCGGTTGAGGATGAACTCCATCAACAGCGGTACCGGTCGGCCGCTGGCGCCTTTGGCCTTGCCCGAGTGCCAGGCAGTGCCGGCGATGTCGAGATGCGCCCAGCGGTAGCTGCGGGTGAAGCGGGCGAGAAAGCAGGCGGCGGTGATGGTGCCGGCTTCGCGGCCACCGACGTTCGCCATGTCGGCGAAGTTGCTGTCGAGCTGCTTCTGGTAGTCCTCCCACAGCGGCAGACGCCAGGCGCGGTCGCCGCTGCGCTGGCCGGCGCGGAGCAGTTCCTCGGCCAGCGGGTCGTGATTGCTCAAGAGCCCGCTGGCGTGGCTGCCCAGCGCGATCACGCAGGCGCCGGTCAGCGTGGCGATATCAATCACGACATCCGGCTCGTAGCGCGCGGCATAGCTGAGCGCGTCGCACAGGATGAGCCGGCCTTCGGCGTCGGTATTGAGAATTTCGATAGTCTGACCCGACATGCTGGTAACCACGTCGCCGGGCTTGATGGCGTTGCCGTCCGGCATGTTTTCCACCGCCGGGATCACGCCCACCACGTTGATTTTGAGCCCCAGCGTGGCCACCGCTTTCATCACGCCCAGCACGCTGGCGGCGCCGCACATGTCGAACTTCATTTCGTCCATGCCGGGGCCCGGCTTGATGGAGATGCCGCCGGAGTCGAAAGTGACGCCTTTGCCCACCAGGACCACCGGGCGCGATTTCGCGGCGTCGCCCTGATATTCCAGCGTGATGAGCTTGGGCGCCTCGGCGCTGCCCTGGGCCACCGCCAGCAGCGAGCCCATGCCGAGTTTCTGCATCTCGGCGCGCTCGAGGACGGTGACTTTCAGGCTCTTGTGCGCCTTGCCGAGCGCGCGGGCAGCCTCGGCCAGATGACGCGGCGGGCAATGGTTGCCGGGCAGATTGGCCAGATCGCGGGTTAGCGCGAGCCCTTCCGCCATGCCCAGCGCCTGCGTCACGGCGGCCTCGGCAGCGCTGGTCCGGCTCGCTTCGGTCAGCAGCGTCAGCTTGGCCAGCACGGGCTTGCGTGACGGCTTGCTTTTCATTTGATCGAAACGGTACGCGGCGCCGGTGAAGGCCAGCGCGATTTGCGCGGCTTTCCAGCCGGCGTCCCGTTCTTTCACTTCCAGATCGGCCAGACAGGCCACCGCATTGCGTAACCCCGCATCTACGACCGTGCGGGCGGCCTTCTGGGCCAGCGACTGGAATTCGGCGGCTTCGATGCCTTCGGCCTTACCGCCGCCAATCAGAAGCACGCGTTCCGCGGCGGTGCCGTTCGCTTCGTGCAGCATCAGCGTCTCGCCCACCGCGCCAGTCAGGTCGCCCCGCTTGCAGAGTTTGCTGATCGTGCCGCCGAGTGCGGTGTCGATCGTGGCGCCGGCTGAACTGAGTTTCTTGCCGGCATACACGGCCACGATCAGGCAGGCGGTTTTCTGTTCGGCCGGATGACCGCGTTTGACGGAGATGTCCATGTATCGCTCCGGAGGAAATGAGGACTTGCGGGGATAAGGATCGAGGCCGGGGCGGCCACGCACAGCGCGGGGCAGTGTATGCGGACGGATTTAGTGGCGTAAAGCATGGCTATACTGTGCGGGCGCCATCATGAAAATCCTCGATCGCTACATCGGCTGGACAATTCTCACTGCCACCTTCACGGTGCTCGCGGTGCTGGTGGCCATCTTCACTTTTTTCGCTTTTATCGATCAGCTTGAAGACGTCGGGCGCGGGACCTATACCCTGTGGAAAGCCGGCGCCTTCGTGGTGCTGTCGGTGCCCACCTTGACCTATCAGCTGTTTCCGATGGCCGCGCTGATCGGCGGTTTGATTGGCTTCGGCACCTTGATGCGCAACGGGGAAATCACCGTGGTGCGGGCCGCCGGGGTCTCGAAAGAACGGCTGGTCGGCGCGGTGCTCAAGGCCGCCCTGCTGATGGTTGTGCTGGCGGTACTCTGCGGTGAGCTGCTGGCGGCGCCGGGGCTGCAGCGCGCAGAAGATCTGCGCAGCAGCGCGCTCAACAGCGGCGCCGTCTCGCGGTCAAAAACCGGTTTCTGGGCGCGTGATGGCCGCAGCTACGTCAATATCCGGCAGATTCTGCCCGGCGACCGGCTGCGCGACGTGTTCATTTATGAGTTCGACGATCTCAACCGCCTGCAGTCGAGCACCTACGCGGAGTCTGCACATTACGAAGGCGAAGGCTGGGTGCTGCAGAACATCGCCCGGACCGAACTGGACGACGAAGGCATGCGCGCGCGCCACCTGGAGGAAGCGGACTGGGACTCAACCATCAAGCCGGACCTGTTGGCGATGGTGGCGACCAATCCGGACCGATTGGGCGTGATCAGCCTGATGCGCTACATCCGTTTCCTCAGTGCAAACGCCGGCGATGCCCAGCGCTACGAGCATGCGCTGTGGCGCAAGCTGAGTTATCCGCTAGCGCTGGTCGCGATGGTGGTGCTGGCGGTGCCGATGGTGCTGCGGGCGGACCGCTCGGTCTCGGTTGGGCAGCGGGTGCTGGTCGGTGCCATGATCGGGCTGGCCTTTCACTTGCTGAATCAGGCCGCTGGCCATTTGGGCGTGGTCTACGAGGTGATGCCGATGTTCTCGGCCGGCGCGCCCACGTTGATCATGTTGCTGGCCGCGGGCTTGATGCTGGCGCGAACGCGCTAACGCCCGACCACCCGAACTAGGCGGGACGCCGACGCCCGGTCGGTCCAGGTGCGGCCTTGTGGGTCGGCCAGCGCCCACCAGTAGCCAAACGCCAGCGGCAGCCAGGCCAGCAGTCCCACGCCGAAGCGCAACAGGGTTTGGCCCCAACCGAGCCGCGCCCCTGAGTCATTCACCACCCGCAGTCGCCAGCTTTTCATGCCCAGCGTCTGGCCGCCCCGTCGCCAGCAGAACGCAAAATAGAGGTAGCTCGACAGGAGCAGCACCCCTTTGAACAGCAGGCTGTTCGCCGGCACGGCCACGCCGTGCTCCAGACCCACCGCAATACCGCCGGCCACGAACCAGATCCCGATCAGGGCCAAGGTGTCGTAAAACATGGCAGCGAAGCGCCGCCACAGGGCAACCGGGGGCGGCAAGGAAGACGGGTCGGGCGCAGCGATGGACATAGGGCAGCGAAAAAAACGAGTCAGGATCGAATCTGGCACACTAGCTCTGCGCGCCGCAAGCCGGTGGCGCCGAACCTGCCTGCTGGAGAACAACACGATGCGTCGATTGATGGCATTGCTGGTATTGCTGTGGGGCTGGTCCTTCGCGGCCGGGGCCCATCCGATGGGGCCGCCGCCGGGCAAGATGGTCGATATCGGGGGGCGGCGGCTGCATCTCAATTGTCTGGGCAAGGGCCAGCCAACGGTCTTGATCGACATCGGGCTGGGGGCGGCATCGCTGGAATGGAGCGGTGTGATGCAGCGTCTGGCGGCCCATCAGCAGGTCTGTGTGCTGGAACGGGCCGGCTATGGCTGGAGCGAGATGGGGCCCTATCCGCGCACCAGCGCCCAGCAGGCCGATGACCTTTACCTGCTGCAACTCTCCGCGGAACTGAAGCCGCCCTATGTACTGGTCGGGCATTCTTACGGCGGCTACGGCATGCAGATTTTTGCCCGTCGCTATCCGTTTCTGGTGGCGGGTCTGGTGTTGGTCGATGCCTCCCATCCCGAACAGGCCGAGCGCTTCGAAGCCCCGCCCTATGGGGTACAGGTGGCGCCGTCGAGCCGGGTGGGAATCGTACGCTTCGGGGACGGTCCCCGGTTGCATCCCCTGATGACGGCCGCCGCGCGCCGTCAGGCCGAGTTCCAGTTCGAGAACTGGCGACCCCGCCGGACGATTTCGTGGGAACTGCTGGGCTTCCGCGACAGCGAGGCCGAATTACGCGCCGAGCCGGCGCTGCCCAGCCTGCCGCTGGTGGTGCTGACGCGCGGCAAGCGCGTGTGGCCGGTCGGGCAGCACGGCGACCTGCTGGAGAAGCTGTGGCTGGATCTGCAGTCCGAGCTGGCACTCGAGTCGCCAACAGCACTGCACCTGGTCGCCCCTGACGCCGGTCATCAGCTGCATCTGGAGGCGCCGGAACTGGTCAGCTACGCGGTGCATCTGACCACCGATGCCTGGCGTGTGCGGGCTGCCGCGCCCTATCAGGGCCCTAGGCTGGCGCAGACGCCGACGGCCAAAGTCACTCGCCTGCGCGATACGCTGGGGCTACCCGCCTCGGCGGGCATTGTCTCGAGCCTGCGGGCAGACGCGCACCCTCAATGACGCAGGAACTTCGCACCGCGGCCGCCACGGCACTGGCCTGCCCCGACCCCGCACAGAAAGTGGCGCTGAGTCTGCGTCTATCAGGCCCAAGCTGGTGGCCCGACCCTGACCTGCCACTCGCGCCCGGTGAGGTGCCCGGACGCCCGCTGCAACCGACGCTGGTCCCGCCGCAGCGGGTGCCGCGGCGCCGGCCCGGCAGCCCCGCGGGCCGCGCGGCCTTGATCCACGCCATCGCGCATATCGAGTTCAACGCCATCAATCTTGCGCTGGATGCCGTGGCCCGGTTCGCTGGCATGCCGGTCGATTTTTATCGCGACTGGGCGCGGGTCGCCGCCGAGGAGGCGCGGCACTTCGCGTTGTTGACCACGCATCTGGCGACGCTGGGCCACGCTTACGGCGATTTCGTCGCCCACGACGGCCTGTGGGAGGCGGCGCGCAAGACGCGCAACGACGTGCTGGCCCGCATGGCGCTGGTGCCCCGGATTCTGGAAGCGCGCGGGCTGGATGTGACGCCGGCGATGCAAAGCCGGCTGAGGGCGGCGGGCGATGACGCCGCGGCCGGCATTCTGGAGATCATCCTGCAGGACGAAATTGGTCACGTGGCCGTGGGCAATCGCTGGTTTCTTTGGCTGTGCGCGGCGCGGGGTGTGGCGAGCGACGCCACCTTCTCAGGGCTCTGCAGCGCGTACGGCCAAGCCTTGCCGCGGCCCCCGTTCAATGTGGCTGCGCGCCTTGCGGGTGGGTTTTCGGCCGTAGAACTGGCCGACTGGGAACGCGGAGACGGCTCAAGGGTCGTCGAGGGGAGAGACCTCGTTGGGTGAACGTAGCAATTGCTTCGGCAGTTCCAGCGTGCCCTCAAGGTCAAACTGGGCGCGTACTTGAAAGCTCGAGATTTCCCGGTCCGCTTCCAAATCTGCCACGACCGTTTTGGCCAGATCTGACCAGCGTCGTTCTGGGATGTCCGGGTATTCCAGCCAGTCAGTATTGCGGGCCAGAATCCAGCCGTCCCAGAAGTTCATCGCCACCAGCAGTTTCTGATAGCGATGGTCACCGCCGTGCCGGAGCAGGGAGCGGAGGTTGAGAAAACCTTTCCCGATGTCCAGATATTGCGCGCGCTCGTGCAGCGCGGCATCGCGCTTCAGCGCTTGCGCGAGGCCGGTACGGATGCGGTCGTATTCTGAGTCAGCCATGGCGTCCAGTGTTGCGCATGGCGCCGGTGCAGTCCGACGCTCGCTGCGCGCGATAAGCAGGTTGGTCACCCGTTGCCCGGTGGCGCTTACAAATCGATTTCCATGCCGTCATAGGCGGTGATGACTTCCAATGCCGGGCTCGCGCCGCGGGTGATTTCCTCGAAACGCCGGGTTTCGGCTTCGATGGCGACCAGTCGGGAATCATCGTGTATGGGCTCATGGTGAAACAAGGCGAGCTTTTTGGCCCCCGCCTGTTGGCACAACTCAACGCCCATGACGTTACTTGAGTGTCCCCAGTCTTCCTTGACCGAAATCGCTTCGGCGAAAGAATACATGGCATCGAAGCAAACGAGATCGGCATCTTTGAAAAATTCTGCGAAGCCGTCGCGGTCTTCTGGCCGTTCCAGCTTGTGCTCGGAGTCGGTCGAGTAGACAAACGATTTACCGCCGCGTTCAAAGCGATAGCCGTAGGAGTCGCCGGCGTGGAGCTGAAGCTTGGGGGTGACGGCATAGCCGGCGACCTCGGTGGTCTCACCGGGTTTGAGCGGGATGAACTCAATGGTCGCGCCGAGTTGTTTGAAGTTCACCGGGAACGACGGCGCGCCATGCTGGCGTTCCAGAGCTGCTTGCAGTTCGGCATGGCAGCCGTAGAGCCGGATGCGATTGCCCGGCATGTAGGAGGGCGCGAACAGCGGGAAGCCCATGATGTGGTCCCAGTGCACGTGCGAGATGAATATGTGAAAGGTGTTGGCAGCGCGTGCGCCGTGGCGTGACAGTACGCTGCTGCCGAAGGGGCGCAGGCCCGAGCCCATATCGCAGAGGACGTAATCGTGATGGGGGCCAGACGGCGGGGCCGCCTCCAGTTCCACGCAGCTCGAGTGCCCACCGAAGGTTTGGGCGACATCAAAGGGCAGGCTGCGGGCGAAGCTTAGCGCCTCATCAAGCCCTGCAAACTCGCGGCCCTTGGCGGCCAGCAGGGCCTTGGCGACTTTCTGAAGCACTTGCGGCGCCGTCAGGGCGACGGGCAGGGAGCCACGGGTGCCCCAGAATCTGACTTTCATGCCGCACCCGGTCTGCGCGCACGCGACGAGGTGGGCACCGGTCGTGCCGTCCGTCGCATCCTGCCTAACGAGAAGACGTGTCCCATGGATTTCCGATTCTGGTGCGCGCGCCGACGAGTCTGCTGCGGATTCTAGGCAAGGCCCCACACGGTGTCACGATCATGACACCAGCGGGCGATGATTTTCGCCCATGCCCGCTATGCTCGGCGGGCCGAGGCGCCACAACAGAGGGGTAGCAGACATGTCGACCAGCGGTCCGGCTTGCCGGTGAAGGATTTCTTGACCCGTCGGCGTCGCCCGGGGTGGCGTCAGCATCCGCTGGCGCGCGTGGGGCCTGGGCTGATCACCGGCGTGGCCGACGACGACCCGGGCGGGATCGCGACCTACTCGCAGGCAGGCGCTGCGTTTGGCCTGCAGCTGCTCTGGACCATGCCTTTCGCCTTCCCGCTGATGGCGGCGATGCAAAGCCTGTGTGCGCGGATCGGCCGGGTTACCGGCAGGGGGTTGGCCGCCAACATCCGCGCCCATTTTCCGCCCGGGGTGCTCTACGCCGTGGTGGGGCTGCTGGTTCTCGCCAATACCCTCAATATCGCGGCCGATGTGGCGGCCATGGGGGAGGCGGCGGCGCTGGTTACCGGTGTCGACCGGCACTTGCTGACCACGCTGTTGGTGGTGCTGACCGTCGTGCTGCAGGTTTTTGTGCCCTATCACCGCTACGTCAAATTCCTGAAATGGCTGACCTTGTCCTTGCTGGCCTATGCCGGCGTGCTGTTCACGGTGGAGGTGCCGTGGCGCGCGGTGCTGGTCCACAGCCTATGGCCACAGCTGGCCCTGACCAAGGAATCGCTCGCCATGGTGGTGGCGCTGCTCGGCACGACCATCAGTCCGTATCTGTTTTTCTGGCAGGCCTCGGAGGAAGTCGAAGACCTTGGCCGGCGGCGGCACGCACGGGCGCTGGTCGATTCCCCCGCCGCTGCCCCAGCGGAACTCCGCCGCATTGCCTGGGATACCTGGAGCGGCATGTTCTATTCCAACGTCACGGCCTGGCTGGTGATGCTGGTCACCGCGGTGACGTTGCATGCGGCGGGCATCACCACCGTGACCACCGCCGCCAAGGCCGCCGAGGCCCTGCGTCCGCTGGCCGGAGAGTTTGCCTTCGGCCTGTTTGCGCTGGGTATTGTCGGGGTGGGCTTGATTGGCGTGCCGGTATTGGCCGGCTCGGCTGCCTATGCGGTCGCCGAGGCGCTCGGCTGGCGCTTCGGGCTTGAACACCGTGTGCGCGAGGCGCCCGGGTTCTATGCAGTACTTGCGGGCAGCGTCCTGCTTGGCCTGTTCGCGCAGTTTCTGCCGATCGCACCGCTGACGGCGTTGTTTTACAGCGCGGTCATCAACGGTGTGGTGGCGGTGCCGCTGATGGGGGTCATTCTGCTGCTCGCCCGGCGTCCTGCGGTGATGGGGCCGTTTGTGGCGCGCGGCCTCACCCTGTGGCTGGGCTGGCTGGCGGTACTGGTTATGGGCGCGGCCGCAGTCGCGATGTTCGTGCTGGCATAAAGGCTTCAGTGCCCCGTCGCCGGCAGCCGGCGCCCGGGCTTACAGGCTCTGCAGGAAGGCCTCCAGGTCTGCCCGCTCGGCGGGTGTTAACTGCAGGCGGAAACGTCGTTCGTAGAAACCGATGACCTGCGCCAGGGTGGCGGCCGAACCGTCGTGAAAGTACGGCGCCCGGGCGGCCAGATTGCGCAGGCCCGGCACTTTGAACTTGCCGACGTCAGCCCATCTACCGGTGACCAGTGCGCGGCCGGGGTCGGTCGTGCGGAGGCTGGCGCCGGTGGTTTTGTGGATCAGCGTGAAAACCGGCAGCTCGGTGCCTGCACGGTCGGTTTGCGCAATCCCGATGTTCAGGCTGAGCGGGGTGGAGTGGCCGCCGCCGTTCGGCGTGTTGTCACAGGTGCCGCAGGTGCCGACGATTTGGGTCCGCGGCAAGCCGTTGGGACCGGGCGCGTCATTCAGGCCGGCCACGCCCCGGATGAGCACCGGACGGGTATTAAAAATCCGCTCGCCGCGGGCGATCGAGGCGCGTGCCCGGGACACGGCGGTCGCGCCGTTCAGGCCTTGCCAGGCCGAATACAGGGAGAACACCGGCAAGGGCGGGACGCCGCCGCTGCCGTCGGCGCGAAACGGCGGGTTGCTACCGGCCAGGAACTTCTCCGTGGCCAGCGCGGCCGGACCGCCTTTCGCGCCGGCGCCGACCAGACTTCCGGCCTGCGTGTCGACCTGCTGCGCGGCGAATTGCCCGGACTCGAAATTCACCAGCGCGTTGAGCGTGGCGCTCGCGGGCGACGAAGTCGCCGCTGCATGGCCGGTTGTCGCATGGCTGGCCTGCAGGACAAGGGCGTTGCGGGTACTGCGCCCGGGGGCTGATTCCCGCCCGTCCCACATGACTTCCGACAACAGATGAAGATTGGCCGACATCGGGATCCGTCGATAAAGCGAGAGCAGGCTGGTCGAGCCGCAGCCGTAGGGATTGGTCGTGCGCGAGACTGCGAATTCGGCGTTGGCCGGAACCGGCATTTCCACCCGAATCAGGCCCCGGCCGAGCAGCAAACTCGACGCTGCGGCGTGGGCGATGGGGGTTTGAATATCGAGCGAGGGGCAATTGGTGCCGTCAATTGCGGCGAAGATCGGGTCGGCGCCGGCGCTGTCTGCAAAGCGCCGCTGGAGCTGGCGAGGCGTGGCGGTCCAGCCGTCGTTGGCCGCGTGACAGCTCGCGCAGCTGCGGCCGTTGCTGCCCAGCGACTGAAAGAAAGGGCCCTGACCGGCCGCCTGGCCGCTGAGGTTCAGGTTCGATCAAATGCCTGTGCGGTCCGGAAAATTGACCGGCGGCGTTGCCGCGCTGGTGGCGCCCGTAAGCAGCGGCCCGAGGAGCGCAGCGAGGAGCGAGATACGGCGGGTAGAAGGGCTGAGGCGCGAGCGGGGCATGGCGGTAGGCGTCCAGAGCAAAAGCGGATGGACGCAGCCTGCGGGCGGCTCGCCAACGCCCGTGAGCCTCGTGTGAACGAACTGTGACCCAGTGCCGAAATTGGCGCGGCGCCGGGGGGCTAGCGGCTTACTTGGCCGCCCGCTCGATGGCTTCGCCGCCTTTTTTCAGGTCTTTACCGATGCCGCTCAGCGTGTTGCAGGCGCTAAGGTTGAGCACCAGCAGGCTGAGCAGGGAAAGCAGCGCAAGGCGTTTCATCAGGGCGGCTACGGGAGGGCGCTAGGCCCTAGATCCCGAAGTAGTCGAAAAACCGGATGGTCGGCGGTCCGGCCATCATGGCGCCGAACACTTCCATATCGCCGCGTTCCGCGCGCCACGCGAGATAGCGCTCATAGTGCTGCCGGGTTGCCCATTGCTCGACGATCAGAATCACGTCCGGGTCGTCCTGGTTCTGGATGCAATGCAAGGTCTCGCAACCCTCGAAGCCGCGGGTGTCCGGCAATACGCTACGCAGCCAGGCTTGCGCATCGGCCACCCGACCTGCCGCAGCCCGAAATTCCAGAATGACCTGACAACCCATGGCGATGCTCTCCGTATCGAGGGGCGGGACGCCTTGGCGGCAGGCCCTGCCCGGTCGCGTTGCGCGATGTGCGTTGGTACTCCCAAGGGGAATCGAACCCCTGTTTACGCCGTGAGAGGGCGTCGTCCTGACCGCTAGACGATGGGAGCAGCCTTGAACAGGCGGTCAGTATAGGCGGCGTGTGCCGCCGCCGTCAGCCCATCGTGCCTGATCCAATGCGCGGGTAATGCGATTAAGATCCGGCTGCTACCCGATTTGCACGCCCCGACCGTACCGGGGACTGGCGCCCGCCGCATGATCCAGAGGAACACCTGCCTTTGACTGAGCCCGCCGAAAACCCGCACTCCACCGATGGGGCGCCACGCCCGCAGCCCCGGATCTACACCCGGGACGAGCATGCGGTCTCTCGCAAATTCATTTCCGACGCCGCGCTGAAGGTGCTTTATCGCCTCAACAAGTCGGGCTTTCAGGCCTATCTGGTGGGCGGGAGCGTGCGCGACCTGCTCCTCGGGCGTGAGCCCAAGGACTTCGATATCGCGACCGACGCCCTACCCGAGCAGGTGCGCGAACTGTTCCGCAATTGCCGCCTGATTGGCCGGCGCTTCCGGCTGGCCCACGTCCAGTTCGGGCAGGAAATCATTGAAGTCGCCACCTTCCGTGCCCAGCACGACGGCGATGCCGAAGGCGCGGCGATGACCGACGAAGGCCGGATCCTGCGCGACAACGTCTACGGCAGCATCGACGACGACGTCTGGCGCCGCGACTTCACCGTCAACGCGCTGTACTACAACATCGCCGACTTCTCGATCGTCGACTACGTGGGCGGGGTGGAAGACCTTCGCGCCGGTCGCCTGCGACTGATCGGCGACCCCGACAAGCGCTACCGCGAAGATCCGGTACGCATGCTCCGCGCCATTCGCTTCGCGACCAAGCTGGGGTTTTCGCTCGACGACGCCACGCTGGACGCCATTCCGCGGCTACGCCAGCTGCTGGAAGACATTGCGCCGGCGCGCCTGTTCGACGAAATGCTGAAGATGTTCCACGGCGGCATGGGCCTGCAGACGTTCGAGGCCTTGCGCCACCACGGCCTGTTTCACTGCCTGTTTCCGCAGACCGATGAACTCCTCGACAGCCCGGAGGGTGAATTTGCCGGCGCCCTCATCGCGGCCGCGCTGGCCAGTACCGATGCGCGCATCAGCGAAAGCAAACCGATTACGCCGGCATTCCTGCTCGCCGCCCTGCTCTGGCATGTGGTCGAAGAAGAAGCGGCGTCGCTGACCGCCAACGGCATGCCGGCGGCCGATGCGCTGGAAACCGCCGCCGACGCCATCGTCGCCCGTCAGGTCGCGCGCATCGCCATGCCGCGCCGGTTCACCAACGTCACCCGCGAAATCTGGTCGCTGCAGGCTCGTCTGCAAAAGATCGCAACGCGCCGCGTGGAAAAAGCGACCGAGCATCCGCGGTTCCGCGCGGCCTACGATTTTCTGCTGTTGCGTGAGAAGGCGGGCGATCCGGTGGAGGAAGCGGCCGAATTCTGGACCCGCTACCTCAGCACACCAGAGGGCGCCCGCCAGCCGTTGGTGGACAGCCAGCGCGCCGCCGATCCCGAGCGCGCTACGGGCGATGGCCAGCGCCGGCGGCGTCGGCGTCGGCGCCGCAAACCCGCCGCGGGCGCCTGAGCCCTTGGGCGAGGCGGTGTCCGGCGCGCCGACGCGGGTGTACGTCGGACTCGGGAGCAATCTCGACGACCCGCAAGCGCAGGTGCGGCGCGCGATCGATGAACTAGCGCAGCTACCCGATACCCGCCGCGAGGCGGTATCCGGCCTCTATCGCACGCCGCCAATGGGGCCACCGGGCCAACCGGACTACATCAACGCGGTCGCCGCGCTAACGACGCGGCTAGACCCACATCGCCTGCTCGATGAACTGCAGGCCATTGAACGGGCGCACGACCGGGTTCGCGCCGAGCGCTGGGGCCCGCGCACGCTGGATCTGGACATCCTGCTCTACGGTCAGCGGGTGCTGGATGACGAGCGGCTGGTTGTGCCACATCCCGGCATAGCAGCGCGGGCTTTTGTGCTGCTGCCGCTCGCCGAAATTGCGCCCGACCTGCTCATCCCCGGCCTCGGCGCGCCGGCCGCGCTGCTGGCGCAGGCTCTGCCCGTGCCAGCGACGGAACGAGCGACTGAATGAGGTCGGGGTGGCGTAGCCCAGAATTTCGGAAATCTGCGCCGCGCTGAGCGCCGAATGCCGGAGATATTTGGCGGCGAGGTCGGCGCGCACGGCATCGTGGATCTGCGTGAAGCTGGTGCGTTCTTCCGCGAGCCTCAGCTGCAGGGTGCGGGGCGCCAGGTTAAGCGCGCGACTCACCTCGCTGACGGTGCAGGGCGCGTAGGGAATCAGCGAACGCACGACGGCTTCCACATCGCGCGCAACCTGCCGTTTGCGGCGCCCGGACTCCAGCAGGATCAGACGACTGGCCAGGGCCCGCGCGGCGGCGCTGCGGGACTGGATCGGGGTCTCCAGCGTGGCGGCGTCCAGCAGCAGCGCGTTCCGGTCCTGATTGAAGCGCAGATCATCGCCAAAGGCTGCCCGGTACAGGGCCAGCGAACCCTTGGGCTTCGCATGGCGGAACAGGACTGCCGTTGGCATCCAGTGCCGATGCAGGTGGCTGCGCAGTTCACCGGCGATCACGCTGAGCGCGAATTCGGCCATCTGCACTTCGCTGACGTGCTGGGCGGTGGTGCTGGTCCAGCTCAGCAGCGTCCACGGCGTCACGCGCTCAACGCTGACCATCGCCGCGTGGGTGTACAGGTCGAAGTTGTTCGCCAGTTCCTCACACAGTTGGCCGACCGTCCGGGCATTCCGCAGCAGGATCCACAGCGGCCCCAGCATGGTGGCGAGGCGCGCGCCCTCGGCCATTCTCAGGCCCCAGGTCCGCAGCTGGCAGGCCTCTGCGGCAACCTCGAAGAAATGCAGCACGGCGCGACCAGGCACCAGCAGGTCGGGATCACGCAGCGCCGCGGCCGGCAGCCCGGCCCGCGTTGCCAGCGGGGCGGGGCGCGCGCCGTGGGCACGGAGCAATTCGCTGGCGCCCGTGAGGATTGAACTTCGTACCAAAGGCCCGGCCATGGGGTATTCCAGTCGCGACCGCAAGAATTGCGCGTAATGCTATCTGGCTTGCGCATGATGACAAGTCGTTGGCGGTGCGCGGGGCTAGTCTCGGCGTCACCCTAATCAATGCGCTGGAGCTCCCCTTGGACAACCTCACCGCCCACACGCAGCCGCTGGACGCCGTCATCATCGGTGCCGGCTTTACCGGCCTCTACCAGCTCTGGTCCTTGCGCAAACTGGGCCTGCGCGTGCAGGTCGTCGACGCGGCCTCAAACGTCGGGGGCACCTGGTATTGGAACTGCTACCCGGGCGCGCGCACGGATTCGCCTTCACACATTTATCAGTACTGGTTTTCCGACGAACTGCTCGACGAATGGGACTGGCAGCAGCGCTACCCGGATCAGGCAGAGACCGAGCGCTACCTGAACTACGTCGCCGACCGCTTTGATCTGCGCAAGGACATCCGTTTCAACACGCGGGTTGACGGCGCCACCTGGGACGATTCTGCGCACTGCTGGACGCTGACCACCAATACCGGCGAGACGTTCCAAAGCCGCTTCATCGTCACCGCGCTGGGGCCTTTGAGCGCACCGCTGGTGCCGCCTTTCAAGGGACACGAGACCTTTACGGGGCGTCTGGTGCATACCGCACGGTGGCCGCGCGAAGGCCTCGATTTGAAAGGCAAGCGGGTGGGTGTGATCGGCACCGGCGCCACGGGCATCCAGGTGGTGCAGACCATCGCGCCGGAGGTGGCCTCGCTGACGGTGTTCCAGCGCTCGCCAAACTACGCCGTGCCCATGGGCAACCCGCGCTATAACGACGCCGACCGGGCCGCGATGCGCGCCCGCTATCCGCACACGCGCGAGGCGATCTGGACCAACTTCGTCGGCTTTGATCAACCGGGTCAGACCCGGGCGTTCTTCGACGTGCCGCCGGCGGAGCGGCGGGAGATCATGGAAACGCTCTGGGCGGACGGCTCGCTCAAACTCTGGGTCAGCGGCTTCATGGAAATCTTTTTCGATCCGGCGGCGAGCGAAGAGGTCTCGGCCTTCGTGCGCGAGAAAATCCGCGCCCGCATCAACGACCCGATACTCGCCGAGAAACTCATTCCGCAGGACCACGGGTTCGGCACCAAGCGGGTCCCGCTGGAAAACGGCTACTTCGATGCTTTTAACCAGCCCAATGTCGAGCTGGTCGACCTGCGTGCCACGCCGATTGAATGCATCACGCCGAATGGCATCCGCACCACCGCCGGCGAGATTGCGCTGGATGTGATCATTCTCGCCACCGGGTTCGACGCGGGCACCGGCGGCTTGACCGCCATTGATATCCGGGGCCGCAACGGCGTGTCGCTGCGCGAGGAATGGAAAAAGGAAGTGCGCACGACCATGGGGCTGCAGATTCACGGCTATCCGAATCTGTTCACGACCAGCGCGCCCTATGCGCCGATCGCGGCCTTTTGCAATGCGCCAAGCTGCCTGCAGCATCAGGTGCAATGGATCACGGAGTGCATCGAGTACCTGCATACCCATGGCCGGACCACGATCGAGCCGACGCCCGACGCCGAACAGCGCTGGCTGGCCCATCACGACGAGTTGGCGAATCAGACCCTGATCGCCAAAACCAAATCCTGGTACACGGGCAGCAACATCGAGGGCAAGCAGAACCGGCTGCTGTCCTACATCGGCGGCCTGCCCGCCTACATGGCGGCCTGCGCCGAGGTGAAGCAGCAGGATTACGCCGGCTTCGAGGTGGTTTGAACGTCACGTCCCCGGGTGCGCAAAAGCCCGGGGAGCCTTGCTGGTGGGCGAGGAAAGCCCAGCTGCCGGCGGTTCGCGCCAGCGCGTTTCAGGCGCGGGCCAGCAGGTACTCGGAGGGAATGGTGACCGCCGCGCTGAACCAGGCTTCCATCGCGGCGGCATCCATCGTTGACCAGTCCGGAATATTCGTCACGAAGGCGGCGCCCAACTGGTTGCCGAAGCGCACGAGTTCGTTGTTGGCCGCAGTGCGCTCGGCGTCCCACTGGCCGAGCGCCTCATCCAGATCGGTGGCCGCCGTCAGCGCCTTGCCCAGCGCCACGGCGTCGGCGATGCCCTTCAAGGCGCCCGCGCCGGTGTGCGGTCGGGCGTAGGCCCCGGCGTCGCCGGCGAGACATATGCGTCCGCGTCGATAGCCCGGCACCTGACAGTCAAAAATGGCGTAGGCGTAGGTCTGCTGGCTGCTTGCCAGAATGCGCGTGTAGTAATCGGGAAAGTGCTGGGCCAGGCGGTCTTTCAGCGCGCGCTCGGTAGCGTCGGGCATCATGCCGGGTGGCAGGGAGGCCTTGTGCCGGCGGCCCTCGCGGTCGGTCATGAAGGCGGGGAGTTCCGCGGCCGGGATCTGCACATACACGCCCCAGTTCACCAGCCGCTCGCCGGGACGGATGGAGTCATCCGCGCCGGGCACGAAATAGAAAATGCCGTGGCCGCCCGGATAACCCACCGCGCGGATGCCGACTTCGAGCGGAGGTGATTCATCGAGCGCCGCCTCCGGCAGGCTGCCTCGCCACAGCACGTAGCCGGCATAGTTGAGCTGCACCTCGGGAAACAAGGTCTGGCGGCCGAGCGAGGCGTAACCGTCGGCGCAGATCACCAGATCAAAGGTCTCCTGATGGCCGTCGGCGAAATCGAGCAGCACCTCGCCGGGCACGGACTCGGTCAGCGCCACCACCTGCTGACGGGTCTGATAAACCCCGGGCGGCACCCGCGCCCGCAGGTTGCGATACAGGGCGCCCCAGTTGAGCGCGGCGAGTTTGGCCGGCTGCGTCCAGGCGAGTCGGCCGTAACGCGGCGCCGCCGGGGTTTTCCAGATCCGCAGAAAAGCCGGCGCCGGAAAGTGCGGCAGCGAGGCGTCGATCAGGCCCTGCGTGGCGAACGTGGCCATCACTGATTCCGGCACGCCGATGCCAGCCCCGCGATCCTTCAGCGCCTCACCCGAACGCTCGAAAAGGCGCACCGTGCAGCCGAGCCGCGCCAGCTCCGCGGCAAGCGTGCAACCGACGATCGAGCCGCCGATGATCCCCACCGTGAGCGCCGCGGGATTAAACCGCTGGACCATGTCTGCCTCCGTGACTCCAAGGGGCGAGTCGGGGAATATAGCCCAAGCCTTCGGGCTGCATCTTTTTCATCACGCACTTCGAGAAGGAGATCTCCATGACTCAAACCACCGGCAGCTGCCTGTGCGGCAAGGTGCAATACCACTACGAGGGCGCACCGGTCATGACCGGCGTGTGCCACTGCCGCGACTGTCAAAAACAGACCGGCACGTCGTTTTCGATCATTCAGGGCGTGGCCTTGCCGGCGCTACAGGTCACCGGCTCGCCCAAGGTGTTTGAGACCCACGGCATCAGCGGCGGCAAAGTGCAGCGCCACTTCTGCGGCGACTGTGGTTCGCCGCTCTATTCGCTGGTCGATGCCATGCCCGGCGTGGCCTTCCTGAAGGCCGGCACGCTGGACGATGTGTCCGGCCTCGCGCCGCAGGTGCAGCTGTGGTGTGCCACCGCCCAACCCTGGCTGACGCTGGATCCGGCGCTGCCGAAGTTTGAGTACAACCCGCCGCGCGCATGAGGAGGCGTTCGGCCAGCTTCATGCCCGGGGGCGATCGGGGCCGGCTTTGCGCCGCGATAATCGCCGGCGCAAACCTCGGCCCCTATCGCGGCCGACCGGCCGCTCCTAAAAGGAGTACCGACCGGCCGCGATAACGGCTAACGGAACGCCGGCATGATCTCGTCGGCGAACTGGTCGATGGTGGCGTCGGTATCGAGGATCGGCTGGACCGCCACCTGATGCACGCCGGCGGCCTGCATCTGACGGATGGAATCGATGACCTGATCCTTGGTGCCCACCAGCGTCGTCGCGCGCATGATTTTTTCGGTCATCAGCGCCTCGTGCTCCGGCCGCAGTTTTTGCAGATAACCACTGTAGAGCTTCAGGTGCCGCGTTTCGACCGGCGCTTCCGGATCCTTGTAGACGTTGGTGAAGTTCACCATTTCGTCGCGCAGGTCGGCCGGCAGCAGGTTCGGGTCGTGATGCGTGGACAGCGCAAAGATGTTGCTGCTGGAGGCGACCATCGGACCCACCGCTTCGCGCACTTCGCGGGTTTCAATGTCCTTCTCGGTCTTGGTGAGATAGAAGGCCGTCATCGACAGGATGTAGATCTTGTCCGGATCGCGCCCGGCGCGCGCCGCGCCAATTTTCACGTTGTCGACCATCCACTTCACGATCGACGGGTGCACCGCGCCGAACAGGATCACGCCGTCGGCGATCTCACCCGCCATCTGCGCGACTTTGGGCCCGCTGGCGGCAATGTAGACCGGGATCTGATCCTTGAGGTTGATGTAGCCCATGTCGGGATTGAGGAATTTGATCTTCCGGTGCCGGTCGCCTTCCGAATAATCCGTGACCTCGTCCTTGAACAGGCCCTGACAGACTTCGATGTGTTCACGCAGCTCTTCGAGCTTGGCCGCCGGCATGCCGAGCGTACGGCGGGTGGTGTTGCCGGTGCCGATGCCCAGTACCGCGCGGCCCGGGGCGATCTGGTTGATGGTCGCCATGCCGCAGGCGGTCAGCGGCGCAATGCGCGACTTGGGATTGGTCACGCCCGGCCCGAGGATGATTTTCTTGGTGCCGGCGGCGCACAGCGCGAGCGAGGCATACACCTCACTGCCCAGCATCTGCGAGTCGTACAGCCAGCCATGCGAGTAGCCGCGGTCTTCGGCGTGCTTGACCTGCGGGGTGACCTGACAGGACCCCATGAAGACAAATCCAAAATCCATCGTGTTCTCCCCGTGTTGTCGTTGTTGGAAGCGCGGCGCACGAGGCGCTCAGCGCCGCCCCAGCATAAAAGACCGGCGCGAGACTTGTCAGCCGCGCTCAGGCCGTGAACTGCAGCGCCGCAAGGCGCGCGTACAGGCCGTTCTGCGCCAGCAATTCCTGATGCGTACCGATTTCGACCAGCTGTCCGTGCTCCATCACCGCAATCCGGTCGGCGTTCTGCACGGTCGCCAGCCGGTGGGCGATGATGAGCGTGGTGTGCTGGGCCATGAGGTCGTTCAGCGCCTGCTGCACCAGCCGCTCGGATTCCGCATCCAGCGCGCTGGTCGCCTCATCCAGCAACAGCAGCGGGCGGTCGGCCAGCACCGCGCGGGCAATCGACAGGCGCTGGCGCTGGCCGCCCGAGAGTTGCACGCCGCGCTCCCCCAGCGGGGTCGCAAGTCCCTGTGGCAAACGCTCAATGAACTCCCAGGCGTAGGCCGCGCGACAGGCGGCCTCGACCTCGGCATCGCTGGCCTCGGGTCGACCGTAGCGCACGTTATTCGCCACCGTGGTCGCAAAAATCACGGGGTCTTGCGCAACCAGCGCGATGGCGCCGCGCAGGTCGGCCGGATTGAGCGCGCGCGTGGGCACGCCGTCGAACCGGATCTCCCCGGCCTGCGGGTCGTAGTAGCGTAAAAGCAGCTGAAAAATGGTGGTCTTGCCGGCACCCGACGGGCCCACCAGCGCGAGCTTTTCGCCCGGGCGTACGCTGAGCGTGAAGCCCTTGAGGGCGAGGGTCTCGGGCCGCGTCGGGTAGGCGAAGTCGACCTGCTCAAAGCTGACCGCCCCGCGCGCCGGCTGCGCCAGCGGCAGCGGGTCGGCCGGCGGGGAGATCTGCGGCTCGGTGGCGAGGAGTTCCAGCAAACGCTCGGCCGCACCGGCGGCGCGCTGCAGCTCGCCCATGACTTCGGCGATCGCGCCGACCGCGCCGGCGGCGAGCACCGCATAGAACACGAAGGCCGACAGGCTGCCCGGCGACAGGCGCCCGGCGACCACATCGTTACCGCCCACCCACAGGATGACGCCGATCGCGCCGAAGGCCAGGAAGATCACGCTGGCGACCATCACCGCCCGCACCAGAATCCGCTGGCGCGCGGTATCGAACTGGCTTTCCACCCGCTCGCCAAACCCCGCGCGGTCGACGGGTTCGTGCACATAGGCCTGCACGGTGCGGATTTCGTGGAAAGTCTCATCGATGTAGGCGGCGACTTCGGCCAGCCGATCCTGGCTGGCGCGCGAGAGTCGGCGCACGCGCCGGCCGGCGATGATGATCGGCAGAAACACCACGGGCACGCCGATCAGCACCAGCACGGTCAGGCGCGGCGAGGTATGGGCCAGCAGCACGAAGGCGCCAATCATCAGCAGGAAATTACGCAGCGCGAAGGACGCCGAAGACCCGACCACCGTCTCCAGCAGGCTGGTGTCGTTGGTCAGGCGGGAAATGACCTCGCCGGTGCGGGTGACTTCAAAAAACGCCGGCGAGAGTTTGAGGATGTGCTCAAACACCGCACGCCGCAGGTCCGCCGTCACCCGTTCGCCCAGCCAGGTGACGAGATAAAACCGGCCGAAGGTTGCGCCGGACATGATCACAATCACCGCCAGCAGGCCAACCAGCGCCTCGTTCAACATGCCGGGATTCCCGGCCGCGATGCCGCGGTCGATGACCAGCTTCAAACCCTGACCGATCGCCAGCACGCTGCCAGCCGCCACCACCAGCGCGACCGCGGCGGCCAATATCCGCTGCCGGTAGGGGCGCACAAAGCGCCAGATCAGGGAGAGCTTGCGCAGATCGCGCGAGGCGGGGCGCTCGGCGCGGGCATTTTTACGGGCGACGGGAAATTCCTTTCGAACCGGGTTGAGGAACAGGGGCTACCGCATCATAACCGGCGCTTCATCGCCCCGGAGGCCTCCGATATCATCCGGCCAGACGCGCCCGGTCGGTCCCGTCCGCTTCGTTCGTTACGCCTTAAAAAAAACCACTGGTCGCAAGGCCGGCAGAGGAGGAGAGCCATGAGCATTCGTACCGCGCAGGACCTGCGCGACGCCTACCGTCAGTTCAACGAGAAAGTCCTGAGCAACCCCAACGCGACGCTGGCCGACATGCGGAAGGATTCCGAAGGGTTCCGCGAGATGACCACCGAACCCGAAGGCGTCGCCTGCGAAGCCGTGAGCGCCAACGGTGTGCCGGGCCTGATGCTGACGCCCGCCGGTTGCGCCACCGACCGCGTCCTGCAGTACACCCACGGCGGCGGTTATGTCTTCTGCTCGGCAGAGAGCCATCGCCGGTTGGCCGGCCACATTGCCAAGGCCATCGGCTGCCGCGCGCTGGTGGTGGACTACCGGCTGGCGCCCGAACACCCGCACCCGGCCCCGGTGGTCGACGCGCTGGCGAGCTATCGCTGGCTGCTGGATCAGGGCATCAAACCGCAGCACATCGCGCTGTCCGGCGACTCGGCCGGCGGCGGGCTGGTGATTGCGACCCTGTTGAAGGCCCGCGATGAAGGGCTGCCGCAGCCGGCCGGCGCGGTGCCCATCTCGCCCTGGACCGACATGGACGGCAGCGGCGCCAGCATGCAAACCCGCGCGGCGGTCGACAAATGCGTCTCCGAAGCCGGCCTGAAACAAATTGCCCAGCTGTTTCTGGGGGGTAAGCCGCGCGACGGCTACGCCTCGCCGCTGCACGCCGACCTGCAGGGCATTGCGCCGCTCTACATTCAGGTGGGTGATGAGGAAACCCTGCTGGACGATTCCATCCGACTGGCGCATCAGGCGCTGGACGCCGGGGTGGAGGTGAAGCTCGAGATTTATCCGGAGATGCAGCACATCTTCCAGATCTGCGCCGGCAACCTGCCGCAAGCCGATCTGGCGGTGGCGCGCATGGCGGCCTGGCTGAAGCCGCGACTGGGGCTGTAAGCGGTCAAGGCATGACGCGGCGGGGCCGCGTCATGCGTAAGGCGCTCAGGCGCCGGCGTCGGCGGGCGCGCCCAGAAAAGCCTGCAGCACGTCTTCCAGTTGCTCACGCGACACGGGCTTGGTGAGGTAGTCATCCATACCGGCGGCGATGCAGAGTTCGCGGTCGCCGGTAATGGCGTTGGCGGTCAGGGCCACCACCGGCAGGCGATGCACGCCCATTTGCTGTTCGTGTGCCCGCCAGCGGCGGGTCGCCTCGAAGCCGTCCATCACCGGCATCTGACAGTCCATCAGCACCAGATCGAAGCCGCCGTCGTTCATGGCGCGCAGGCCGTCGGCGCCGGAATCGGCGGTTATCACCTCGCAGCCCAGCGAGATCAGCAATTCGGTGGCGACCAGCTGGTTGACGGGGTTGTCTTCGACCAGCAGCACCCGTCGGCGACCGCGCGCGCGACCGCTGTCTTGCGCCACCGCACGCCGGGTGGCCACGGCCGGCGAGAGATCCTCTTCCAGCGGCAGCCTGACTTCGAAGCTCGAGCCCCGACCGAGCGTGCTTTCAACGGTGATGGTGCCGTCCATCAGTCGGACCAGCTCGGCGGTGATGCTCAGTCCTAGCCCCGTGCCGGTCTGGCCTGGCAGGTCCCGGTCGTGGACCCGCACGAAGGGTTTGAAGAGCTCCTGCAGGGCATCGCGCCGGATGCCGATGCCGGTGTCCTTGACCAGCAGCACCAGCTGCGGCGTGCCGTCGGGCGCCTGGTCGCGGCTGACCCCCAACCGCACCCCGCCGGTCGTGGTGAACTTGACGGCATTGCCCAACAGGTTCACCAGAATCTGCCGCACCCGCACCGTGTCGGCACGCAGCGCGGGGGGCAGGTCAGCGGCCAGCTCGCACTGCAGGGTGAGCTGTTTGCCCTCTGCCACCGGCTGAAACATGTCCATCAGGTCGCGCACCAGGGTGCCGATCTCGCAGCGCTCCTTGCGCAGGCTCATGCCGCCGGCTTCGATGCGGCTGAGGTCGAGCACGTCGTTGATGATGCCCAGCAAAGACAGCGCCGATTTGCGGATGGTGGCCGCGTAGGAGACGGTTCGGGGGTTATCGCCCACGTCCTGCATCAGCTCGCTGATGCCAACCACCGCGTTCAGCGGCGTGCGAATTTCGTGGCTCATATTGGCCAGAAAACTGGACTTGGCGCGGTTGGCGCTGTCGGCCGAATCGCGGGCCGCCAGCAGGGAGCGAGTGACTTTTTCCAGCTTGAGCCGGTCCGCGATCGCCGCGCGCAGGCTTTGACTGGTAATGAAGCTCATGCGGAGCAGAAAGCAGGCAAAGAAGAAGCAGGCGAGGCCCGTGAGGACCGGATGCAGGTCCTGCTTCAGCGCCTGGGCGAGCGCAAACGGCAACACCGAGGTGAAGATGTACGCCGCATAGCCGGGAAAATAATTGCCCAGACTGGCCATCGCCCCGGTGGGCATGCCGGTCAACAGGCAGGCGACAAGGAACATGACGTCGGTGGGTGCATCGGGCAGCAGGAAGAATGCCGCGAAGCCCCAGACAGATCCGGACAGACCGCCAAGCAGGATGCAGAACAGCGGCCAGCGTCCCGGGCTGGTGGGCCGCCGCGCCGGGTCGCGCATCCACAGGGCCAGGCCCAGACGCAGGGCGCCGGACGCAACGACCACCCCGACCCATGCCCACAGCAGCAGCCCCGGTTGGTAGGGCGCCACCACGCCCGCATACAGCGCCGCGCCCATCACCGCCGCGATCGCGCCGGTGGTGCCAGTCGTCAGCACATGGCGGATTTGCTCCAGCGAAACCGCCGCGTCGATCGCGGGTTCTGCCGATTTTTCTGAGAAGTCGTCCATCTGAATTCTCGTTAGGTGCGCGCTAACGCGGGGTGGCGGCTTATTCTGGCACGCTCCACAGCACCCGGGCACGCCCGGGGACCCCCTCGGCCAGCGTGCTGGCGAGTTCGCCTAGCGCGGCGTCGAGTTTGAAGGGCGGGTTGATGACCAACATGCCGGAGCCGAGCAAATTGCTCTCGTCCTCGCCGGCATGCGGTAAGTACTGGATGCACAGCTGGCGCGGAATGCCGGTGCCTGCCAGTCGCTCGATCAGCCGCTGCGCGGCCAGACGTGAGAGCACCGGGAACCACAGCAGGTACACCCCGGTGGCCCAGCGCCGATGCGCATCGACCAGCAGTTCTACCACTTTGGCGTAATCGCTCTTGAGTTCGTAGGGTGGGTCGATCAGCACCAGTCCCCGTCGCTCCTGCGGTGGGACAAAGGCCTTCAGGCGCTCGAAAGCGTCGACCTGCTCCACCTTCAGGCCAGGCCCGTGGCCGAAGCGCCCGGCGAGTTCCTGGTGGTCCGACGGATGGAGTTCAAACAACACCATGCGGTCTTCGGGTCGCAGCATCCGGTGGGCAATGGCCGGCGAACCGGGATAGTGGCGCAGGACGCCGTCGGGGTTTTCCGCGCGCACGATTTCCAGCAACGGCTCAAGCCCGGGCCCGGCGGGATTCGCCTCCCACCAGCGCGCAATGCCGCCCAGAAACTCGCCCGTGCGCCCGGCGCGTGCGTCAGCAAGGTCATAGCGACCCGCCCCGGCATGGGTGTCGATGTAAACGAAAGGCTTCTCTTTGCGGAGCAGCGCGCGCAGACACAGCGTGAGCACCGCATGCTTGAGGACGTCGGCGTGATTGCCGGCGTGGAAGATATGTCGATAGCCGAGCATCGGGATGGTGGCCCACTACGGCAGGTCATGCTGCGGCGCGCTGGTGCGCGGGCTTGCTTGCCGTCTTTCTGATGCGAGTGTAACGTCCGAAGCCCCTGAACCGTACCAATTGCCCAATCCGACTGTAGGGAGATACAGATGAGTCTTCGTTTCGGCATCCTCTGGCCGTTCCGCAATCCCGAATTTGCCCGCGTGCCCTGGGAACAGCTTTACCGCACGCACCTTGACCTGATCGCCGACTCCGAAGCCATGGGCTTCGACGACGCCTGGCTGACCGAACACCATTTTGTCGACGACGGCTACTCGCCTTCGCTGCTGCCCATCGCCGGCGCCGTCGCCGCCCGCACCACCCGCATCCGCATCGGCACCTTCCTCGTGCTGCTGCCGCTGCACAACCCGGTTCGTCTGGCCGAAGACACCGCCACGGTCGACCTCATCTCCAACGGTCGGTTCGAGCTCGGCGTGGGCCTTGGCTACCGTCCGGCTGAATTCGACGATCAGGGCATTCCCGCTGCCACTCGCGGCGCACGCATGACCGAAAGCGCGGAAATCGTGCAGCGTCTGCTGTCCGGCGAGTCGGTCACGATCGACGGCAAGTTCACCAAGCTGAAGAACATCCAGATCGTGCCGCCGGCGCTACAGCGTCCGCATCCGCCGATGTGGATGGGCGCGATCGCGCCGAAGGCCATTGAGCGCGCCGCGCGCATGGGCTTCCACTTTCAGGCCGTGGGCCCGAGCGCGATGGACAAGATCTACGACGAGAACCTGCGTAAATTCGGCCGCGACCCGCGCAACTTCAACATCGCGCAGCTGCGTGCGGTGTACGTGGCGCCCAGCCGCGAGCAGGCCTGGGAACTGGCGGCGAAGCCGCTGCACTTCATGGCCACCCAGTATGCGAAGTGGTTCGCTGAAGCGGGCGACCAGCCGGGCGATGAAAAAGCCGGTGAGGGCATTCCGAGCGTGGACGAAATGATCAGCAAGCAAGCCTTCAGCTTCTTCGGCGAGGACGCCATCGTCGGCACGCCGAAGGACGCCGTCGAAATGATTGACGCCTACACCAAGGCCGGTCGCCTCACCCACATGGTGTGTGCTACCGCCCTGCCCGGCCTCGCGCCTCACCACATTCGCGCCAGCATGAGTCTGTTCGCGAAGGAAGTGATGCCGAAGTTTCAGGGCTAAAGAACGACAACAACGACCCTCCTAGTGAGACTGACAACGAGATGCCTTAACCGGGCATCTCGTTTTTTTTTGCCTGCGCGCGGGCCACGACTTGAAATGCGCGCGCACGCCCACCATCTCAGCACTAGACCCTGACGAGATTCCCCATGAGCGACACCCTGCACATCGTCTGTCCACACTGCGACCGGACCAACCGCCTGCCTACTGCGCGACTGGCCGAGGCCCCCAACTGCGGGGCCTGCCATGAGGCGCTGTTTACGGGACATCCGGTGGCGCTGGACGATGCGCGCTTCGCGCGCCACGTCAGCAAGAGCGATATTCCGCTCGTGGTCGACTTCTGGGCGCCCTGGTGCGGCCCGTGCCGCTCGATGGCGCCCGCGTTCGAGCAGACCGCCGCCGCGCTGGAACCCGCGGTGCGGCTGGCGAAGATCAACACCGACGAGGCCCAAGCCGTTGCGGGGCGCTACGGCATTCGGAGTATCCCGACGCTGATCGTGTTTCGCGGCGGGCAGGAAATTGCGCGTCAGTCAGGCGCGATGCCCGCTGCTGCGTTGGGCGATTGGATCAAACGCGCCTGCCAGATTTAGCAGGCGCGGGGCGTAAGCCTGATTAGCCGCTAACGCCGAAGGCGCGGCGCTGGGCGAGAAAGCTCTCCACATTGCAGGCCATGATGAGCAGGTCGTGATATTCGCCGTCGCGGTCTTTCACTTCGTCTTTCAGCAAGGCCTCGGGCTGAAAACCGAGTTCCTGAAACAGCGCGCGCGCGCCCTGTTGGTCGGTGGTCATGCGGGCTTCGACTTTCTCGATGCCGAGCGCGAGCGCCATGTTGAATGCTTCACGGGTGAGCAGCCGACCAAGTCCCAGCCCTCGCGCGCGGTGCGCGCTTGCGACCCGCAGATCCGCCACATGTTGTGACCAATCGAGTTCGGTCAGATGGAGCGACGAATAGCCGGCAATGCCGTGGGCGTCTTCGCACAGCACGGTGTACATCGCGCCGCGCCGGACCGCATCAAGCCAGCGCCCGATGCCTTCGGGCTTGGTGATGTCCCGGCGCATGAAGAGCAGGTCGTGCGGCGGCAGTTCCATGGCGAACGCGCGCAAGGCGTCGCCGTCGTCCAGCGTCATCGGACGCAAGGTAAAGGGTTTGCCCTGCAGTTTGGTGTGCAGGGGGTAATGCTTCCATGCCTCGGCGACGCGGGCGTTCGACATGAGGGGGGATCTCCTGGAACTGTCGAAATAAAAAATAGAGGCGGGCACCGGGAGCGCGAGCGCTAAACCGAACGCGGCGCCAGCCAGCGATCAAGTTGCGGCCACAGCCGATAGACCGCGTTGCCGCCGGCTACCAGACTGACGTGTCCGCCTTTCACTACGATTTCCTGCTTGTCCTTGCTGCCGACGAGACCAATCAGATCGCGGGACGCAGCGGTCGGCACGATGTGGTCGTATTCGGCCGCAACGTGCAGGAAGGGCACCCGGATTTTACCCAGATCGACCACGTTGTCACCCACATGGAAATCGCCGGTGATGAGCTTGTTTCCACGCAGGAATTCGCGCACGAACTCGCGCATCAGTTCGCCCGGCAGGGGCAGCTGATCGGCGGCCCAGCGATCGAAGCGCAGGTTGGCTTTCACAAAGGCATCGTTGTCGACGTTATTCAGCAACTGCAGCTGGTTGGCGCTGCGCTGGAACGGTCGCAGCGCCTGAATGGAGGCGTTGATCATTTCGCCGGGAATGACGCCCAGTTCTTCGACCAGTCGATCAATATCAAACGCGCGCGAGTTGACCCACTGCTTGTAGAGCGTCATGCCGTCGGCATTGATAGGCGTGGTGAAGCACACCAGATTCTTGAGCCCGCTTTTTGGATTCAGCGCGGCGTGGAGGCAGCTCAGCAGACCGCCCATGCAGTAGCCGACCAGCGTCACTTCGCGCTCGCCAGCATCTGCCGCGACGCGCTCGATAGCCTCGTCAATCATGCCGCTGACGAAGGCTTCAATGCCCAGTGCTGCGTGTTCGCGCCGCGGCGCGATCCAGTCGACCATGTAGACGTCGTAGCCTTGCAGCACGAGGTACTCGATCAGACTTTGGCCGGGCGCGAGGTCGAGAATGTAGCCCTTCGCGACGGGCGACATGATCACCAGCAGCGGTACGCGGTAGATCTCGTCCAGCATCGGCTTGTAGTGGTAGAGGCGCAGCGTATCGCGCGCGTAGACCAGCTCTTTCGGCGTCTGGCCGACGTCCAGATCCAGATCCGGCGCGGGCATCCGCAGGCCGGGGATGTTGCGCGCCAGCGTGCGTTCGACAGCCCGCTGGACCTGACGGTCGATTTCCTCTTGCGGAATCTCCGGTGCGGCGGGAGGTCGCGCCGCCGGCGCGCGTCTACTGGCCATCTCAGCTGATCTCCGGCGGACGCTTGGTACGGGCGGGCTTGGGTCGTTCGCTGCTGGCCGGCGCGGCGCTCACGCCTTGCGCAATCCGCGTGCGCAGTTCGCGCAGTTCGACCTGCACGGCGGCGAGCGCGTCTTCGACCTGCCCCATGCGGTCGCTCAGATCGAGAATGTCCTGGCGCGACGGCAGGTTCAGGTTGGCCAGATACTGCGCCATGGATTCGCTGAACATCCGATGCGTATGCAGCGCCTCCTGCATGTAACGGCCCATGCCTTTCGAGAAGCGCTCGTCGCCCATCATGTCGGTCATCGCCTGACTCCAGGCCTTTTCCGACTTCACGAACCACTCGCGCCACAGGCGCACCGGATTCAGTTCTTTGTCGTCACTCATGTGTGTGCTCCAGGGGAACGTTCCTGCGTTCCGGCTGTGGACTGGCGCGCGCCGGCCAGCGGCTGGGCGAGGCGTCGGGCAATCGCCCGGTAGACCTCGGGATGAAAAACCATGCCGATATGCGTGCAACGCACTTCGGTGTTGTTGCGCGATTCCTCCTCGACGCAACTCGTCCATTCGGCCACCCCGTCGTTACGCGAATACACCGCGAACTGCGCCACCTGCGTACGGGGCTTGGGGTCGAGCATATTGCGGA
Source organism: Gammaproteobacteria bacterium (assembly GCA_030833185.1). Lineage (GTDB taxonomy): Bacteria > Pseudomonadota > Gammaproteobacteria. Next base: position 9,123 of record JAURHQ010000001.1, on the reverse strand, counting down.
CGAAGGCGCACAGGCAGTGGCCCGTGCCGCACGAGGCGTGGAGATTGCGGCCAATCAGTCCGCCCTGTGCGCGTTTCAGCTGGTCCCAGATACCGACGACCGCCGGGTGGGCCTTGACCATCGAGCGGAACGGCGAGCCCAGCGTAATGATGCGGTCGATGAGTTCCGGATGGTCCTGCACCAGACTCTTCGCCAGCATGCCGCCCAGGCTGTGGCCAATCAGGCGCAAGGGCATGCCGGTTTCCTGCCGGATGCGTTGCGCGCGCTGGGCCAGGCTGCGGGCGGTGCGATCGGGGCAGTCGTTGTTCCAGGTGATGTTCGATAAGTACGAGCGATAGCCGAGGCGCTTTAGCCAGCGATGCAGTTCCAGCATCAGGGCGTCACCCGCCATGAAACCCGGGATCAGCAGCACGGGTTCGTTGTTGCCGCGCGGCAGGCCCGCGCCGTAGAAGACCGGGGACAGGCGCAAGCGCATCCAGTCCATCCCCCAGCCGATTTCGCGCCACAGCGGGGTGGTGGTCGGGACCACCGAAGGGTCGTGGGCAAACGGATTGTCGTAGTCCGGCTCGGGCGGCACTGCGTCGTCGTCATCAATTTGCCGTGAAGTCATAGATTCCGCGCCAATTGCCAGCGAAATAACCTGCGAGCCCCTTTCCTCCCGGGCTCGCCGGTCAACAAGGTCCGATCAATCGCAGTCCCGCTCAGGCCTTGGCGAACCAGCTGTTCATGCCGGGCAGGGAAAAGTTCGGCAGATTGAAGCTGGGCAGCGAGAAGTTGGGCGGGGTCGCGAGCGTGGTTTCCCAGAACTTGCGGACCTCTGCGCCCACCTCGACCTGTTCGCTGTAGACCAGCTTGCCGAGCGCAAGCGAGCGTTCCTGCGCGGCGGCAGCGGCGTCCATCACGGCTTTGCTGCTGGCGGCGACATCGGTCGGGTTGGCGGCGATCTGGCGGGCAAGGCCCAGCAAATCACGCTGGCCGGCGACCATGGCAGCGGTCAGTTCTTCGGAAATGCGGCGGGCGCGTTCGCGGCCTTCCTTCATGGTCTCGGCGAACTTCTCGTGGCGCTCGCTGAGGGTGTCGAGGTAATCAGAAAACACGGCCGTCGGGGCGGTCGCATCCTTGGCCGTCTTGCGGGTCTGGGCGGTGGTCATTGAAAAACTCCCTGATTCAGTTTGATTGGATTGTGCCATAGCATGTTGCACTGCACACTGGCGACGTCATCTATATGCGATGCGCACCTAGGTGTCAACGAAATTTGCTGCAATGCACGAACCAAGGACCCGATAATGTCGAAGACCGACGTCCCGCCCAGCTTCAAGCCCAGCGGTGACATGCTGACCGCCCACCTGCTGGCGCTGCTCCAGGGCTGGACGGCCTATGGTTACGACCTCGTGCAACGGCTGGAAGACGCCGGCTACGGCGATTTCAACAAGGGCTCGATCTACCGCACCCTGCGCCAGATGGAGCGGCTGGGGCTGGTGAACTCGGACTGGGACACCAACAGCGATGGCCCCGCTCGGCGGATGTACACCGTCACCCACAGCGGGCTCGCGTTTCTCAGGAACTGGCTGGCGATGCTCGAGGCGCATCGACGCGATATGGAACTGCTGCTCGGCGCCGGGCCCGACCGGTCGCCGTCTAATCAGACCACCGACCTCCCGGCGCAAAGGAAATCACGGCTATGAGCGTTATTGTCGAAAAAAACATCCCCGTCCCCATGCGCGACGGCGTGCAGCTGCGCGCCGACGTCTACCGGCCGCAGGCCGCCGGGCGCTACCCGGTGCTGCTCCAGCGCACGCCCTACAACCGCGAGCTGTGGCCGATCACCGCCATGACGCTGGACCCGGTGCGCGCGGCGGCGGCCGGCTTTGTGGTGGTGATTCAGGACGTGCGCGGGCGCTGGGCCTCGGAAGGGGACGTGTTCTTCCCTTATCGGGACGAGCAGCGGGACGGGCACGACAGCGTGAACTGGGCCGCCCGCAGGACTGGTCCAGCGGGCAGGTGGGCTGCTACGGCCTCTCCTATATGGGCGGCACCTCGTGGCTCGCCGCGCTCGGCGGGCCGGCCGCGCTGAAGGCCATCTCGCCCACCACCGCGCCCTGCGACTTCTGGCGCAATCATTTCTGGCGCGGCGGTGCGCTCAACATCGGGCTGCTCGCCATGTGGAGCATGCGCGCGATCGGGCCGACGGCGCTCATCCGCTCGCGCCCGGATCCGGCGGCGTTTTTCCCGCTGCTCCAGCAGCTGGTCGACGACATGGACGATTTCGAGCAGGTGCTCCGCCAGCTGCCGCTGGAACGCTTTGCGCCGACCCGTCCGGACGACGAGCGCTTCGTGCCGTTCTTCTACGAAATGATGCGCCACGCCGAGCCAGACGACTGGACCCGCAGCCTGCTGGTGGCGGGCCGTCACGCCGAGGTTAAAGTCCCCAGCCTGTCGATTGCCGGCTGGCACGACCTGCTGCTGGCGGGCGATCTGGAACATTTCAAATCCATGCGCGAACACGCGGGCAGCGAAGTCGCGCGGCGCGAAAGCCGGCTCATCATCGGGCCCTGGGCGCACGCCATGTTCCACAACGTGGTGGGTGAGGTGGACTTCGGCTTCCGCGCGAACGGCCTGTTCATGGACCTCAAGGAAGACCTCACCCGGCTGCAGCTGCGCTGGTTCGATCGCTGGCTGAAGCAGGACGGCGCGGGCGATCCGGAGGCGCCGGTCAAAATCTTCGTTCAGGGCAAAAACCGCTGGCGCGACGAACAGGAATGGCCGCCGGCGCGGGCGCAGCTTACCCCCTGGTATCTGAACGGCGACGGCAGCTTCGCGCGCGAACGCACGCGCGTCGCCCACCCGACCCGCAGCTATGTGTACGACCCCAACGACCCCTGCCCGACCTGCGGCGGCACCCTGCTGCTGCCGACCCAGTACACCCCGGGCCCGGTCAATCAGGCGAGCGTGATGGCGCGCCGCGACGTGCTCTCCTACACCTCCGCGCCGCTGGCGGCGGATCTGGAAATCACCGGCGCGCTGCGCGCGGTGCTGTACGTCGCGACCAGCGGGCGGGACACCGACTTCATGCTGAAGCTCTGCGATGTCCATCCCGACGGCCGCACGCTCAACGTCTGCGACGGCGTGCTGCGGCTGTCCTTGCGCGATGGCCAAACGCGGCAACTGGTGGAGCCCGGCGCGATGCTGCGAATCGAAATCGACCTATGGTCGACAGCCATGCTGTTCAAGGCCGGCCATCGCCTGCGGGTGCTGGTGACGTCCAGCGATTTTCCGCGCTACGACCGCAATCCGAATACCGGCGAACTTGCGCATGTGGCGACCCGGCTGGTGCCGGCGCTGCAGCAGGTCTTTCACGGCGAAGACTGCGCGTCCCACCTCCTACTGCCGGAAATTACCGACGCCGTGTAGGCTTCGCCCACCATCACAAGGGGGCGGAGCGCATGGTGCTGACGATCGCGGCGGGGGTACTGGCAGGGCTGGTCGGGGTCAATTTTGCCCTGCCCAAGGTGGTGTATCGGGGGCTCATTGGCCTGCAGCGCAAGCTGGCCGGGCTGAAGACCCGTCAAGTCACGATTGATGGCCACGAGCTGGTGTATCTGGATGGCGGACGCGGCGACCCGCTGCTGCTGATTCACGGCTTTGGCGCGGACTGCGACGCCTGGCCGCTGCTCGCCATGCACCTCAACCAGCGCTTTCGGATCGTCGCGCCGGATCTGCCAGGATTTGGCGACAGCAGCCGCCGGCCCGAGGCCAGCTATTCGCTCGACGACCAGCTGGCGCGGCTGGAAGCCTTCGCGGCCGCGCTCGGGCTTGACCGCTTTCACCTGGCCGGCAATTCGATGGGCGGCTATCTCGCCGCGCACTACGCGGCGCGTCATCCCGAGCAGGTCATGAGCCTGTGGCTGCTGGCGCCCGCCGGGGTCAGCACGGCCGAGGAAAGCGAACTGCAGCAGATGCTCGCGCGCGGAGAGAATCCGCTACTGGTCGAGAGCGAGGCCGATTTTCGCCGCCTGCTGTCGATGTGCGTGGCGAAGTCGCAGTACGTGCCGGGCGCGGTCATCAAGGCGCTGGCGGCGCGCGCGATCAGCGACAAGGCCTTTCACAACAAGCTGTTTGACGAATTGTTTGCCTCCGCCTCGCCGCTCGAAGGCGTGCTGGAAGGCCTCAGCGTGCCAACCCTGATTCAGTGGGGTGACGAGGATCGCCTGCTGCACGTCTCCGGCGCGCAGGTGCTGCATCGGCTGCTGCCCAATAGCCAGCTCTGCCTGATGCATCACACAGGGCACGTGCCGATGCGCGAGGACCCACGCGGCTCGGCGCGCGCCTATCTGGATTTTCAGCTCAAGGACTGGCCGGCGGCGGCCAGCCGCGCCGCCACCGCCTCGCCGACTTCACGCAACTGACCCGCGATCGCCGCCTCGGCGGCGTCCGGCTTGCCCTCGATGATCGCGCGGCGGATCGCCAGATGCGCCTGCCGCACGCGGCGACTGAAGTACAGCGATCCAAATGCGACCTTGATGAAAAAATCGCTGCGGTCCCACATGCCGGCAGCCACCGAGCAAGCCAGCGGCGCGCGGGCAAGGCGGTGGATGGCGGAATGGAAATCGAGGTTCAGGCGGCGATAGCGCGGGTCGCGGGCCTCGGGCCCGCCGGCGGTCTTCAACTCGCGGTCGAGGCGCGCGCATAGCGCCTTGAACTCCGGTAGTTCAGCGTCCTCGCGGCGCGCGGCAGCGAGACGCGTCACGCAGCCTTCCACCGCGGCAAACAGTTCGAAGAAGTCGCGCACTTCGTCGGCGTCTGGCCGCGCCACCCGGCAGCCCACCTGCGGCACGATTTCGACAAAACCTTCGGCGTCCAATCGCTTCATCGCTTCCATCACCGGCACGCGACTGCAGCCGAGTTGCTCGGCAAGTTCCACTACCGACAGCCGATCGCCCGGCGCCAGCGCGCCTTCGAGCAGCTGCTGCATCAGATGCGCATAGGCCAATTGCGCCAGCGGCTGGCTGGCGCCGGCCACCCGTCGCGTCGGGCGTACCGGAAAACGATTAGCGCTGCTGCCAGCCATCTGCCCTCCTGCCTTGCGTGCTTGCATGAGCGGGTGATTTAATTGCCATACTAATATATCAGCGCCAAAGACGCGCGAGCACCACGGGGAGCAGAGCATGAAAATCCGACTGGGGTCGTTTCTCTTGCCCAGCGCCGGCGCCACGCCGGCCGAGTTTGAACGCGGCTACGCGGGCCAGAATCCCAACTACTACCAGCGTGGGCTTAAAGACTGCGCGCGCCTGCTGCGCCAGCTGGACGACCTCGGCTTCGATTTCGTGGCGTTCTCCGAACATCACTTTCACCTTGAAGGGCTGGAAATCTCCAACAATCCGGTGCTGCTCGGCACCTGGGCGGCGATGCAAACCGAAAAACTGCGCATCGGCCAGATGGGCAACGTCTTGCCGGCGCGCAACCCCGTGCTGCTGGCCGAAGATCTGGCGATGCTCGACCATTTCTCGGGCGGCCGCATGATGGCGGGCTTCGCGCGCGGCTATCAGGCGCGGCATGTCGCGACCATCGGCCAGAAAATGAACGCGCACCCGACGGCTGCCAACGATCCGCAATACGCCGAGCACGACAAGGTCAACCGCGAACTCTTTGTCGAGCACTACGACATCATCCGCAAAGCCTGGGGCAATTCACTGTTCCGCCACGACGGCAAACACTGGCAGCTACCGCCGCCGGGCATTGCCTGGGACCATCCAGCGACCCGCGCACTGGCGCCTGGCATGGTGGGCGATGACGGCACGCTGGAACGCATCGGCATCGCGCCGAACACCCTGCAAGACCCGTCGACCATCGAGGTCTACATCCCTTTCACCATGAGCCCGGCGACCATCGAATGGTCGGCGCAGCAGGGCGTCATTCCGGTCATCTTCACGCCCATCGAGGCGCTGGCCAAAGGCTGCCTCGACCTCTATCACCAGGCGGCGCAAGCGGCCGGGCGCGATCTGGCCTGGGGCAAAGGTGTGGGGCATTTCCGCGAAATCGTGGTGGCCGATACCGAGGCCGAAGCGGTGGCCTGTATGGAACGCGGGCTGGGCTATATCTGGACCCGCTGGCACGACTGGTTCGGCTTCAATGAAGCGCTGCGCTATCCGGGTGAAACGGGCGAAATCCCCAACACGCCGGCCTGCGTGCGCGAACGCGGCTACTCGCTGTGCGGCACGGTGGACCAGATTGCCCGCCAGCTCGAACACATGGTGAACACCCTGCAGACCGACCTCATCGTGCCCTGGATGTCAGCCGGCCCGGCGCCGATCGACGCCCTGCTTCGCAGTAACGAATTGCTGGTAGAGAAAGTACTGCCGCTGGTCGGCCTCGAACTCACCCGTTTTCAGCCAAGCCTGCGCGCCGAATTCGGCGGCGAGCATTGGCGCAATCCCTGAATACATTTGACCCTGGCGACCTGATGGTCGCCCTAGCGAGGAGCTCCCCATGGCGGTTCGTACCGGACAACAATTCATCGAAGGCCTGCGCGACGACCGCGAGGTCTACTACAACGGCCAGCGCGTGGCGGACGTCACCACGTTCGAGCCCTTCAAAGCCTCGATCGCCTCACTCGCCAGGCTCTACGACCTGCAGCACGACGCGCGTTATCGCGAGACGCTGACGGTTGAGTGCCCGACGCTCGGCGAACGCATCGGCCGCGCTTTCGAGATGCCGCGCAGCCAGCAGGATCTGCGCCTGAAACGCGAGGCCTATCGCCTGTGGGCCGAATCCACCTGCGGCATGATGGGCCGCAGCCCGGACTTTCTGAACGTGATGCTGGCGGCGCTCGCGGCAAAACGCGGTTTCTTCGCTGAACTCTCGCCCGAACGCGCCGACGCGATGGTGAACTACTACCAGCACTGCGCCCGGCACGATTTGTTTCTCACCCACGCGCTGCTCGACCCGCAGCTCGACAAGGGCAAGCTGCGCCACCAGCAAAGCGATCCGGCCATTTGCCTGCGGGTGGTCGACCGCAACAGCGACGGCCTTGTCCTGCACGGCATCAAACGCATCGCGACCGCCGCGCCCTACGCCGACGAAATCCTGGTCTGGCCCTTCCCGCCTACCTTCCAGCCGGGCGAAGAGCCGCACGCCAACGTGTTCGCCATTCCCATGAACACCAAGGGACTGAAAACTTTCTGTCGTCCCTCGTTCTCCCACCCCGGCGCGCGCCACGACTATCCGCTGTCTTCGCAGTTCGACGAAATGGACGCGACGGTGGTCTTCGATCAGGTGCTGGTGCCCTGGGAGCGGGTCTTCCTGCACGAGAACATCGGCCTGCTCAATCGCATGTACCGGGAAACCCGGATGCGCGAACTCACCGCCCACCAGACCAACGCGCGGCTGGAAGTCAAACTTGGCTTCGTCTACGCGGTGCTGGTCAAAATGGCCGAAGCCGCCGGCATCGCGGCACGCGCAGACATCATGGAACTGTTGGGCGAAGCGGTGGCCTGTCTGGAAGTGATCCGCAGCACCACGCGCTCGGCAGAAGAACAGGCGACGGTCGATCCGGAAAACGGCCTGTGCTATCCCGACCTCTTCGCCCTGCAGGCGGGCCGCGCGCTGGGGCCGGTGTTCTATCCGAAGCTGGTTGGCATGATTCGCAAGCTGGGCGGCGGCGGACTGATCCAGCTGCCCGCCAGCCTCGACGAGTTCGACACGCCGATCAGCGCCGACCTTGAGCGCTCGCTGCGCGGCGCGGACATCAACGGGCAAGACAAGGCACAGCTCTTCAAGCTGGCTTGGGATTTATGCGGCACCGAGTTCGGCGCGCGTCATGAGCTCTACGAGATGAACTACGCCGGCGAACGCGGCGCCTTGCTGGCCGGCGTGCAGCGGGAATATGGTCGCAAGCAGTACTACGTCGATCATCTCGAACGCTTTATGGGGAGCTTATGAGCGAGCACCAGCACCACAGTTTTTGGGGCGACCTGCGCGGCGGCAGTTTTGAGCAGGGCTACCTGCTGGCCGACGGCATTCGCACCCGCTATCTGCACGCCGGCACGCGCGGCCGGCCGGTGCTGATTCTGCTCCACGGCACCAGCGGACACGCCGAAGCCTATACCCGCAATCTCCTCGCACATGCCGCGCATTTCGATACCTACGCCATCGACATGGTCGGGCACGGCTACTCCGACAAGCCGGACAAGCTGTACGAAATCGACGTCTACGTGGAGCACCTGCGCGCGGTGCTGGATACGCTGGGCTGCGCGCGGGCGCATGTGTCGGGCGAGTCGCTGGGCGGCTGGGTCGCGGCGCGCTTTGCGCTGAAATATCCAGAACGCATCGACCGGCTGGTGCTTAACACTACCGGCGGCGCCACCATGAATCCCGAGGTCATGCACAAGATCAAAACGCTGACCATGGCGGCGGTCGAACAGCCGACCTGGCAGACCGTGCGCACGCGGCTGGAATGGCTGATGGCGGACCCGGCCAGCGTCACCGACGAGCTCGTCGCCTGCCGTCAGGCGGTGTATCAGGTGCCCGGCATGCGCGAGGCCATGCCGAACATCCTCTGCCTGCAAGAGCCGGAAATCCGCGCGCGCAACAACCTGAGCGACGCCGAGTGGGCCGCTATCAGCGCGCCCACGCTGGTGCTGTGGACCGACCACGACCCGACCGCCGGCGTGGCGGTGGGCGAGAAGATCGCGGGTCTCATTCCGGGCGCGCGCTTCGCGCTCATGCACCATTGCGGCCACTGGCCGCAGTTTGAAGACGCCGCCACGTTCAACCGCATTCACCTTGAGTTTCTGGGCGCGCAGCCATGAGGGCGTTGGCGATCTCCGCCTCCCACACGCCGCTGAAAGATTTCAAGGAACCGGCACCGGGCGTACGCGAAGCGGTTGACGCCTGTTTCGCACGCCTGCGCGCAGAGGTCACCGCCTTTGCGCCAACGCTGGTGCTGGCCTTCGGGCCGGATCACTTCAACAGCTTTTTCTACCGCCTGATGCCCGCATTCTGCATTGGCGCCGTGGCCGAGTCGATCGGCGACTGGGCGACGCCCGCCGGCCCGCTGCCCGGCAATCCGGCGCTGGCCGACGCAGCCGTTGCGTTCGCGCCGCCACGCGGGGCCGATTTGGCGCT
>JAURHQ010000019.1 GCA_030833185.1 Gammaproteobacteria bacterium | reverse complement strand
GCCGCTCTCGGCCTCTGATTCGCCACCCGGTGGAAGTTCGCCCTGCTGCAGCGCCGCTTCCCAAGCATCGAGGTTGGCGGAGTTCCATCGGCGCGTCACGCCATCAAACGCGTGCGCACCTGGGCCAACGGCGGCAACGCTGGCGCGCTCCCAATAGAGCGTGTTGTGTCGAGACGCGTGGCCTGCGGTCGCCCAGTTGCTGATCTCGTACCAGTCGTAGCCAGCGGCGGGGAGGCGGCTGTTGAGGTGCTCGAGCTCGAGCGCGCCGCCGCCAAGCTGGCCTATGTGGCGCGGGCCAAGCGCCCTGACGCGAAGTCTACCGGCGGTTCGCGGGCCGAGCTGAAAGCCGCCGCCCAGCGCTTTATAAAGCTGAACCCCGCCGATCCTGACGCGCTGGGCGCGCGCGTCACGCTGGCGCAAAGCGCCGGCGACACCGCCGGCGCGCTGAAGCTCTTGTCGCAGATCAAGTCGCCCGCTGGCGCCGCGGGCAGCGTGGAGACCTCGCGCTTCTATGTGATTGCCCGCGAATTTGCCAAGCAGGCCAACCGTCCGGGCGCGCAGCTCGATGCGCTGGCCCGCGATGGTTTAAAAGTCTGGGCGGCGCTGCCGGAAGAGCAGCGCAAGAACAAGCAGAATCTGGTGTTCTCGCTGCAACTGCGCGCGGTGGCGGATTCCGATCCGGCCGCCGTGCTGCAAGCCATCGCGCTGGCCGAGCAGCAGCCCGGCGTCAGCGTGAATGACCAGCGCGTGTACTTCTGGTCGCGCCTCCGGCTGTACGACCGCCAAAACGCGCCCCGGCTTGCGCTGGGCCAGGTCGAGGCCGCCGGCGCGGCGGTTCCTGCGTGGATGGCAGAGCAGCTCTATCCCTGGGTGAAACAATTGAAAGACACCGCGCTGCAGGCCGAGTTTGCCGCGGCGCTGGCGCCTAAACTCAAAGCCCTGCCAGAAATGGAACGCCGCTTCCGGCTGCTGCACATCGAGCTGCTGCTGGCCGACGGGCAGGGTGAAGCGGCCTACACCGGCTCTCGCGCGCTGGTGGCCGACTATCCGAAGACCGGCGACGGCTACCGTATGCTGGCCCGCTCGGCGCAGCAGACCAAGCGGCTGATCGAAGCCGACAATGCCTGGGCCATCATCACGAAAAAAGTCCCGCCCAGCTTTCCCATCTGGTGGGACGGCATGCTGAGCCGGATTGAAATTCGCGCGGGCTCCACGCGGCCGGAATCGGCCTGCGAACTGGTGGTGAAAGTGGCGCGGCAAAAAGCGCCGGATGCCGCCACCGAAAAGCGCTGGCAGGCCGCCCGTTCGCGGCTTAAATGCGCGACGGCATCCTGAACACCGGCGGTCTGCCGCCAACGATGAGCAGAAAGGAGACGCATGCGCGTCATCGATTTTTTTGACAAGGCGGCCAACGCCCACCCCGAACGCACGGCGTTCATCGCCGCCAATGCGCAATACAGCTACCGCGAAATGCAGGCGCTTTCCCACCGCATTGGCGCCGCCATCGATCGCCGCGGTTTGAGCGAGGCCGGCCGCATTGCGGTCTATGCACCGAACGATGTGGAGGCCTTTGCCTGCGTGCTGGGCGCGTTCCGCGCCAACGCGACCTGGGTGCCGATCAACGCGCGCAACGCGCTGGACGCCAACATCGATTTCATGAACCTCACCGAGTGCGAGTGGCTGTTCTATCACAGCAGCTTCCGCGAGAACGTGCAGGCGATTCGCCAACAGGTGCCGAGCTTGCGCCATGTGGTGTGCATTGATGGCAGCGACACCGACGCGCCCGCGTTAAGCACCTTCATGGCGGAGGGCGACGACCACCGCGTGGCCGACATCCCCTACGACGCCCAGCGCATGACGACCATTCTCGGCAGCGGCGGTACCACCGGGCGTTCCAAAGGCATCATGTGGAACAACCTCACCTGGTCGACGCTGATTGCCGAGACCTCGATCACCATGCCGTCCGCCGCGCCGCCGGTGCATCTGTGCGCGGCGCCCATGACCCACGCCGCCGGCATTCTGGCCTTCATGCTGACGCCGCAGGCGCCGACTCATGTGGTGGTCGAAAAAGTCGACCCGCTGGAGTTGATGGAAACCATCCAGCAGCACCGCGTGACGCATCTCTTTTTGCCACCGACGGCGCTGTACTCAATGCTCGCGCATCCGCGCGTACGCGAGTTCGACTATTCCTCGCTGACGCACTTCCTGATCGCCGCCTCGCCGGTCTCGCCGGACAAACTGCGTGAAGCGGTGGAAGTCTTCGGGCCCTGCATGTGCCAATGCTACGGACAGGTTGAAGCGCCGATGCTCATCACCTATCTGCCGCCGCAGGAACTGGCGCAAGCCGCCCGCGACCCGGCGCGCGCCCATCTGCTGAAAAGCTGCGGCAAGCCCTGCACGCTGACCCTGATGGGCGTGATGGACGACGATGGCGAGATGGTGCCGGGCGGCGAACGCGGCGAAATTGTGGTGCGCGGCGATTTGGTCGCGCCCTGTTACTACCGTAATCCGGAAGGCACGGCCGAGGCGCATCGCTTTGGCTGGCATCACACCGGCGACGTCGCCTGGCAGGACGCCGAAGGCTACGTCTACATCGTCGACCGCAAGAAAGACATGATCATCACCGGCGGCTTTAACGTGTTTTCGGCCGAAGTCGAAAGCGCGATCAACGCCCACCCGGCGGTAGAGAACTGCGCGGTGATCGGCGTGCCGGACGCCCGCTGGGGTGAAGCGGTGACCGCCATCGTGCTGTTACGGCCCGGCCAGCAGCTGACGCCCGACGAGCTGATCGAATTTGCCAAAGAGCGACTGGGCAGCGTGAAGGCGCCCAAGCAGGTCGAAATCTGGCCGGATTTGCCGCGCTCGCCGGTCGGCAAGGTGTTGAAGACCGAGATCCGCAAGAAGTTCTGGGTCAACACCGATCGGGCGGTGAACTGACTTGCCGCGGCGCGATTTGAACTGTGCGTAGGCCAAGGGCGTACTCACAGAAACAGGCTTTCAAGTGCGCCGGCCGCAGGGCGCTACAGAAGCCATACAACGACTAGAAACACGTTCCGGGGAGCCAGCATGCGCATTCGTAAATACGACGCCAACTACAGCCGCCGCCATTTCCTGCAGCAGACCGCGCGCGGCATTCTGGGCGCTGGCGTGTTTGGCTCGGTGTGGGACGCGGTCGCCGCCAACGGCACCTTCGAGAACGTCTATCCGGACGAACTGCAGTCGATCGAGGTCTACACCAAAGGCAAGCTGAAGCCCGGCGACGTCATCGACGCCAATAACGTGGATCAGGTGCAGGACCTGCTGGATCCCATCCGCTTCATGCAGATCAAACAGATGGGGCGGAAGATTGGGGTGGTGGAAAGCACCAAGGACATGACCCATCTCTCGCCCGTCGATTACATCGAAGCCACCTTGCGCAACAAGGGCAAGGCGATGCTGGACGCCAAGGGCAATTGCTACACCACCGACGGCCAGCCGTGGATCGGCGGTTGCCCCTTCCCCGAACCGCAGTCGGCGCTGGAAGTGTTCGTGCCGATCACGCTCTCCTGGGGGAGGCACGATGTGTCGTTCTATATGGTTAAGGATTACGAAATTAATCCGGACGGCGAGCAGGGCTACACCTACGAAATCGCCTGGTGCGAAATGGCCGCGGTGGGCCGGGTCACGCTGGACCCCAAACCCTATATGCCGGGCTCGGAAAAGAAACTGCGCTATCAGTCGGTCTTTTTCACCCACCCGAACGACGCCAAGGGCACGTCCTTCCTCAATATTTGGGACTACGATCAGGCCACCTTTCCCGAACTGCTGGGCTATCTGCCGGCCTTCAAACGGGTGCGGCGTTTCCCGGCCAGTCAGCGCTTCGAGCCGCTGATTCCCGGTACCACCCTGTACCTGTCCGACGCCTGGGCGGCGGGCGACCCGTATCTCACCTGGGGCAACTTCAAGGTGGTCGGTCGCGGTCCGTTTCTGGCCGGCCTGACGCAGAACTGGAACAGCGATGAACCCAACTGGGAGGGCAAGGCCCATGGCGGGCCCAAGGGCATCACCTTCTGGGACACCAAGGTGGAGCTGATTCCGGAAGTGATCGTGGTGGAGGCCGAGCCGACCTCTTACCCGCAGGCCCCGGTGGGTAAAAAGCGCGTGTGGTTCGACGCCCGTACGCTGCTGCCGGTCAACATGGTGACCTTTGACCGGCGCGGCGAGCCGTTCAAGTCGTTCGACGGTTGTTACTCGCTGTACGAGAACGGTGACAAGAAGGTGATGGACGGCAACCGGCCGTACTGGTCCTGGGTCAACGTCCATGCGCACGACGTGCAAAGCAATCGCATGACCCGGCTTGAACAAACCCGCACCATCCGCGGCGGCTACGAGATGAAGGTCAACGACCAGAGCCTGTACGACCAGTACCTGACCGAGGCCGCGATTCGACGTTTAGGCACCTGATCTCAGCGACGCCGGCGAGGCCGCCCCTACAGGATTGCCACTGCCCCTGTGGGCGCGGCGCCGCGAGAATCCTCAGCGTTGTCGCCGGACCAATCGCGGCGTACACGCCGCTCCTACAAGAATATCTCCACCCCCGTAGGAGCGGCGCGTGCGCCGCGAGAATCCTCAGCGTTGTCGCCAGCCCAATCGCGGCGTACACACTGCGCCTGCAAGCTTACCGGCTTGATAGGCGCCTCGCGCTTAACGCCCCAGCACCGTCACCGCGACCACGGCTTCTTCGACGCCGATGATGCCGCCGCCATTCTGGGACAGCCCGACCTTGGCGCCTGCCACCTGCCGCACGCCCGCTTCGCCACGCAGCTGGGTGACGAGCTCAAACACCTGCCCCAGCCCGGTAGCGCCGATCGGGTGACCTTTGCACTCCAGCCCGCCGGACACGTTTACCGGCAGCCGACCGCCGAGCGACAACTCGCCGCGCTCGGCAGCCGGGCCCGCATCGCCCAATGGGGTCAGGCCCAGCGCTTCAAGCTCGATGATTTCACCCATGGCCGTGGCGTCGTGCACCTCGGCTAGCGAGACGTCCTGCGGCCCGATGCCGGCTTCCGCCCAGGCCCGGCGCGCCGCATGAGCCGTGGCATGGTTGGCGTAATCCTCCGGCGCGCGGTCGCTGCCGGTTTGCAACACGCTGGCCAGCACGCGGATCGCGCGGCTGCTGCGACCTTTCAGTTTGGCCAGACCCGCGGCATTGCACACAATCGCTGCCGCCGCACCGTCGCTGACCGGCGAGCACATGGGCAAGGTCAGCGGATAGATGATCGGCGGCGCGCTCATCACCTCGTCGATCGAGAACGGCCGCCGGTACTGCGCCAGCGGGTTGTGCACCGAGTGGTCGTGGTTCTTGGCGGCCACCGCGGCCAGCTGACGCTGGGTCGTACCAAAGGTCTTCATGTGCAAGCGGCAGAAGCCGGCGTACACGTCCATAAACACGCTATAGGGTTTGTCAGAGGTCGTGCCTGGCGGCACCGGCACACCGTCGCCCATCCGGATCAGCGTGTCGCGGCTGGTCTCCACCTGATGAACATCCCATGCCCCGTCAAACGCGCTGAACATGCGGGCCTTGTCGGGTGAAAACATTTTCTCCGCACCAATGGCCAGCACGATGTCGGCGGCACCGGCGCGCACATAGTTGGCGGCGAGATGGAAGGCCGTGCTGCCGGTGGCGCAGGCGTTTTCTACGTTCACGACAGGCACCCGCTGAATACCCGCGTCGCGCAGCGCGATTTCGCCCCGCACCATGTCCTGACCTTCCATGTGGCCTTGCACACAGTTGCCGTAGAACACCGCCTGAATATCGCTGGTCTCGGCGCCGGCATCCGCCAGCACCCCGGCCAGCGCCTCGCCGGCGAGCTGTTTGATTGTGCGATCGAGTTGTTTGCCGAAGGGCGTCATGCTGACGCCGGCCACGAAGACATTGTTCATGTGTCGAGTCCTCCCCTGAAGGCCGGCATGGTAGCCCGATGACTTGCGGGCTGTCTCAAGCCGCAGCCGGACATCCTGCCAGCGACTCGCGAGGCAGGGGCGGCCGCGGCAGAGTCGATAGAGCGAACGGAAAAAGCGACCCACGCCGCGTTTTCCCCGCTTTAGCCCCGCCTTGGCACAAACCGCCTTTAAGCGCCGATTTTTCGCACCGTAGAAAGGCAAATCTGGACAAATCAATCCGCCTGAGGTCGGACGGGCGAGTGGCCGCGAAGCCGCCCGCCCTGTGTTGCGACTTTTATGGGTGACAGCAGGGCTAAACAGCCGTTCTTTCTTGCGATTTTGTAACGCTTGTCACGGTGCGCCCGATCAGGCCCTGCAAAAAACTAACCGTGATGGTGCGGAATTTCGGTCTCGCGCACGAACATGGTGCCTTTTCATGTTTAAATATTCATAAAAATCAACATCTTGCACTAAAGTCCCGCCGCGCCCTTGCCGCTACCGGTTTGCAGCGTAAACCCTCGCAGAAAAGGAGAGAGGCGACCTATGGCGAAGTACAAGAACATCGAGATCGAGGTGGGCCTGGACGGCATGATGCGTAACATGCAGGCCGTCGACGAATGCCGCGAGGAACTCAACAACCTGCAAAGCGTCTGGGACAACCTCACGCTGCTTGGCCAGTTGTCCGGTACGGGAACCGACATGAACGGAACCCGTCAGTCCTTCCATAAACTCACCGGTTCCCTGCTCAACCAGCTCGCCAGCGAGACCTTGCGCAAATGCGTGCTGGAAATGACCTCTAAAGCCCAGGTCGCGATCGACATCCTGGTTCGCAACCTGTTCGAGCGCACCGCCGACATTGGCTTTCTCGCCACCGACGAAGACATCTGCGCCGCGCTGCGCGAAGTCACCCAGCACGGCGGCATAGACGACCTGCAACTTGAAGCCCTGCGACTGCGCTTCGCCGAATATGTCGCGAAGTATTCGGTCTACTCCGACGTGGTGCTCAGCGATGTCTCCGGCCGCATCGTGGCGCGTCTGAACGACGCGCCGGGCATTACGCACACCAAACACAGCCTTCACCGCACGTCGCTGGATACCGCCGAAGGCTATGTGGAGACTTTCGACGTGGTGGATTTCCTGCCGCAGACCACGCCCGCGCTGATCTACTCTTTCAGAGTCGTTGATACCGACGGTACGCCGCTGGGCGTGCTGTGCCTGTGCTTCCGCTTCGATAACGAACTGCGCGGGATCTTCGGCAATCTGGTGGCGCCGGACGACTGGTCGGTCATCACGCTGCTGGATCAAACCGGGCGTGTAATCGCCAGCTCGGACGTCTATCACATTCCCGTGGGTGCCCAGCTGTCGCCGGTGCTGGACGAGGAATACCGGGTACAGAAGTTCGCCGCTCAGGAATATCTGGCCTGCACGCGCGGTAGCACCGGCTATCAGGGCTACGCCGGACCGCCGTGGCACGCGCAGGTGATGTTGCCGCTGCAACATGCGTTTAATCGGGATTCGTCCGGTTTCTTGCGGGACATTCCGCGCGAGGCGCTCGACAGCATCATGGAACATTCCAAGCTGTTCAGTGACAGCCTGCGCCAAATCCCGGTGCAGGCCGAGCGCATCCAGCGCGACCTGAATCGATCGGTGTGGAACGGCAACGTTCGACAATGTCGCTTTGGTCAGGCACGCGACACCGGGTTTTCCAAAATCCTGCTGTGGGAAATCAGCAATACCGGCGCTCGCACGCAGTCGGTGTTCCAGCGTTCGATCGCCAACCTGCACGAAACCGTGGTTTCCTCGGTGCTGGAAGACAGCCGCTTTCAGGCGTCGCTGGCCATCGACATCATGGACCGCAACCTCTACGAGCGGGCGAACGACTGCCGCTGGTGGGCGCTGACCTCAAGCTTCCGCGAACTGCTCGCCGGTGGCGAGGTGGGCGAGGCCGACCGCGAGCGCATCGGCAATGTGCTGGCCTACATCAATAATTTGTACACGGTCTACACCAACCTCATCGTGTTTGATGTGAGCGGCAAGATCCTTGCGGTTTCAAATCCAGCGGAGGGCGATCTGGTCGGCCAGAGCGTTGGCGAAGAGTGGCACCGCCGCGTCCCCGCCATCGGCGATTCGCAGGGTTATGTGGTGTCGGATTTTCTGCCCAGTCACTTCTATGCGGGACGCCACACCTACATCTACGGCGCCGCGATTCGCGACCCGGAAGGTTCGCGCGTGGTGGGCGGCATTGGCATCGTGTTCGACTCCGCGCCCCAGTTCTCCGCCATGCTGTGCGACGCGCTGCCCAAAGACGCCAACGGCCGCATCGATGCGGGCAGTTTCGGCGTCTTCGCGTCGCGCGATGGCCGTGTGATCGCCTGCTCCGACGAGCGCTTCAAGCCGGGCGATCGGTTGCCGATCGCCGCCTCCTGCTTTGAGCTCGACGCAGGGACGGAAACGACCGGCGTCATCCCGCTGAACGGGCACTACTACGCCGTCGGTGCGCATGCCTCCAGCGGCTATCGCGAATACAAGAGCGATACCGACTCCTACCAGAACGAAGTCATCGCCATCGTCTGCAAGGAACTCTGCCCGATCACCGAGCGCCAAGTTCAGGACGACGACATCGCCTGCCCGAGCATTCGCTCCGACCGTGGCCATGGCGCAAATTCTGTCGAAGTGGCGACCTTCCAGCTGGCGCAGAAGTGGTTTGGCCTACGCGCGACGCAGGTGCTGGAGTCGGTCGACATCAGCAACATCACGGCCGCGCCGGGCGCCGGCGTCGACTGCATCGGCTATCTGACCTACGAGAAGATGCCGATGCCGGTGTTCGACATCCGCAGCATGCTGGGTCTGGTCCGCAAGGGGACCGAGTTCACCCAGCGCAAGGCGCAGCCGGTGGTGGTCATCGAGAAAAATCCGCACACCCGTTTTGGCATCGTGGTCGACGCGCTGGGTGAAATCCCGGAAGTGGACGAGTCACGCATCAGCCCGCTACCGGAGGTGGTCAGCGGCGGTGCGATGCTGGCAGATGCCGCGATTGCGCCGGACAATCCGGCCGAAGACAGCCTCTTGCTGGTGCTTAGCGTGGACCGTCTGTCCGCGCGCCTGGCCTCCGGCATGGCGGCTGATTCACGGGCACGGGCCAAGGCCAACGCCGAAGTGCCGGGCCTTGAGCCCGCAGCGGACGAGGTCCCGGCTTTGGCCGAATAAGGCAAGTCGCTCTCGGGCGACGGATGCGGGAAGAGGCCGGGGTGCCATAATGACGGGCACCCCGCAGCCGGAGATCCCGCTTGAGCGTCAGGAAAAAAACGCCCGCCCCCCGGCGGGCCGCACCCGCCGGGGCGCCGCCCGAAGCGTCAGACACTGGCCTGATTGGCGCCAAGCTGCGGGGGCTGCGGCAGCGCCAGACCCGCACGCTGGCCGAGGTCTCCGCCATCACCGGGATCTCGGTCGGTCACTTAAGCCAACTCGAGCGCGATCTGGTCTCTCCGTCTATCAAGACCCTGCACGACATCAGCCGCGCGCTGGGCGTCAATATTTCATGGTTTTTCACGCCCGAAGTGCCCTTGGATCATGCGAGTCAGTACATCGTGCGGCGTGATGCACGCCGCCATATCAGCTTCGCCGAAGGCATCGACGACTATCAGTTGAATTCGCTGGCGGTACGCCAGATCGGCCTGCTCTATTCCACGTTCGCGCCGGGTTCTTCCAGTGGCGAGAGCCCCTATGCGCATGAAGGGGAAGAAGCCGGACTGGTCGTCGCCGGCAAGCTGGAACTCTGGATAGATGGCGTGAGTCTGCACCTCGATACCGGGGACAGCTTCAGCTTTCCCAGCAATCGTCCGCATCGCTACCGCAATCCGGGGCGGGCCAAAACGGTGGTGGTGTGGGCCATGACCCCGCCCACCTACTAGGCGCCAAGCGCGGCGCGCAGATATCGGAATTTGAAAATTAGCTAGGCAGATTATTCAGATATGGATATTGTTGGCAGACCTTCAAAGCCGGCATTGACCGGGAGTTGCCGATGACCAAACCGCTGCCGTCCCATGCCCGTGTCGTCATCATCGGCGGTGGGGTGATTGGCTGTTCCATTGCCTATCACCTGACCAAGCTGGGCTGGACCGACGTCGTGCTGCTGGAGCGCAAGCAGCTGACCTGCGGCACCACCTGGCACGCGGCGGGCCTGTTGACCACGCTGCGAGATACCGAAGCCCAGACCAAGCTCGCCAAATACACGCAGGACCTTTACCGCCGGCTTGAAGCCGAAACCGGGCAGGCCACCGGGCTTATCCAGTGCGGTTCCATCCAGTTGGCCATGACGCCGGAGAAGGCGCATGAAATGCGCCGCGGTTGCGCCATGGCGCGCTCCTTTGGCGTGGAAAGTCACGAAATCACCGCCGCCGAGGTCAAGGTCATGTGGCCGCTGGCGGATGTGTCCAACGTGCAGGCGGCGTTTCATTTTCCGAACGACGGCCGGGTCAACCCGGCGGACGTCGCCATGGCGCTTGCCAAGGGCGCCCGCATGGGCGGCGCGCAAATTCTCGAGCAGACCAAGGTCATCGGTATCGAGCAGGCCAAGGGCAAGGTCACCGGCGTGCGCACCGACCGCGGCGATATCACCGCCGAGTTCGTGGTGAACTGCGCCGGCATGTGGGCCCGCGAGGTCGGCAACATGGCGGGCGTTAACGTGCCGCTGCAGGCCTGCGAGCACTACTACCTGATTTCCGAACCCGTGGCTGGCGTGCACAAGATGCTGCCGATCCTGCGCGACCCCGGCAATTCGGCCTACATCCGCGAAGAGGCCGGCAAGATCATGGTTGGCTACTTCGAACCCGTGGCCAAACCCTGGGGCATGGACGGCATTCCGGAGTCCTTCTGTTTCGACGATATTCAGGCCGACTGGGACCGCCTGCTGCCCGTGGTCGAAAAAGCCATGTCGCGCGTGCCGACGCTGATGGACCACGGCATCAAGCTGTTTTTCTGTGGTCCGGAATCCTTCACGCCGGACCACAACTACCTCATGGGCCCGGCGCCGAATCTGCAAAACTTTTTTGTGGCGGCCGGCATGAACTCGCTGGGCATTCTGTCCGGTGGCGGGGTTGGCATGGTCATGGCGCAGTGGATTACCACCGGCCTGCCGCCGATGGACATGTGGTCGGTCGACATTCGTCGCACCCAGGCCTGGCAAAACAACCCGCGCTATCTGCACGACCGCAACATCGAGGCGCTGGGCATCGGTTATCAGGATCACTGGCCTTTCCGCCAGTGGGAGACCGCGCGCGGGGTGAAGAAGAGCGTGCTGCACGACCGGCTGGCCGCCGCCGGCGCCTGCTTCGGAGAATCCGCCGGCTGGGAGCGCCCCAACTGGTATGCGCGTCCCGGCCAGCCCGCCGCCTACGAATACAGCTGGGGCCGCCAGAACTGGTTCGACAACAACGCCGAAGAACACCGCGCCGTGCGCGAAGCGGTGGGCCTGTTCGAGCAGAGCTCGTTCTCGAAGTTTCTGGTGCAGGGCAAAGACGCCGAGCGCGTCCTGAACCGCATGACCACCGCCTCGATGTCGGTGCCGGTGGGCCGGGTGGTGTACACCGCGTTTCTGAACGCCATCGGTGGCATTGAAGCCGACCTCACCGTCACCCGGCTGGCCGAGGACCGCTACATGGTGGTCGCGGCGGCGTTCACCCACACGCACGTCGAGGCGCTGATCCGCAACCAGATTCCGGACGAGGCGCGCTGTGTCATGACAGACGTCTCCGGCAGCTGGTCAATGCTGAGCCTGCAGGGACCGCGGTCGCGGGCGATGCTGCAAAGTCTCAGCAGCCACGATTTCTCCAACGCCGCTTTCCCTTACGGCCGGGCGCAGGAAATCCAGATCGGCTACCAGACGCTGCTTGCCCTGCGCCTGTCCTACGCCGGCGAACTGGGCTATGAGCTGTATATCCCCACCGCCTTCACGCTGCCGGTGTACGACGCGCTGGCCGCCGCCGGGGCTGACTTTGGCCTGCGCCACTGCGGTTATCACACGCTAAACTCGCTGCGGATCGAAAAAGCCTACCGCGAGTGGGCGCACGACATCGGGCCGCACGACACGCCGCTCGAAGCCGGGCTTGAGTTCGCGATCGCCTGGGACAAGCCGGGCGGTTTTGCGGGCCGCGAGGCCTTGCTGAAGCAGCGCGAGGCCGGCCTGCCCAAACGCCGTCTGGTGCAGCTGCTGCTGACCGATCCGCAGCCCTTGCTGTATCACAACGAGCCGGTAAGGCGGGACGGCGAACTGAACGGCTACGTGACTTCGGCGATGTATGGGCACACGCTTGGCGGGGCAGTGGCCATGGCCTATGTGAGTCATCCAGACGGCGTCAGCGACGCCTTCGTGACGAATGCGCGCTACGAGATTGAAATTGCCGGCCAGCGCCACGCCGCGCGCGTCGCGCTGCAGCCTTTATACGACCCGGCTAACGCGCGGCTGCGCGGCGCCGACTCTCCCCTTTAACGCGAAAGATTTAGCAAAGGACGAAGATTATGTGGCGCGTAGGCATCGACGTAGGCGGCACCTTCACAGACCTCTACGCCTGGAACGACGAGACCCGTGAGCAGGTGACCTCCAAAGTCCTGACCACCCGGCCCGATCGCGCGCCAGGCGTGGTGAACGCGATCCGCGAGGCGGGCATTGCGTTCAACCAGATCTCGCACCTGATGCACGGGACCACCACCGCGACCAACGCGCTGATCGAGCGCGACTATCCGGATCCGGCCATGGTCACCACCGAAGGTTTTCGCGACACCATCGAAATCGGTCGCCAGCATCGCGAACAGCTCTACGACCCCTATCAGGTCAAGCCGCGGCCCATCATCAAGCGCCGCTATCGCTATACGGTGAACGAACGCACCGACGCGCAGGGTGCGGTGGTACGCCCGCTCCAGCGCGAAGAAGCGCTGGCGATTGCCGAGAAAATCCGCGCGCATAACATCAAGTCGGTGGCGGTCGCGTTCATCAACGCCTATCGCAACGGCCAGCACGAGCGCGACATGCGCGACATCATCAAGGAAGTGAACCCGGATGCCTTCGTGGTGATCTCCTCCGAGACCCGGCCGGTATTTCGCGAGCACGGCCGGTTCACGACCACCGCGATCCGCGCGGCCACCATTCCGGTGATGGAGGTCTACTTCGCGCGCCTCGAAGCGGCCCTGAAAGGCGAAGGCTTTGCCGGTTCGCTGATGATTCTGAAGAGCAGCGGCGGCATCACCGGCGTCGACTACGCCAAGCAGCACCCGGAAGAACTGATCGAATCAGGCCCCGCCGGCGGTGTGGCCTACGCGGCTTACTTAAGCCAGCTCTGCGACTACCCCAACATCATTCACACCGATGTCGGCGGCACCAGCTTCGACGTGTCGATCGTGGAGAACGGCAAAGGGCTCATTACCCGCGATCACGAAATTGAATGGGAAATCCCCTGCATCGTGCCCATGCTGGACATTCACAGCGTGGGCGCCGGCGGTGGCTCGATCGGCTGGATAGACGAGGGCGGGTCGCTGCGCGCCGGTCCGCGCAGCGCGGGTTCCAAGCCCGGCCCGGTCTGCTACGGCCTGGGCGGCGCCGAGCCCACGATTACCGACGCCAACCTGCTGCTCGGCCGCATCGAGCCGACGCTGGGCGGCAAGATGACGCTGGATCGCGACGCCGCCGAAGCCTCGATGGCGCGACTCGCGGCGGGTATCGGGCTGTCCACGATCGAAACCGCCGACGGCATGATTCGCATTGGCTGCGAGAACATGGCGCAGGCGGTGAAGAAAGTGCTGGTTTCCCGCGGTCGCGACCCGCGCGACTTTATCCTCGCCAGCTTCGGCGGTGCGGGCACGATGCACGCCTGCTTTGTCGCGGAGTCGATGAACATCCCGCGCGTCATCATGCCGATCCACGCCGGCGTTGCCTCGGCCTTTGGCGCGACGGCCATGGACCTCCGGCACGATCTGGAGGCCTTCTACTTCTCGCCGGTGGCGACCGCCGATCTGGCAGCGGTGAACGCGCTGTATGCCCAGCTGGAAGCCGAAGGCATCCGCCTGCTCGCCGAAGACGGCGTGCCGCGCGAGCGGATTGAGGTCCGCCGCACGGCGCAGATGCGCTACGTTGGCCAGACCTACGAAGTGGAAACGCCGATTCCGGCGCACGTGCTGACGGCTGCGGATATTCCGGCCATCGAAGCGCTGTTTCACCAATGCCACGAGCGCGAGTATGGTGTGAGCTCAGACGATTTCGCACCGGCGCTGGTGTCGCTGGGCGTCACCGTCACGGGCAAAATGGAGTCGCCGCCGGCGGTCGAAGTGGGCGTGCAGGGCGGTGATCCGGTGAAGGGTGAGCGCCAGATCTGGTTCAATCAGGCCTGGCACGCGAGCAAGGTCTATAACGGCCATGCGCTGGCGCCGGCGGCCACTGTGGCCGGGCCCTGTATCGTGGAGTATGAGCACGCCTGCGCGGTGCTGCCGCCCAACGCGGTGGCTACCGTGGATCGTTTCGGTAATCTGGTGATCGACATCAGCAAGAACCTGGTTTCAAACGTCTAGATCGCAAGCTGACGGGAGTTAAGCAAATGGACAAAAAAGTGGTTGTAGATGCCGCGGTCGTCGACCAGACCAAGCTCGACCCGGTGACCTTTGAAGTCTTACGCAGCATTTTCGAGTACGCCAGCGACCGCATGTCGACCGTGCTCCAGCGCGCCTCGTTCTCGCCCATCCTGGCGGACATGGTCGATTTCTCGAACGCGATTTACGACTACGACTGCCAGCTGCTGTCGCAGGCGGCGAACTGCCCGATTCACCTCGCGGCCATGAAGTTCAGCGCGGAAGCCATCATCCGCCGCTACGGCCTGCCCAACATCTTTGAAGGCGACGTGCTGTGCGTGAACGACCCCTATCAGGGCGGCACCCACATCAACGACATGACCTTCATGTCGCCCATTTTCTTTGAGGGCGAACTGCTGGGCTTTGCGGTCAGCCGCGGTCACTGGATGGACCTCGGTGGCGGCGCCGCCGGCGGTCAGGCCTTTGCCGGCACCCATATCGCGGGCGAGGGCCTGCGCTTGCCGCCGGTGAAGGTCTACGAGCGCGGCGTGGTGCGGCAGGAAATCGTCGACATCCTGATGAACAACACCCGCACGCCGCATTTCGTGAAAGGCGACCTGCAGGCGCACGTCGGTTGCCTGCGCGCGGCCATTCTGGAAATGCAGCGCGCGGCGGCCAAATACGGCGTGGTCACGCTGAAAGCTGCGATGAAGCAGCTGCAGGAATACACCGAACGGATCGTGCGCAAGAGCATCAGCGAGATCCCGGACGGCGTCTACGAAGGAGAAGACTACGCCGACACCGACGGCTTCTCCGACAAGCCCATCCAGATCAAGGTGAAGCTCATCGTCGAAGGCTCCGGCATCACGGTGGATTTCAGCGGGACCGATTCGGTGGTGAAGGGCGCGATTAACTCGCCCTACGCCAACACGGCGTCGGCGTCGCTGTATTCGCTGCAGTTCTTCCTTGCGCCGCACGCGCCGCAGAACCAGGGCATGTTCAACCCGATTACGCTGGTCATTCCGGAGAACTCCTGGCTGAACGCCAAGTGGCCGGCGCCGACCATCGGCTGCACCACGCTGACCTCGGCCAAGATCACGAGCGCCATTTGGCAGGCATTGGCGAAGGCCATTCCGGAGCGGGTGACCGGCTCGACCAGCGCCGACTGCAACTGGTTTGTGTCCTCGGTGGTGGCGACCAATGGCGCGACCGACGTCTTCTCCGACCTGCCCGCCGGTGGCTGGGGCGCGACGCCCTTCAGCGACGGCATGAACGTGACCGAAGACCCGCTCGGCAACTGCATGAACATGCCGGCGGAAACCGCAGAACTGCTGTTCCCCATCGCCTACGAGGCCTTCGAGCTCCGTCAGGACAGCGGTGGTCCGGGCCGTTATCGCGGCGGTCTGGGCGCGATTTTCAAAGTGCGTTATCTCGCCGAAGGCGCGCTGAGCATGGAAACCGCGCGCACCCTGGAAGGCAGCCCCGGGGTTGCCGGCGGGCAGCACTCCGACGTGCAGCGCCAGATCAAGATCCACACCGACGGTCACCGCGAAGTCATCGGCGGGCTGGATGCCGAGGGCAACTGGAAGAACCCGCTGCTCTGCGCCCACCCCTTCAGCCACGGCGAGACCTTCATGTTCGAGAGCACCGGCGGTGGCGGCTATGGCCGGCCGTGGGAGCGCGATCCGCAGGCGGTGCTGGAAGATGTGCTCGACGAGTACGTGTCGGTGACCGCGGCCCGCGAGCGCTACGGGGTGGTCATCGACGCGGCGGCCATGCGCATCGACGAATCCGCGACGCGCGCGCTTCGGCAACAGCTGGCTGCATAAGCGGTAAAGCGCGGACGGGCAGGGCGGCCAAACCCCGGTGAGCGTGCACCACCGGCGAAATCTGGTCCCCTCCGCCCGTCGCAGGCGCGGCCTTGATGGTCGCCGCGGGCGTCGACTGTGGCGACAGACCTTATCGCGGCGGTCCGGCGCGCGTCCGTTCTGACGTGACCCTTTCTGCACTCTGGCACGCCCGTCACCGGCCGTGGGTGATGCTCTGGCCGCTGGCCTTCGCCCAGGTCGTCTCCTGGGGCTCGCTCTATTACAGCTTTTCGCTTTTCGCCGGTCCCATTGCCGAGGAACTCGGCTGGGCGCTGCCGGCGCTTAACGGCGCCTTGACCGCCGGCCTGCTGGTCACCGGGCTCATGGCCTATCCCGTCGGTACGCTGCTCGACCGCTACGGCGGGCGTTGGCTGATGAGCGCCGGCTCGCTGGGCGCGGGGCTGTTGCTCCTCGCCTGGTCGCAGGTGCACAGCCTGCTGGTGTTCTATGCCCTGTGGCTCGCGCTCGGCGTGTGTATGTCCTGCGTGCTGATCGAGACCATCTTCGCCGTCATCCACCAGCAGTTCGGCGCGGAGGCGCGACGCGGCGTGATTGCCGTCACGCTGGTCACCGGCTTCTCGGGCACGGTCTTCGTGCCGCTCATCGGTGCCCTGTTGGCGCATATGAGCTGGCGCGAGAGTCTGGTGTTGCTGGCGCTCATGAATCTCGGTTTCAATCTGCCCGTGCATCTGTGCTTCACGCCGCCGCGCGGGCATGCGTTGGCACCGCAAAGCGCGGCCGACCGGGCGGAAGGGCGTCGCGTGATGCGCGAGCGGCTGCGCAATCCGGTCTTCTGGGGCCTTGCGCTCTGGTACACCTCCTACAGCCTGACCGCCTCCAGCCTGATTTTTCAGCTGGTGCCGGTGCTCGGCGCCGAAGGCGTGCCGCGCAAGGACATCTACTTCTGCTTTGCGCTCATTGGCCCGGTGCAGGTCGGCGCGCGAATCCTGATGGTGACGCTTGGCCGCCGTGCCAGCACCGCGCGCCTTGGCGCGGTCACCACCACGATTGTGCCGCTGGGCTTGCTGATTCTCCTCTACGCGCCACCCAGCCTCGGCTGGCTCAGCGCGTTCGCGGTCTGCTTCGGCACCGGGCACGGGGTCACCACCATCCTGCGCGGCGTGGCGCCGGCCGAGTGGCTGGGGCGCGAGCACTATGCGCGGACCATGGGCGCACTCGCGCTGCCCATGATGTTCGCGATGGCGCTGGCGCCGCTCATCACCGCCTCGGTGTGGAGCGCAACCGGCAGCCCGCGGGCGGTCTGGGGGCTGATCTTTGCCGGCTCGCTGGTCGGCACCGCGGGTTATGCCTTCGCGGTCTTCAACCGGCGCCGGCAGTATCGACAGGAAATCGCCGCGCTCGACGACCCGGAAGTCGAGGCGCTCGCCTCGCGTAGCGCCCATGATCCCTGAGTCGCCGCCCGTGCCCGTCTGGCGTCAGCATCTCGGCCTGCTGTGCATCATCCTCGCCGGCGAGGCGGTGTTCAGCCTGCCGTTCCACATTCCCCGCTTTTTTCGGCCCAGCGTGCTTGAAGCCTTCGGGATCAGTAACACCGCGCTGGGCGACGCCTTTGCCGTTTACGGCCTGACCGCAATGCTGAGCTACGTGCCCGGCGGCTGGCTGGCGGATCGCCACCCGGCGCGGCGTCTGATCGTGGTGGGGCTGCTCGCCACCGCGCTGGGCGGGCTTTACCTCGCCAGCTTTCCCGGACCGTCGGGCTTGCGCTGGCTCTACGGTTGGTGGGGCGTGACGACCATCCTCCTGTTCTGGGCCGCGATGATTCGCGCCACCCGTGAATGGGGCGGGGCGCAGCGCCAGGGCCGCGCGTTTGGTCTGCTGGAAGGCGGCCGTGGCGCGCTGGCGGCGCTGCTGGCCAAGCACGGCCTGTCGCGCAGCTCCTCCTCCGACGCCGTGGCGCGCGTGCGCCGCAAGCTGGCCACGGCGCGCGAGCTCGACGGCCTCCTCAGGGTTCAGTGCCCACGGAAAATCGAGACCCAGATCCGGAAACTCCGTCGCCAAGAGGGCAGGATCGGCGAGCCCCGCACACTCGTCGGCTGCGGTGTGCCGCGCGATGGCGCAGGCCTTCAGCGTGCACCCGTGACCGCGGCGCCACGCCGATAACCTCGTCCTGCGCGTTGACCACATCGAAAAGTTCGTCGTTGCTCATGTCCGGCTCCAAGCCCCTGCGCGCCGGTACGGCGCGCAGCTATTGTGCCCGCGCAGACTCAGGATGCCGTCGTCTGGCTGCGCGCCTCGCGCACATGCTTGCACTGTCCACGGTAGGCAAAGCCCGGACAGTCGCACTCCAGATGGCCGGCGCGGCCAAAAGTCACGCGGTAAAACTTGCCCGGCGAGCTGCTGCTGGGGAATTCCCACACGCCTTGTTCGGCCAAGGGTGAAACCCGGCCCAGTTGCGCCACCTGCGCGCCGATGGCGTCGATCCGGGCGGCCACCTCGCCGGTGGCCCCCAGCGCCTGCGCCTCCTGCAACAAGGCAGGCCCCAGCGCCTGCAGTTCGCGCTGCAAGTCCTCCAGGAAAGACGTCTCCGGCAGGTCTTTCGCTTCGACCGCAGCAATCAGCGCCATTTTCGCGTCCAGCAGGCGGGCGATATAGCCGTCCAGCGTACCGGCGCCCATCAGGTATTCCACCGTCACCGAAGCGTGCTGCCCCAGCCGGTAGCAGCGGTCCTCGGCCTGCAGATGGTTGGCCGGCACCCAGTCCAGATCCTGAAAAATGACGTGGGTGCCGGCCGTCAGCGTGATCCCCACCCCGCCAGCGATGAGATTACACAGCGCGACCTCCACGGTCGGGTCGTGCTGGAAGGCATCCACCGCCGCCATGCGGGCCGCGGCGTCGTCGCTGCCGGTAATGGTGACAGCGCGCGCGCCTAGCGCCTTCTTGTGGCGCGTCACACCATCCTGATAGCAGCAGAACACCACCACTTTGCGGCCACTGGCCAGCACGTCGCGAATGCGCTCGGCGCAGGCCTTGTGTTTGGCCTTGTGCAGGGTGTGACGAAGTTTGCTCAGCTGGCCCAGAAAGGCCTTGTCGTTCGGCCGGTCGCTGGGGGCCGCGCCAAACCACTCGGCAAACGCCACACTCGCTTTCTGCGCACCGTCGCCTTCCAGCGAAACCGGGACAAAACTGCGGATTTTGGGCGGTAAATCCAGCACCTCGTCCTTGGTGCGGCGGAGCATCACTTCTTTCAGCAGCAGATTGAGTTCTGCCAGATTGGACGCGCCGTCGGTGACCCAGCCGTAGTCGTTGCGATAGGCCGCGCAGTAGCGCTTGGCGAACGACACGAAACTACGCGCCGTCGGATGCTCAACCGCGCGGAGCAGGTTAAAGAGGTCGCGCGGCCGATTGGGCATGGGCGTGCCGGTCAACAGGAACACGTAGGGCGGTCGCGGACCCGCCGGGTTGGCGCGCCCCTCGGTCACGCCTAGCAGTTTCAGCACCTGCGAACTGCGCTGGCTCGCGTTCTTGATGAAGTGCGCCTCGTCGACAATGACCACCGACCAGGGCAAAGCCCGCAGCCGTTCGGCTTCGCGCGCCAGCAGGTCGTAGTTGACGATGACCCAGCGCGGCGCGGTGGCCGGCACGCTGGCGGTGCCAATAACGTCAATGGCTGAGGCCGCATCGACCAGGCGGATTTCGCGCGCCCAGTTGAGTTTGAGCGCGGCGGGACAGATCACCAGCATCAGGCCGTCGGGTGCGGCTTCGTTGGCGGCGACAATGGCCTGTCGGGTTTTGCCGAGGCCCATATCGTCGGCCAGTACGGCCCGCTGATGGCGCAGCAGAAACTGCACCCCAGCGATCTGGTGTGGGTAGAGCGTTTGTACGGAAAGCGACATGCGGATGCTCCGGTTTAGCAGCAGTGCCGAATGGCGGGGGCTGCAATCTGGTACAAATCCCCCCGCGCCCATCGCCTGATGAGCGCAGGTGCAATCTAGCGAGGGGCCGGGCCCAAATGCTGAGCCTGCGGTGGGTTGAACATCGCATGTTGCCCGCCGGGATTAAAACCCGGGAATCATCACGCTAGCCGGTGAGCCGTCGGGCGCCTCAGTAGCCCCCGCCCGCATCCCCCATCGGCGCCCGACGCGGCGAGAACACCGGCTTCAGGCCAAGCTTCCAGGTCATCTCGGCCGTTCCCTGAGCGGCGAGGCTCAGGGGCTGACGGGTGCTGTCTTCGGTCTCCCGCATTTGCGGATGCCAGACATGGACCGTGTAGTCCCCCGGCGGCAGGTCCAGCGTCGCGTGGCCCTGCTCGTCGGTCCGCGCAAACCAGGGACTGTCGGCCACATAGATATAGCCGCGCATCCAGTCATGGATATTGCAGCCCAGCGTCACCGGGCCCGGCTTGTCGAATAGCACCGGTTCGGCTTCGGCCCCGGCGTAGAGCGGCAGCTCAAAACTCTTGGCCGGTGAAAAGGAATAGACCTGATGTCGCACCTTGTCGGAGTTGGGAAAGTGCACCAGGGTGCCAACCTGAACGACGAGTTCTCCGGGCACGAAGCTTTTGTCGATCTGATCGACCTTTGCCTCTTGTTTGTGGTCGCTTGCGGTCTGCCCCGCAGCCACGGCCACCACCACCGCCCGTGCGAGCGCCGCCCCGCCGGTGTCGGTGATGCTCACGGATACCGTTTCCGCCTGCGCACACGCACAAAGCGCGACGCCCAATCCTATCCATCGATATTCAGCAAACATCTGTCGTCCGATCTGGTGTTGGTTCTGCCAGACTCCGCTGGAGGAAGTGGTGCGCTTGCGCGCTAGTTAGCCAGCACGCGCCCATCCGGCGCGACGGCTGTTGGTTTGATACTGCGCACAGCGCTGAAATCAAAATCCCGCACCCAGTTGATCAGGGCCTCTGCGGTCAGCGGTCGCGACAGCAAATAGCCCTGCGCGTAATCACAGCCCAGTTCGCATAGCTTGCCGAGCTGGGCGGGCGTCTCCACCCCTTCCGCGACCACCCGCAGTCCAAGGTTGTGCCCGAGTTCGATGGTCGAGCGGACGATCGCCTTGTCCTCTTCGCTGCTGTCGAGATCGTTCACAAACGCGCGATCAATCTTGAGCTCGCTCGCTTTCAGATTCTTGATGTAGGAGAGCGACGAATAGCCCGTGCCGTAGTCATCGATGCTGACCGCAATGCCCAACTGGCGCAGGCGCTCGATGCTGTAGAACGCCACGCTGGAGTCTTCCATCATCGCGCTCTCGGTAATTTCCACGCACAGCGCGCTGGCGCCGCGAGTGCTGCCCAGCAAGGCGCTGGCGAAATAAGCCACCAGCGCGTCGTCGGCCAAGTCTCGCGCCGAAATATTGATCGAAACCTGCAACTTGAGCCCGTCCTGCTCCCAGCGTCCGATCTGGGCGATCGCCTCGCCAATGACCCAGCGCGTGATGCGACGAATCGCCCCGGTTTGTTCGGCGAAGGGAAGGAACTCGCCGGGCGGGACCATGCCGCGCACCGGGTGGCGCCAGCGGATCAGCGCCTCTACGCTGGTCACCTTGCCGCGACGCAGGTCGACCTTGGGCTGATACATCAGCAGCAGTTCGCCCTTTTCTTCAGCGCGACGCAGATCGCCCAGCAGATGCAGGCTGTCGCGACGGGTGGCATCCAGCGCCGGTTCATACAGACAGAATCCACCGTTGGCATGTTTGGCGTGATAAAGCGCAATTTCCGCGCGCCGCAGCAGCACGGCCCCGGTGCTGCCCTGCTCCGGAAACTGCACAGCGCCAACGGCCGCCGTGACGTCCACTTCCTGTACGCCCACAAAAATCCGGTGCGACAGGGCATCCTGCAGACGGTCGGCGACCATCTTCACCTGATCGCCGTCTTTCATCGCGCAGATCACGGCGAACACGTTACTGCCCGTGCGGGAGACAAAATCCGTGGCTTTAACCAGCGATCGAAAACGCGTCGCTACGATATTCAGCAGTTCGTCGCCTGCTTCGTAGCCCAGCGTGCTGTTAATCAGCCGAAAGCGCTGCAGGTCGAGCAGCATCAGGACAAAAGACGTCCCGGCGCCCGCGCGATTATCCAGCTCCCGCTGCAGGCTGACGCGATTCGGCAGCCCGGTCAGCGGGTCCTCGTAGGCCAGCCGCAGAATTTCTTTTTCGCGGCCCGCGATGGTTTCCAGCATGTGGTCGAAGGTCGCGGCAAATTCGCCGAACTCGTCATCGCCCGGCGTCTCGGAGCGGGCCTCGAAATCGCCCTCCCGAATCCGCCGCGCCACGGCTGCCAGTCGGTCCAGCGGACCGGTCACAAAGCTGACCATCAAGGCGCCCCCGATCAGGCACAGGCCCAGACCGCCGGCGGCGATCAGGCCCAGCGTGCTGATCAAGGGCTGAAAAATTTCGCTAGCGCTGGCCTCGGTTCGTTGCAAGACGAACAGAACACTTTCGGAATCTACCGAATCGATGCTGGAAAGCCGGGAGTCGAAATCCTTGATGGTGAGCGTGGCGGCCGGGATCCCGTTGTTGGCATGCGCGCTGCGGCGCACGGCATCGGTGAGATCGAGCAGCGGCGTATTGGCCTGAGTCGAGGCGATCCCGACAAAGTCGTGGCGTGCCGCGCGCAGCATGAAGCTCACGTGCACGTCCAGCAGGGTGCGCAATTCGCGCGCGAATTTGTCGTTCAATTCGATGCCGACCGCGACCCATCCGATCGGATCTGGCGCCAACACCGGCACGACTGCTAACTGATAGGCGCGCCCGTTCATGATGGCGAGACTGGTGGCCACCCCTTCCTGCTGCGCTTTCTGGATCAACGAGGGCAAGGGATGGGGCTGGCGCGCCGCCTCCGACGGCAAGGTGTCGGCACGCACCGCACCCTCCAGATCGAGCAGCATGGCGACGTCAGCGCCAAGCCGGGCGCTGTGATTTTCCAGCGCGGAACGCAGGGTGGGCTGGTCATCGCTGGTCACTGCGGTCCGAAAGGCAAAATCGGCGGCCAGCAGGCTGGCCGACTCGGCCAGTCGAATCTGGTTCTGGGCAATCACCCGCCGCAGCACGCGCTCGGCGCCGGCCAGTTCCTGAAACGTGTGATCCCGAAAAATGCCGCTGATCTGCGGCAAGACCACCAGAAAGACTGCCGCCGAGACGCCCAGCAACAGCAACGTAAAAAACAGGATGATGCGTTCGCGCAGGCTGCCCGGTCTCAGCATCTTCGTCAGCATAAACAGCGACACCCCTTGATGTGACGCAACGTACTGCCGCGGTCGGGACGGCAGGCTGTGGCTTGAGTTCCGTCTAGCGGCGCCACCCGTTCATACTTGAACCCGCCGTCGAAAGGTCCCACCCCTTCGAGCCCAGGAGCTCCTGATGAAAATGCTGTCCTCTGCCGCGATTGCAGACGTCCTGCCCACCCGTGGTCGGGTGTTTGTGCACGGCGCCGCCGCCACCCCGCACCGGCTGCTCGAACACCTGCTGGCCAATGCCGCCCGCTGCGAGGAACTGGAGTTGATGCATCTCCACACCATGGGCGAGGCCGCCTATTGCCGGCCCGAATATGCCGGTCAGTTTCGCTGTACCAATTTTTTTGTCGGCGCCAACGTGCGCGGACTGCTGGATTATTCGAGGGTCGACTACCTGCCCTGCTTCCTGTCCGCCATTCCAGCCCTGCTCCGCGGCAGCAAGCGTCCGGACGCCTGCCTGCTCCAGATCTCTCCGCCCGACGCAGCGGGCTACTGCTCGCTGGGGACCAGTGTCGACGTGGCGCGCACCGCGCTGCGCATGGCGGGGCTACGCATTGCGCAGGTAAACCCGCAAATGCCCCGCACGCTGGGCGAGGGCGTGGTGCACGTCAGCGAAATCGATTATGGCCTGGCGGTTGACCAGCCGCTGAGCGAAGCCAGCCCCGAGCGCCTCAGCGACACCGATCGGCAAATTGGCCGCCACATCGCCGCCCTGGTCGATGACGGCGCCACATTGCAGGTCGGCATCGGCTCGATCCCCAACGCGGTGCTGATGGCGCTGGGCGACCATCAACACCTCGGCGTGCACACCGAGATGTTCTCCGACGGACTGCTGCCGCTGCTGCAACGCGGTGTGGTCACTAACCGTCACAAGCGCTTTCACCCGGGCAAGACCGTGACCTCGTTTGTGTCTGGCACGCGGGCACTGTTCGACTTCGTCCACGCCAATCCTGAACTGCTGTTTCTAGGGAGCGACACGGTGAACGACCCGACCGTGATCGCCCGCAACCCGCAGGTGGTGGCGATCAATTCGGCGGTCGAAGTCGACCTGTCGGGACAGGTCTGCGCCGACTCCATCGGGCCCAAAGTCATCTCGGGCTTCGGCGGGCAGTTGGACTTCATTCGCGGCGCGGCGGGGTCGGCCGGCGGCAAGGCGATCATCGCGCTCCAGGCGCGGACCAAACACGGGCGTTCACGCCTCGTGGCCCGGCTCCAGCACGGCGCGGGCGTGGTGACCACGCGCGGGGATGTGGACTATCTCGTCACCGAGTACGGCAGCGCGCAGCTGCGTGGCAAGACCATGGGTGAGCGCGCGCGCGCCCTGATTCAGCTTGCCCATCCTGATGACCGCGAAGGACTGGCGCGCGCCTGGCGCGACGGTGGCTGATTGCCAAAACGCGGCGTCTGGCTCAATGCTGCGACAGGTCCGCGCCAACGCGGCGCCGGCCGTTAGCCGCTAAAAACAATCGCTTCAGGGGAGAGCCAGCATGCGTTTTCATCACATGGCCATTTTTGTCTCGGATTTGCAGGAAGCCATCCACCTCTGGCGCGACGTCATGGGATTTGAACTCGCGGTCGAAACGGTGATTCCGGACGGTCCGGCCCCAGGGCCGAATACCTTTATGTACCCTGCCTTGCTCGACGATATCTTCAAAGTCAAAGGCGCGCGCTCGAAGATGGCGCTGCTCAGTTCACCCGAAGGTGCGCTGATCGAACTACAGGAATGCGAAGTACCGGCCATCCAGAAAACACCGTCGGAAAATCTTCGCTATGGCCATACCGGCTTTCATGAATTGGGGCTGTTGGTGGATGACATCGACAGCTTCTTTGCGAAAGTTCGCGCCGCCGGCTACCAGACCCAGACCGAATACGTCTGGCAGTGCGCGAACATAGGCCGCTCGTTTCTCTTCTACGACAAGGACGGCAACATGATCCAGATTTGGGAAAACGCCGGCGGTGCAAGCTGGAAGTAGCGGCACGCTGCGGCGCCGAGTCGGGCGCGGGTGGCGGGGCGTGCTTCCCCACCATCCGCGCTTCGATCACGCCGATCTGGGCTCCAGCACAAACTCCTCCAGCTTCGCCTGCCGCGTCATCTCGTAGAAATCCACGTTCAGAAACGGCCCGTTCACCACGATGCGGCCACGATCGTTGCGGTAGTAGGTGGTCATGCCGGGATGCGACCACACCATGTTGGCGTGCGCCTCATCGACCTTGCGGTTGTACTCGGCGTGGACCTCCGGCCGGCATTCCACCGCCGCCACGTTGCGGGCATTCATCTGCCGCAGCATGTCCATAATGAAGCGCATCTGCATCTCCACCACCACGATCAGGCTGCCGCCATGCCCGGGCTGCAGATTGGGGCCGTACATCACGAACAGGTTGGGGAAGTTTGGCACCACCGTGCCGAGATAGGCTTTCGCGTTATCCCCTTCCCAGGCCTCGTGCAGGGTCTGCCCGCCGCGGCCCACGATTTCGTAGGTGTTCACAAAGTTCAGCACGTCGAACCCGGTCGCGATCACCAGCACGTCCGCCTCATGCGCCACGCCGTCCTCGGTATGGACGGCATGCGCATCGACGTGGCTGATGCGTTCTTCCACCAAGTGAACCCGCTCATTACGCAGCATGCGATACCAGCCGTTGTCCATCAGCATTCGCTTGCCGAAGGGCGGATAGGTCGGCAGCACTTTCGGCAGCAGGTCCTGCCGGTCGCCCAGTTCTTCCTTGATGTAGCGCGTGAAGTAGGCGCGGTGGGCGTCGTTGGTGGCGTTGAGCGAACGGTCCTTGTACGGCCAATCCGGATCTTTTTGCAGCGTCGCGTGCACGCGGTCGTTAATCGTCCAGCCCAGCTTCACGCGATACCAGGCCTGATACAGCGGCACCTCGTTAAACAGGAAACGCATGGCGTCCGGCACCTGCTTGCGGAACTGCGGGAAGGGCGCGGCCCAGTGCGGCGAGCGCTGGAAGATGGTCAGCGATTTCACCGTGTGCTGGATCTCGGGTCCAATCTGCATGCAGCTGGCACCGTTGCCGATGATGGCCACCCGCTTGTCCTTGAGGTCAACGTCATCACGCCATTCGGCGGTGTGGAAGCACGGGCCGGCAAAGGTCTTGAGGCCTTTGATCTTTGGCCACACCGGCGGGTTAAAGATGCCCGCCGCGCTGATCACCACATTGGCCTTCAACACCTCGGTCTGGCCCTCGGGCGTTGTGACCGTCACCTGCCAGCCCTGCGCGGCTTCGTCGTAGACAGCCGTCTGCACCCGGGTATTGAGGCGAATATAGGGGTAGAGCTCGAACTCCGCCGCGACGTGCTTCAGGTAGGTGTGCAGGTCGTTGCGCAGCGCGAAGTACA
The DNA here is from genome assembly GCA_030833185.1 of Gammaproteobacteria bacterium. Taxonomy (GTDB): domain Bacteria; phylum Pseudomonadota; class Gammaproteobacteria. Next base: position 5,866 of record JAURHQ010000019.1, on the reverse strand, counting down.
TGGGCCAGTCGTACTTCGCAAACGAAAACGAATAGAGATGGTTGGGCGTATCGACGCCGGCACCCGGATAGTGATTCTCGCGCCACACGCCGCCGACCGAGTCGTTCTTCTCGATCACGGTGAAGGGAATGCCCGCCGCCTTCAGATTGACCGCCGCGCAAATGCCGGACACGCCGCTACCAATCACCACCACGTGGAAGCCGGGTGGCACGGCCACCTTGTCTTGCGGCACCGGCCGATGGCCGAACAGTTCTGCGGTAAAGCGGCCGTAGTGCGCCGGCACCTCCTCGCCCATCGCGACCGACAGCATTTCCACCAGCATTTCCGGCGAGGGCTCGTCGATCGCCAGCGGCTTGCCGGCGCGCCAGGCCAGAATGGCCTTCAAGGTCGCGGCGCGGATTTCGTCCTGTATGTCATCCGGCAGGCCGCCGGTGTCGTTATCGCCCAGACCGACGCTGCGCGCCGGGCGGTAGGGCGGCTCCAGCCAATGCCGCTCGCCGGTCATTTGCACCAGCGTCATGAGCAGGGTGGGAATATTGGCGATGGCGACGGCTTCGGTGAACTTCGCGATTTCCTGTTCACTCAACGGACTGCTCATGCGGGCTGCTCCTCTACACAACTTGCGGACATAACGAAAAACCGGCGCGCGCCGACGGCGGCGCGCCCGGCCGGACGCTTAACTGAACACGGACTCGGAATAGCCCTCTGCCGCGACCTTGTCGCAGGCGTAGCGATAGGTGCTGGCGCCGCCCACGTAGGCCAGCAGCCGATGCTGCTTGCCTTCGATGTTGGTGCCCATGTACCAGGACTTGGTCTTCGGCACGAGGGTGGCGTTGGCCAGTTCATCGTGGTGCTCGCCCCAACGTGCCTCGGCCTCGGCGCTGGGCTCGATCGCCTTGCGGCCCTGCTGGCGGGTGTAGTCGATGCAGTTGGTGATCCAGTCGGCCTGCTGCTGCGAGCAGGTCGGCACGTTACAGAACGCGGCGGCCGGCGACAGCGGCGCCATGATCATGAACAGGTTGGGGAAGCCGTGAACCTGCAGGCCCATCCAGGTGTGCACACCGTCACGCGCCCAGGTCTCGCGCAGGGACAGGTCGTTGCGGCCGCGAATATCGATCGCGGTCAGCGCGCCGGTGCCGGCATCGAAACCGGTGGCGAAAATCATCACGTCCAGCGCGTGTTCGCCGCTGGCCGTGCGCACACCCGTCGGGGTAAAGCACTCGATGGGATCGGCGTTGGTATCGATCAGGGTCACGTTGGGCTGGTTGTAGACCTCGAAGTAGTTGGTCTCCAGCGGCACCCGACGGGTTCCGAAGCCGTAGTCCTTCGGGCAGAGCTTCTCGGCGGTGACCGGATCTTTCACGCGCTCGCGAATCCGCGCGCGGACGAATTCCGAAACGTAGTCGTTCACCCGCTGGTCGGCGAACAGCTCGCCGAACGCGCCCACCCAGAACTTGAGCGAACCTTCGTGCCAGTACTCCCACAGCCGGGCTTCGCGCTGCGCGGGCGTCAGTTCATCGAAGGTCACGGTCCCGAAGTCGTAGTCGTTGCCGGTGAAAGTGTTGTGCACCAGTTCCTTCATTTCGGGATAGCGCTGGCGCAATTCGGCCATGCGGGCCTCGTCGTAGCGCGGGTTCTTCATGGGGATGGCGTAGTTGGGCGTGCGCTGGAAGACGGTCAGCTGCCCGACCTGCGGCGCGATGGTCTGGATGACCTGGATGCCGGTAGCGCCGGTGCCCATGATGCCCACCCGCTTGCCGGTGAAATCGACCGGCTCGTGCGGCCAGCGACCGGTGTGGAAAGACTGGCCCTTGAAGGTGTCGTAGCCGGCGAACTTGGGAATCTGCGGCGAGGACAGCCCGCCCGTCGCCATCACCAGGAACTGCGCTTCAAACCGCTCGCCGCCGGTGGTGTTGATGGTCCATCGCCCGCGCGCTTCGTCGTAAACGGTCGAGGCCACGCGGGTGTTGAACTGGATGTCCCGGCGCAGCTCGAACTTGTCGGCCACGTAGTTCAGGTAACGCTCGGTCTCGGGCTGGGCCGGGAAGCGCTCGCTCCAGTTCCACTCGTTGAGCAGATCGTCCGAAAACCAGTACTGATAGCACTCGGCGGTGGAGTCGCAGCGCGCACCCGGATAGCGATTCCAGTACCAGGTGCCGGCCACGCCGGTGCCGGCCTCAATCACCCGGACCGCAAGGCCCCGCTCGCGCAGCTTGTACAGTTGATACAGGCCGGACAGGCCGGCGCCCACGACGATGGCGTCGTAACGGGCAGGGGAAGACGGCTGGGTAGTCACAGAACACTCCTCTCTAGGCAAAACGGGATGCGACGCTCGGGGGCCCGCGCTTCGGCAGCGGCCCCAAGGGGCCACACCGGTCGGACGCGCTTATCGACCGTAGTCTAACGGTCTGTCGAGGTTTAGGGACACCGCCCGCCGGCCAAGGCCTCGCGCAGCGCCGCCTGTCCGGCCGGTGCCAACAACACCGCGTTCACGGTGCCGGGATAGAGCCGGCCGCTGGCCAGCAGGCGGGCGAAGATTTCGGGCACTTCGCGGCTGTCGCAGCAGTAAAAATGCACGCCCTCCTGCAGCGCCGCGCCGAGGGCTTTGAACGCCCGAAAGTGCGCGCCCTTGGGCAGGCCGGCCGCGCGGTCCAGTTCGGCGAAGCTGCGCAAGGCGGGGTCGTCCGGCAGACGGGAGAGGTCAGACATGAACTACCTGCAAGGCGGAAAGTGAGGGCTAGTGTCACCCGGTCTGCAGAAATAGCCGAGCACCGATTCTGCCGGAGACCTGATTTTCCCAAGCCCGACATAAAGTCAGGTCGCGCCCCTCCCGTGGGAGCGGCAACGCCGCGACGCCAACAGCAATTACACGCCCACGCGGGTCAAGGGCAAAAGCGCCCTCTCCCGTGGGAGCGGCAACGCCGAAACGCGTGCGCGCAGCCAACGACGGTATCAGTCGGGGCAGGACGGCCTTTACCGCAATCGCGCCCACCATCGCCCGTCTGGCGCTGGCCTGCGCGGGATGGTCGCCAGTCGACGGCGCGGCCCGCATAATCCGGGCTGACGCGCGCCCGCATCCTCCCGGCCGCGCACAGCACGCTCCACGGTCGCGCCTTGCCGCCGCCCCAACGCCCGAGAAACGCCCTTGCACACTCCGCCCATTCCCGATACCCGCGGCCATCGCCTTGCCAACTGGCTGATGGACCGCAAATGGACCAGCTTCCTGATCGTAATCGTGCCGACGCTGATCCTGGCCTGGGCCATTCCCCGCATCGAGGTCTATTCCAGGTTTCTCGATTTGCTGCCGGGCGATCACGAGTTCATCAAGACTTACAACGACATGAAGCAGACCTTTGGCGGCGCCAACGTGGTGGCGATGTCGCTGGAAGTCACCGACCCCAAGGCCGACATTTTCACCACCGCGACGCTCGGCAAGATTCGGATGCTGACCAGCGAAATCGACCTGATTCGCGGCGCCAATCACTATCAGGTGGCAAGCATCGCCCACCCCAAAATCCGCCGCGTCTACACCGGCGAGGGCGGGGTCATCAAGTCCGAGCCCGTGCTGCCACGCGTGCTGCCCAGCGATCCGGCCGGCTTGAAAAAGCTGCGCGAGGAAATGCTGAACAACGACATCATCTACGGCAGCTATCTGTCGACCGACGGACGCGCGGCGCTGATTGTGGCGAGCTTCGACGAGGACCGGCTCGACTACCGGGAAATCCACCGTCGCCTGCAACAGCTGAAAGCCGAGGTTGAAGACGACGGCTCGACCAAGCTCTACGTGGCCGGCGAGCCGATGCTGAAAGGCTGGCTGTACCACCACTCCGCCGAACTGAGCACCATTTTCCTCGTCACCTTTGGCGTGATTGTGATTCTGCTGTGGCTGCACTTTCGCTCGCTGTCGGGCGTGCTGGTGCCCATGCTGGGCACCGCGCTGTCTGCCATCTGGGGTCTCGGCTTCATCGGCTGGATGGGCTACAACCTCGACCCGCTGGTGCTGGTCGTGCCCATCCTCATCTCCGCCCGCACCGCCAGCCACTGCGTACAGATGATGGAGCGCTATTACGACGAAATTCGCCTCGGCCAGCCGCGCGAGCGGGCGGTGCGGACCTCGATGGGCGAACTCATCGTGCCGGCGTCGATCGGCATTTTCACCGACACCGCCGGGCTGATGGTGCTGGCAGTGTCCTCCATCCCGATGATCGCGAAGCTCGGCTATTTCTGCGCGGTGTGGTCGGCTAGCAATATTGTGACCGTGGGCATTCTGGTGCCGCTGGTGATGGCCCTGTTGCCCACCCCGAAGCTCGCCCCCGTCAGCGAGGGCGAAGACCTGCCCGCCCGGACCATGCACGCAATGGGGCGCTGGATCATCACGCCGCGTGCCACCCGCACCATCATCGGGGCGGTGGCGCTGGTGGCGGCCGGCTCTTTCTACTTCGGCTGGAATCCGCCGATTGGCGAGTCCCGGCCGGGTACACCGCTGCTGTTTCCAGACAGTCAGTTCAACGTCGCGGCGGCGCATATCGCCAGCCGCTTCGCCGGCGCCAACCAGCTCAACATCTATCTGGAAGGCGACAAGCCGGAGCGCATGTGGGACCCCGCTGTTGTGCGCACCACGCAGGAATTTGCACGCTATATGGCGGGCACCCGCAGCTTTGGCGGCACCCGTGAGGTGCCGCACCTGGTGCGTTCGATCAATCGGCTTTATCACTACGACGACCCGCGCTGGGCCACCATGCCGACCACCTCGCGCGACATCGGCAACATGCTGTTCATGTATCAGGCCGGCTCGCCAACGCCGCGGGTCATTCTGGAATACATGGATCAGGAAGCCCGCACGGCCAACGTCGTGGTGTTCTACAAGGACGCCACCGGCGAGACGGTCGCCGAAGCGGTCGCTGCCGCGAAGCGCTTTTTTGCCGAGCATCCCATGGAGGGCGTTACCCCGCGCTTCGCGGGCGGCATCATCGGACTGGTCGCCGCGGCCAACGAGGAGGTGCGCGAGTCAGACCACACCATGACGCTGCTCATTATCACACTGGTGATGATCTCGGTGACGCTACCCTATCGGTCCATACAGGCCGGATTGATGGTGTTCGCGGTGCTGGGCCTTGCGGTGATGGTCAACCGCGCCTTCATGGCGCTGCGCGACATTGGTCTAAACGTCAACACGCTGCCGGTGACTTCGGTGGGGGTGGGGCTTGGCGTCGACTACGTCATCTACATGCTGGACCGGATCCGCGAGGAAGCCCGGCACCGCCCGATCGACGAGGCCATTGTGGTCGCGATGCGCACCACCGGTGCCGCGGTGCTGTTCACGGCGGCGATGGTGGTGGGTGGCATTGCCTGGTGGATTCCGCTCTCCTCGCTGCGCTTCAACAGCGATATGGCGCTGTTGCTCTGCATGGTGCTGACCAGCCACATGATCGGTGCGGTGACCATCATCCCGCTGCTGGTGCGGGTGTTCCGGCCCAGCTTCATCGTGGGCGCCGCCACCCCACCGCCAAAATGATTTGGGCTCAGAGTCTGTCGGCTCCCCAGAAAATAATTGCCTAAACCAACGGATTAGTGTTTGGGAACATGCATGACGCCAGGCGATCTGCTTGTTCGCCAAAACCATCAGGTCGCCGGGGAGACGCCATGCATGTACTCAAGATGCTACAGAAGAACGCTGCCGATGCATTAGCCGAGATTCACAAGGTCAGGCGCAAAGGCGTATTTGCGGCCGTGCAGGGCCTGCCCACCGATCGACAACTCTGGCTGACCGCGCTCGGCCGCAACCTGCCGGGCCCGGTCGAGGGGAAGCACAAGGTAAAGCGCGTAGGCCGCCTGCGCGATCTGAAGGCGCATCGTGGTGGCTTTG
>JAURHQ010000199.1 GCA_030833185.1 Gammaproteobacteria bacterium | reverse complement strand
AGGTTGATCAGGCGGCCGTGCACGAAGTGCGGCGACACGCGGCTGGGGCCTTTTTCGTGCAGGACGATGGATTCGCTCTCAATCCCCGGCAGGCCCCCAATGCCCGACCCGATCGAGCAGCCCGTGCGCGTCTTGAGATCATCGTCCATATCGGTCAGGCCGGCATCTTCCAGCGCCTGACCGGCCGCATCAATGCCGTAAATGATGAAAGGATCGACTTGGCGCTGGATCTTATGGTCGACGCGCTTGTCGGGATCAAACCCCCAGGGGTGATCCTTTGGCTTTACTTCGCACGCAATGTGGCATTTTTGATCGGACGCATCGAACCGCGTAATCTTGCCTGCACCAGATTTGCTGGCAAGCAGATTGGCCCAAGTCGTTTCAACATCAGCACCCAGCGGGGTCACCAGACCCAAACCTGTCACAACTACGCGGCGCATAAGCGTCTCCAGTCTTCCAGAATCAAAAACGGCTCCCGAACGTGCCGGAAACCGTCTTCGATAACATCGATTCGTTCAAGGCAAAGCTGCCTTGCGATCAGCCTTTGTGGCTGTCGATATAAGAAATCGCGTCCTTGACGGTCGAGATTTTTTCGGCAGCGTCGTCGGGGATTTCCACGCCGAATTCTTCTTCGAACGCCATGACCAGCTCGACGATGTCGAGGCTGTCCGCGCCCAAATCGTCGATGAAGCTGGCGTCCGTTGTCACCTTGTCGGCCTCGACGCCGAGATGCTCAACGACGATCTTCTTAACGCGGTCTGCGGTGTCGCTCATGGATAACCCTTCTCGTTCATGTGTGAGCAATAATTGAAAAAGCCCTAATCGGCCCTGTTTGGGGATGCAAGCCTTTAGGTTATGTTAGTGCGCAATCATCTGTTGATGATTCCGGCTCAGATCATGGCCATGCCGCCATTTACGTGGAGGGTCTGACCCGTCACATAGCCCGCTTCGCGGCTGGCCAGATACACAGCCGCCGCTGCAATATCAGCCCCTTCGCCCATATGGCCCGCAGGAATACGCGCGTTGAGCGCGTCTTTTTGTGCATCGGGTAGGCCATCCGTCATCGCAGACGCGATAAAGCCGGGGGCAATGCAATTCACGGTAATGCCCCGGCTGGCCAATTCCTGCGCCAGGCTTTTCGACATGCCAATCAACCCAGCCTTTGACGCTGCATAATTGGACTGGCCCGGATTTCCGGTGACGCCAACCACGCTGGTGACGGAGATGATCCGCCCAAAACGGGCCTTCATCATCGGCTTGGCCGCGGCCCGGCAGAGGCGGAATGCCGCTTCCAAATTGATGCGGATCACGTCCGACCAATCCTCATCCTTCATCCGCAGGATGAGGCCATCGCGCGTGACGCCAGCATTGTTGATGAGAATATCAATCTGCCCGCCCAATGCCTCCAGCGCCGCTGGAATCAAGGCCTCAACAGAGGCTGCATCGCCCAAATTGCAGGGCAGAATGACAGTGTCGCCGCCAATCTCTGCGGCCACCGCCTTCAACGCGTCTTCACGCGTGCCCGACAGCGCGACCTTCGCGCCCTGCGCAACCAAAGCCTTGGCAACCGCAGAGCCGATCCCGCCAGATGCCCCTGTCACCAATGCGGTCATTCCTGTGAGGTTAAACATAGCTCTCTCCTTAAATCGATCTGCTTAAAGGCTTTTGGCAATGGCTTCGATGTCATCCATTGAGATCAGGCTGGTGGCCTGCGCATCGGGCAGGGATCGTTTGACCATCGGGGCCAGCACCTTGCCGCCAAATTCCACAAAATCGGTCACACCAGCGGCCGCCATGGCAATCACCGATTCACGCCAGCGCACCCGTCCGGTCACCTGCTCGACCAACAGCCGCTTGATCGTCTCGGCATCCACAACAGGGGCGGCTGTCACATTGACATAAACCGGAACCAGCGGGGCAGACAGCGCGGCGTCGGCCAAGGCGTCGGCCATGGCATCGGCGGCCGGTTGCATCAGCGGGCAATGAAAGGGGGCAGAGACGGGCAGCAAAATGCCGCGCTTAATCCCATGATCCTTGACCAGTTCAATGGCCCGATCAATCGCGGCCTTATGGCCGGAAATGACGACTTGTCCGGGGTCATTATCATTGGCGACGGTGCAGACATCGCCTTGCGCGGCGGCTTCGGCCAGCGCTTGTGCCTTTTCAATATCCGCACCGAGCAATGCAGCCATTGCCCCCGTGCCAACGGGTGTTGCCGCCTGCATCGCTTGCCCGCGCAGCTTGAGCAGCCGGGCGGTTGTGGACAGATCAAAGGCGCCTGCCGCGCACAAGGCGCTATATTCCCCCAGGCTATGGCCCGCGACATAATCTGCCTTTTCAGACAGGCGCAGGCCGCCTTCTTTTTCCAGCACGCGCAAGGTCGCAACGGCATTGGCCATAATGGCGGGCTGGGCATTTTCGGTGAGCGTCAGCTGGTCTTCCGGGCCTTCGGTCATCAGGCGGAACAGCGATTGGCCCAACGCCTCATCGACTTCCTGAAACACCTCGCGCGCAACAGCACTGGCCTCGGCCAGCGCCTTGCCCATGCCGATGGACTGGCTGCCCTGACCCGGAAAAATAAATGCGCGCATCGCTCACCCCTTCACGCTGTTGCCATTCATGGCGCGGTTAGGCGAAGGCGCGGCGCGTGTCGAGATTTGCATTGCACCCTCTTTGATCGGGTGTTTTTCCACCCACGCCCTTGAACCCACGCCATTCGCCAGCTAAGGGGCGCGCCTGCCTTCATCGGGGTGACACCCGATTTCAGAGTCGGGGAGTAGCTCAGCCTGGTAGAGCACTGTCTTCGGGAGGCAGGGGCCGGAGGTTCGAATCCTCTCTCCCCGACCATTTTTTTCCTTATGTTTCAATTACTTAGGTAGTGGCGGCATGCCTAACTACCACTTGCAATGTGTTCGTGATGCAATTTTGATGCAGGGACGCAAATGGCGAGTATTACAAAGCGCAATGGACGTTGGTGCGCCCAAGTTCGAAAAACAGGTTTTCCATCCAAATCAGCAAGCTTCCTGACAAAGGTGGAGGCGCGCCGTTGGGCGATAGACGCAGAAGCTGATTTGAAGCGGTGGTTGGTGCCGCCACATCAAGACACATCCCGGTCTTTGAAGCTTTGTGATCTGATCCACCGATACTGCGCAGAGGTGACGGCCAAAAAGCAAGGCCGTGAGTTTGAAGCGTATCGCTTGCAGAAAATCGCACGGTCCGACTTCGCCGGCACAACGCTCGCGAACCTTACCGCTCCGCGAATTGCAAAGTATCGGGACGATCGGCTGGGGGAAGTCGCACCTGCTACTGTGCATAAGGAACTCAGCCTGCTGCAATCGATACTGAAGGTTGCGGTAAATGAATGGGGTGTAGCTTTAGCGGTCAATCCGTTCGAAAGAGTCAGTCGCCCCCGTTTCAACAATGCTCGAGAGCGTCGTCTATCTGACGATGAGTTGGAGGCGGTTAGGTGCAGCTTATCAGCTAGCCGAAATCCTTTGTTGGCATACATCGTCGAGTTCGCGATTGAGACGGGAATGCGCCGAAGTGAAATATTATCGTTAGAATGGTCTGAGACGGAGATAGTCAAGCGAACAGTAAGACTGCCTAGGACAAAGAATGGTCAATCTAGAATTGTTCCACTCAGTCCTAAAGCGTTTCAAATTCTTGCTTTGCTTGTCCAGCATCGCGAGCCAGCTGAACCTCGTGTTTTTCCTATTACCATCAACGCCTTCAAGCAGGCTTGGACCAGGGCAGTCGTGCGTTCAGGTGTCGCCGATCTTCACTTCCATGACCTCCGTCACGAAGCGATCAGCCGTTTCTTTGAGCAGGGTCTTTCCATGCCCGAAGTTGCACTAATTTCAGGTCACCGAGATCCACGAATGCTGTTTCGGTATACTCATCTCTCCGCTGTGGATATCGCAAAGAAGCTTGCAGTGATGATGGAGTGAACACTTAAGCCAAGTCACGACCAAGTTACGCCGCATCAAAATTAATTTCGTTCTGTTCGCCCAGCGATGACAGATTACGGCCGTCTCACGTTCTAACCAGATTTCGGAGCGGTTATTCATCCGCTCCGATTCTATCGGGTTTGATAGAACATCAGGGATTACATCTTGTCTGGGGATAACTTGGAAAATTCTTTCCAATCCACTTGCACCCGCCTGCGGCCAAGGCAGAACCAAATGTTACATACCATTCCCCTTATGGGACGCCTTCCCGGCCGGCATAGGTAAAACACGGGAGCGAGGCGAGGTCCTTCGATCGGTGAGGATAGGTGTCACGCACCAACCGATAGACAGAAGCGGTGAATGCCGCACGAGCAGGCAATCCTTCGCAGGAACCTGCAAGAGGTTGTCTGGTCGATGGATCGGCCATTCAGCATTCTGCGCCAGTTAAAGCAGCGGGTAACCGGGAGACAGCCTGACCGCCCCCACCTGATGAAGGTGCCGCTGATCCATCTGTGTCAAGCCGACGGTGGCTCCGAGGTTCAGACACACAGCTTTGCCGAACATGAGATAGCTTAAAAAGCTGTCAATTGTGAGGATGGCAAAGCTGTATCCGCCTTCCGGTCCACCATGGTTCAGGATCTCATCAGGTTATGACTAAGCTTGAGAAGCGTAAGAAGAAAAGAAAGCCAGTTCCAAGCGAGCAACTTCCTATTGAGTTAGTCGTTGCATCAAGGAACAGGCAGCGTCAGGTTGCCAAGGCAACTAAGCTTCGAATGGCTTTCAGGCAAAGCCAAGAGCAGTTCCTAATGACGTTTGAAGAGTACCGTGACCCTGTCAAACGAGCAGCCATCCTTGCTGGTTATGGCTTGGACGATTAATATATTCCGGTTTGCTATTTGCTCGGTGCGCATGACGGGTGGAAAGCAACCGACTGAAGAGGCTATAGCAAAACAGCCTTCTATAAGATCGGGATTGCGGCCTTGGTACTCGCTTGCATCAAAGCAGACATCACGTCTTTGAAGGTAGATGCAATCGTGAACTCGGCCAACGCAGCATTGATTGCTGGTGGAGGTGTTTGCGGTGCGATCCACAAGGCGGCTGGACCGGAACTGGAACGGGTTTGTCGGCAAATTGGCGGCTGCGCTGTTGGAGAGGCGGTTATCACCCCGGCCTTCGAACTTGGAAGTAGGTACGTTATCCACGCTGTCGGTCCGCGTTGGCTTGACGGGCAACGAGGCGAACCAAGGTTGCTGCAGAAATGCTATGAAAGCATCTTTGCACTGTCGGGAAAGCATCGGCTAAACAGCCTTGCTATTCCTTCGATTAGCACGGGCATTTACCATTACCCACTAGACGAGGCTGCCGAATTGGCGGTGGATACCAGCCGTCGGTTTGATCGCGACGATCTGAAGGTTGTTTTCGTTTGTTATGAAGATCGAACGCTTCAAGCTTATCAGAGGCATCTTGGGGTTTAGACCCGCCTGACTTCGTTATGTGAAGGCTTGTCGCTTCAAAGCCTCAGCAGCGCGGGGGGAGGGGGACGTGGTGTCAGACACCCGGCTTAAACCCTACGGTTCCATATGCAGGGTTGAAGCTGGTCGAATGCTCCTGAATCATGCTAAGCATAGCGACGTGTTTGCCCCAAGCTGCCGCGACCGAACCCCTCATACGTTTTCCTGTCTCTAGTCAGACAAGCCGAGGGTACGGCCACTCCGATGATCATAGCGCGCTAGTGAGCGACAAGTTGGGTGTACTAATCCCTTGATCAAAGACCTGTAAGCCTGTCCGCCATGCTCGTCAGTTCGTCCTTTACGTTGTCGTAATTACCCTCGTTCGCCCAAGCGGTAACCATCACGATTTCGTCTCGTCCGATGATGACTGTATAGGAGTATCGGATGTGAAGGCTGTTGACGAGGTTCTTGGATTGGAACCTAAAGGCATCCCTGTCTTTGATGGTCAATTGTTCAGCCGAAGAAACCTCGCCGCCTTGCCCAGCGGCCTTAGCGGACGCTCGACGGGATTCTATGTAGCGGCCTACATCGGTGACGGCACTTCGCTTAATACTTGAAACCTGAACGCCTGCGTCAATAGTTGCGTTGATTGCATATACACGGATGCCCTGCGCCTTTTGGAGGGACGTTAGGGTCTGCTCCATCCATCCTTCAGGCCAGGCCATGCCGATGCCACTGCGGTACTTCGCGGCTCCTTTTGGAAGCAGGGCATCGTTCGGGTCTTGGTCGAGGGGAACAAACCCTTTTCGCTTCATGTCGCGAACACAGTCTGACTGCGAAATCATGGCCACCGGC
>JAURHQ010000198.1 GCA_030833185.1 Gammaproteobacteria bacterium | reverse complement strand
ACCGACCGCCGACCAAGCGGTACTGCGTCAGGTCTTGCCGCGCTGGGCAAGGCGTCTGCCTGACGGCGCGTGGCGCTTGCGGATGGACCCCGCGCATAAAGGCGTGCACGCCGTGATGTACCGTCGCGAAGAGGCCGCCGCCTGCTGGCGCGCGACCACGGCCCCGGTCACGCTGGTCGCGGGCTCGGTCTCGGATTATCTGGATCGCTTTCGCGGCTTCGACCCGCTGGCGGATTGCGCGCAGTACTACCCGGCTTGCAGCCAGCATGTGCTGGCAGGCGCGGGGCATATGCTGCACTGGGAGCAGCCGCAGGCCGTCGCGGCGCTGATTCGCGCGGCCGCGCAGCGCGCAGGCGCATGAGCCTGCTTATCGTCGGTTGCGGATTTCTGGGCGAGCAGGTTGCAGCCGTAGCCGCGGACGCTGGCCTCAGTCTCGCTTTAACAAGCCGCAGCGCCGAACGGGCCGCGACTCTGGCTGCCCGCTTCGGGCCGACCGTCACCGCCATCAACTTTGACACCGATGACGCCGCCGCGCGTTTGGCCGCGGCTGCGCCCGATGCCAGCCATGCGCTGGTGTTGTTGACCCCTTCGGCCTGCCTCGACGCCACCGGCCAGCCCGTACCGCTGCGCCGCGTGATGCAGGGGCTTGCCGCATTGCCCCGTCTGTCGCGCGCGGTGCTGAGTTCCAGCACCGCGGTTTACGGCGAGCGCCACGGGCAAACGGTCACCGCGGACTCGCCCTGCGCGCCGCTCGGCGCGCGCGAGCAGCGTCTGGCCTTGATTGAAGACCACTGGCTGACCGTGCCAACCCAGCGCGTGGTGCGGCTGGCCGGGTTATACGGGCCGGGCCGCATCGTCGGCGCTACGGGCTTACGACAGGGCCAGCCGGTCGACGGCAGCCCGGATGCCTGGCTGAACCTGATTCACGTCAGCGATGCGGCGGGCTTGCTGTTGCGCTGTTTGTACGCCGACGCCGCGCGGGTCGAATTGGGGGCAGACGGCGCGCCGGTGCGGCGTGGGATTTACTACGGCTGGCTGGCGGCGCAACTCGGGCTGCGGCCGCCGGTGTTTTCCGGGGCGCCAGCGGCGCGCGGCGGCGCCTCACGGCGCTGCGATCCGGGGCCGACGATCGCGCGCACCGCCTGGCGCCCGATGTTTCGCGACTTTCGGGCCGGGCTTACTGCGGCCGGGCTGCCGGCTCGGCGATAAACACGCCGAACGCCCGGCTGCCATCACCGCAGGGCAGGGTGCGCTCAAGCTGCAGGGTTTGCGGGTTGATTTCGTAGAGCGCGTTGTCAAACCAGCTCGCCACAAACACCCGGTCCAGCGACGGCGAATACTGAATGCCTTCCGGGTAGTCGCCGACCGTGACGGTACCGAGCGTGACGCCCGTGAGGGGATTGACCACCGACACCGTGCCGCTCTGCTGATTGGTCACGAACAGCTGGCCGCGTGTCGGATCGAGCGCGCTGGCATAGGGCGCATCGCCCACCTTGATCCGGCGAATTTCGGCGCGGGCTTCCAGATCGACCACCGAGACATCGTTGCTGGTGACGTTCGCGCTATAGAGCGTGCGACCGTCCGGGCTCAAGGTCAGGCCGAAGGGGTGGCCGCCGACGGGAATTGTGGCGATGGTCTCACCCGTCACCAGATCGACCAGCGCGACCGTATCGTCGTCGCGATTGGCGACCGCCAGCCAACGGCCGTCGGCGCTGGGCGCGAGTCCGCTTGGGGTGTTGCCTACGTGCAGGCGCCCCTGTGGCGAGAAATCGGCGGTGCTGAATATTTCGACCTGTCGGTCATAAAAGTCTGCGACATAGACGCGATCCCGAACCGGGTCGACCGCAATGCCCAGCGGGCTTTTGCCGGAAGGAAAACTATGCGCTTGCCCGGGCTGCGCGAGTTCAATCACCGACACGCTGGCCCCGCCGGGATTGGTTACAAAGACCCGCTGGTGTTTGGCATCCCAGGCGACGCCCGCCGGATCCTTGCCCACCGCGACCGTCGCCTGCGTGCTGCCGGTGGCTAAATCAAGCACCGTCACCGTATCGGGGCCCTGATTGGTAACGAAGGCTAACGGCGCTGCCACACACCGCGCCGTGATCCAAAGTCCGACCGTCGCCAGCAGCACGACGGTCGGCCAGCGGCGGCTCACTGTTCGGCGAGCTTCTTGATGTTCGCGAGTCCGCCCTGATAGGTCGCCGTGACGGCTTTCACGGCCGCCGCGTCGCTCTGTTCCGGCGGCGGGTCGTTCTTGCCCCAGGAGCGGTAGAAGCCGCCTTTCCACACCACTTTGGTGGTGCCATCGCCGTTGTCGCTAACCGTCAGGAACGCCGCGTAGGTCGTGACCGGCAGCACGCTGACGTCGGTCTGCGTAATCTTGTACTTGTAGCTCATCTTGGCCGGATCGTGCATCAGCAGTTCTTCGACGATGACCGGGCCGTCGGGTTTGCCCACGTGCAGCGTTCGCACCGCGCCCACCGCGTTGCCGCCGGTGCCCTCGCACTTGGCGACGCCGGGATGCCATTTTTCGATCGAACAAAAGTCTGCAATCAGCCCCCATACCTTGGCCGCCGGGGCCTTGATCGTGATTTCCTGTTCGACTTTCTGGCGAGACGGACCGTGAGCGGTGGCTGCCAACGGCAGCAGGCAGAACAACGCGAGCGCGAAACGACGCAACATGCAAAACTCCTGACAATTTCTCTGCGGGCTGCGCCCACAAGCATTAAAGAGGTCGGCATGGTAATGCGCGAAAGCATTGGCGAACAGCAAGCGGGCAAGACCGAACGGAGGCACGGGTGAGTACCTTGGTGTGGCTGCGACACGACCTGCGACTGGCGGATCAGCCGGCCTTTGATTTTGCCGTGCGGCGCGGCGAACCGGTGATTCCGGTCTTCGTGCTGGAGCCCCCCGGTCCGTGGGCGCCGGGCGGTGCGAGCCGGGTGTTTCTGCACGACAGTCTGGCGGCGCTCGCGGCGGCGCTGGCGGCCCGCGGGTCGCAACTCGTGCTGCGAGCCGGCGCGCCGCAGGCCGTGCTGGCGGCGCTCATCCGCGAGACCGGTGCGACAGCGCTCGCTTTCAATCGCCGCTATGAGCCCGCCGGGCGCAGCGTTGATGGCGCGCTCTTCGAAGCGCTGCGCACACAGCTCGAAATCAAGGTGTTTAACGGCAGTTTGTTGTCCAACCCGCCCGACATCCGCACCGGTGGCGGCGGCCCTTACCGCGTGTTTACACCATTCTGGCGCACGCTCCACGCCGCGCTTCGGCAAAGTCTGGGGGCTCCCTTGCCCGCGCCGGACAGACTGCCCGCACCGGCGCGCTGGCCGACCTCGCTTAGCCTGGATGAACTCCAGCTATTACCGCATCACGCCTGGTCACAGGGACTGCGTGAGCGCTGGCCGGCGGCCGCGACGGATGCCGAGCGCAGCCTCGCGCGGTTTCTCGAAGGCCCTATCGATGCCTACGGCACGGCGCGGGATTTTCCGGCAGACGAGGGCGTGTCCGGGTTGTCGCCTTATTTGCATCTGGGGCAGCTTTCGCCGCGGCAGGTCTGGCACGCGGTGCACGAACGGGCCGCGCAGCGCGGCGCGCTTGAGCCGTCTGCCGAGGAACTGTCGTGGTTGCGACAACTCGCCTGGCGCGAGTTTGCGCATCATCTGTTGTGGCACTACCCGCAGACGACCGATGCGCCGCTGCGCGAGGAGTTCGCTCATTTTCCGTGGTGTGAAGATGCCGCGGGCTACCGCGCCTGGTGTCGCGGCGAGACGGGTTTTCCGATCGTCGATGCCGGCATGCGCGAACTCTGGCTGACCGGCACCATGCACAACCGGGTGCGGATGATCGTCGCCTCGTTTCTCACCAAGGACTTGGGCCTGCACTGGCTGCGGGGCGCAGCATGGTTCTGGGACACGCTGGTCGATGCGAATCTCGCGAACAACACCTTGGGCTGGCAGTGGACGGCCGGTTGCGGCGCCGATGCGGCGCCTTACTTCCGGGTCTTTAATCCCGTATCGCAAAGCGAAAAATTTGATCCGCAGGGGCGTTACCTCGCGCGCTGGTTGCCCGCCCTCGCAGCGCTGTCGCCGCCGGACCGCCACGCGCCCTGGCGCGCGCCGGCACTGAGTCTGAAGGCGGCCGGCGTGGTGCTGGGACGCGATTACCCGCCGCCCATGCTGGACCATGGCGAAGCACGCCTCGCGGCGCTGGCACGGTTGAAGCAAAGAGGGCCATGAAACGCGCCCTGCTTCTTGGTGGTCTGCTGGCAGGACTGCTGCTCAGTGCCGTCACCGCCGCCGCGACGCCGTTTTTCACCGTGCGACTGGAACCGGCTAAAGGCGAGGCCGTCAGCCTGCAATTGGAACCCGCGCTGAGCCCGGCGGCGCGTCGCCGCGGACTGATGGACCGCCAGTCCCTGCCCGCCGGACACGGCATGATTTTCGACTTTGGTCACGACCAGCCGGTGGTGATGTGGATGAAAAATACGCCACTGCCGCTGGACATGATTTTTATCAACGCGCAGGGCGAGGTGGTGGATTTGATCAGCCGCACCACACCGCTGTCCGAGACCTATCTGCCGGCGCGCCGGCCGGCGCGCTACGTCATTGAGATCAACGCTGGCGAGGCGGAAGCCGCGGGTCTTGGGCCCGGCGCTCGCTTGCGTTTGCCGGCTAATTTTCCGGCGTTTTCCCCTTGATTTCGTCGAGCGCGGCGCGGAACCCGGCCAGCGCAACCTGCATCTCGATCGGCTTGCGCTCAGCATCATGAAAGCTGACCTTGAGCATGCGACCTGCAACCAGTTCGCGCATGAGTGCGGGGCTTAGTTTCAGGCCCGCTCGGCAGCCCGTCGGCTCGCAGCGTTCCACCATGATGGTGATGGTTTTGCCCTCATCGACCTGTAGCGATACGCCAGGCGGGAGCGAAATCCCCAGCGGCAAGCTGAGCAGGGCGATGGGGTCGGGTGTGGCCTGCGCGTAACCGGCCGCGAATTGCAGCACGCGCTGACCGCCCTGACGCAGGACCAGATCCTGATACACAAAGCAGCCGCCTTCGATTTTCCCCTTGGTGGGCTCGCAGCGGCTGCGCCAGGCGCCGGTGTCGGCGGCCGCGGCGGGCAGGCTTGCGCTGGCCCCCAGCGCGATGGGGAGGAGCAGTGTCAACACGGTGGCAAGCAGGCGCATGGCGGAATACCCGGAACGACGGCGGAACAGGAACGCAGCGCAATTTACCGGAATATCGCGCCTGCCGTCATTGATTACGGTGATTTAGCGCAGGCGCTGGCGAAACCAGTCCGGCACGCGCGGTTCCGGGCAGACGTCGTAGTGGTCGTAAGGCTTGATATCGATCACCGGCGTGCCGTGATAGGCATCCAGTCGGCGCACGGTCAGCGTGTTGTTGTGACGGGAGACCAGATCCACCACCGCCAGCCCGATCGGATTGGGATGGGCACGACCACGGGAGGCCAGCACGCCGGTCAGCGGCAGTTGTTCGTCACCGCGGGGATGCAGGGTCAGGGATTCCAGAGGGCGCGCGCGATGCATCCGGAACAGCACAATGAGCTGCGAATACGCCTCGATGCCGAGCAAGGCTGCGGCAAAGTGGGGCGCAATTTCGATCCGGCTGACCAGTTCGCGACGGCGCCGTGAAATGTCGTCGTCGGCGACCTCGGTCACGACCTGACCGATGATTTCCAGATTGGCGTTGAAGGTGGATGACATCGGTGTCGCCTGCGGCTTTGGGGAAGCCCGCACGGTGCGAGGCTGCCGGCCCGTCGTCAAGCGCGCGGCGCTGGTTCCGGTGCGCAGGCCGCGCTAGGCTGACCGTCATGCATGCGGGGCTTTTTCATCCAGCGGTCGAGGCCTGGTTCAGCCAGGCTTTCGGTGCGCCCACGCCCTGCCAGTCACGCGCCTGGCAGGCAATCGCGGCGGGTGAACACGTGCTGGTCGCCGCACCAACCGGCTCCGGCAAGACGCTGGCGGCATTTCTGGCCGCGCTGGATGCGCTGGTGCGCGAAGGCCTCAACGGTCCGTTGCCAAACGAAACCCGCATCGTCTACATCTCGCCGCTGAAGGCGCTCAGCAACGACATCCAGCGCAATCTGGAAGCGCCGCTGGCCGGGATCGCCGAGGCGCTGTCGGCGCGTGGCGAATCTGCGGTCTCGCTGCGCACGGCGGTGCGCACCGACAACGCGTTCGAGAAGTTGTTGGCGGTTGGTCTGACGGTGATCGTGGGTGTGCAGGCGTTCATCATCTTGGCGGGTGTGTTGC
>JAURHQ010000197.1 GCA_030833185.1 Gammaproteobacteria bacterium | reverse complement strand
AGCAGCGTGCCTTCGTCGGCAGTGCGAAAGATGCCTTTGTTGGGCTGATAGGCGCCGGTGAACGCGCCGCGCTCGTAGCCAAACAAAATTGCTTCGAGCATGGAGTCCGGCACGGCGGCACAATTGACCGCGACGAAGGGCTTATCGGCGCGGCCCGATGAGCGGTGCAGATACTGCGCGACAACTTCCTTGCCGGTGCCGGTCGGGCCGTTCACCATCACCGTGACCGGCGAGCGCGCCACCTTGCGCGACAGCGCGAGGAGTTCCAGCGTCTTCGCATCACCCGCCGCTACCGAACCTACCCCCTGCAGAAAGTAACTCAGCAGTTCGGTCTGAAACTCGGTGTGCTCCGGCGCGATGGTCGCATCCGCCATCACCCCGTTGGGCTTCAGGTTGAAACAAAACGTCTTGCCACGTCGAAAATTAAGCAGGCGGTCGATGTTCGTTTTTTGCGCCAACGCGCCAACGGACATATCGAGTTTCTGCAGCGTATTGCCTTCGGCGTTCAGCACCAGCGAGGCGGGCTCGTCGCGGCGCTCGACGCGGGTGGGGTCGTTGGTCACCACCATTTCGTAGCCACGACTGGTCAGCGGCTTTAGATCAAAGCCGGCGTCTACTGCATCTTCCGTCACGATAATTCTGCGCATGGGGCTTCTCCTGTTGACGGAAGCACTAGAGCAAAAGGCAGGCCAGAATTATTTCAGCTGTAAGTGATTGTTTTCGCGCTTCTCCGCGGGATTACTTTCAGTTTGGTTCGTTTCGCCTGTCGCAGGAGTGTCAACGTGTTGAGAATGCCACTAGGCTTCCTGACACTTTTTGACAGACAGGTCCGCTGCATGATCGTTGGACACAGTGCCGCGACGCTCGCCATGAAAAAGATGTTGGCGCTGGCGGCGGACAAAGAGGCTTCGGTCTTGCTCGAAGGCCCGACCGGCGCGGGCAAGGACGTCGCTGCGCGCGCGGTGCACGATCTATCAAGTCGTGCGCACGGGCCTTTTGTGGCGGTGAACTGCGGCGCGCTGCCCGAGCATCTTGTGGTGTCTGAATTGTTCGGCTTCGAGAAAGGCGCTTTCACCGGGGCGGTGGTAGCGCGCGCCGGCAAGTTCGAACAAGCCGACGGCGGCACCATTTTTCTCGATGAGATTGGCGAGATGCCGCTGTCGGCGCAGTCGACGCTGCTGCGGATTCTGGAGACCCGCGAAGTCGAGCGCATCGGCGGGCGACACCCCATCAAGATCAACGTGCGTCTGATCTGCGCGACCAATCGCGATCTGGAAGCGCGGGTGGAAGCCGGCCAATTTCGCGCGGATCTGTTCTATCGCATCAACGTCTTTCCGGTGCAGGTGCCGGCGCTGAATGCGCGCCCCGACGATGTGAAGCCGCTGATTGAACATTTCCTGCAGCGCCACGCCATGGGCAGCCCGCCGCGCTTCAGCGCACAGGACTTCGAATTGCTCAGTCGCTACGGCTGGCCGGGCAATATTCGGGAATTACGCAATCTGGTCGAGCGGGCCTGCGTAATTTACGCGGGCGAGGCGGTCGATCTCCCCACCTTGCATCCGGCGCTGTTCCGCCATTCGGCCGTGGCTGTCGACGAAGTTGAGACAGAAGTTGACGCGGTATGGACGGCGGCAGGTTGCCCGGTACTGGATTCGGCGTGGACGGCGCAAGACAACGCGCAGCGGCTCAGTACACGCCCGGCACCAAGGCTCGCGACCGCGGCGGGCGCGCAGGCCGCGGAGTGGACGGAGCCAGGACGGTTGGCGGGCACGCTGCTGACCCAGTTGGAGGGCATTGATATGCCGGTCTACATCAAGGCCCTCGAGCGGGCGCTGATTGACCGCGCCATCGATCGCTGCAATGGCAGCGTGAGCGCGGCGGCGCGGGTACTACGGACCAACCGCACCACCATCATCGCGAAGATCAAACGCTCGGCGTAAATTCCGCCGCGCGTTTGGCTTTGGCCGCAGCGGTGCCCTCGGCGCGCGCCTGCTGTTCGGCCAGCGCCACCAGCCGAGCCTGCAAGTCGGCGAGCTGCGCCGCGAGCGCAGGCGACAGCGACTGCTCGCGCCGGTTCGCAATCGCGAACAGGGCTCGCCGGCGCTCGGCATCCAGCTGACGGAGCGTCAGGAAATCGCCGGCCTCGGCAAGTTTCAGCATCTCGACGGAAAGGTCGCGAACGACCTCCCACCCCGCGCCGGTCGGTGCCTTATTTGCCAATCTGCTGCCAGGCTTCGGTCAGGTTGCCGACCACCCGCCGCGCCTGCGCCATGGTGTCGGGGTCGACCGCGCGGATACTGCGCACCAGCACCCCGCGCAGCCATTCGTAGAGTTGCTGCAGGTTGAGCGCAATTTCGCCGCCGTTGTCGAAATCCAGCGTCGACTGCAGGACGTGCAAAATCGACAGCGCGCGGGCAATGGCTTCGCCTTTATCTTCCCGGGCCCCACGCTTCGCGGCGTCTTCGACGCGATAAAGCAGGCTTCCCAGATCTTCAAACAGGTAGCGCACGAGACCCAGCGGGCTCGCGCCTTCCATCAGGCCGGCGCGGTCAACTTTCTGGTAGGCGGCAAGGGCAGCAGCTTTCATCGGGAATTCCTGTGCGAGAGAGTGTTGATAGAGTCAGGAGACGACGGTTGCGCCAATTGTTTTAGCGAAGCAGGGGCTAGTTGTTACTGGTCCACATCTTCATTTGGTTACTTAGAAAATCGCCGGTACTGTTGAGGTCCCGCACCATGGTTTCCATCTGGCCGAAAGACAGGCGATAGCGCGTATCCAGTCGCTTGTACTCTTCGTCCAGCGCGCTCAGCTGGGTGCCGGCATCGGTCTTTTGCTTGGTCCAGTAGGCATCGCGGGCGCTCAGCGGCGAGCCGCTGGCAAGACCCTTGTCGAGCACGTCGGTCAGCCGGTCGAAAATGCCGCGGGTCACCACGACCGTGCTGTCCTGCGGGTAAGCCCCGACCGCCACCGCCAGGCCTTCGGTCACGCTGCCCAGCGCGCCGCGGAGCTGCGCGCCGGAGGACGTGGCCACCGCGCCGTTAATCTTGCCGCTGGCATTAACGCCCGAGACCAGCGCGGCGCCGCTGAGCCCAAACAGCGACTCGAGCGCTGCGTCGGCGCTGACCAGACTTACCGCGCTGCCGGAGCCCAGCGTACGAGAAGTGATTTGCAACGCACCTGCCGATGTGACCGAAACGGATACAAAGGCTTTGGCGCTGCGGAGCACCGGGTCGAGATTGGCGGCTGTTTCCAGCGCCGCGGCGAGCTCGGTGGCGCTGGCATAACTGCCGGCCGGCAGGGCTAAGGTCGAACTGGCGGTAACGCTACCAACCTTGATCCGCAGCGCGTTGCTGCCGGCGGTGATGCTGATGGGCCAGGTTTCATTCGTCAGGTTCGTGGTGCCGGTCATGCTGCCCGCCGTGGCGGGCACCATGTCGCTCAGCGTGTAGGTGCCGGACGGCGTTGCCCCCACCCGGACCGGGGTGATGCCCAGATGGTTGCCACCGAGGCCGGTGTGCAGTACCGCCGCGACCCGCGCCGGATTGGCGGCGATCACGCGGTTGAGGATGGTGGTGTCGACCATCAGGGTGCCATCGCGATTGGTGCGCACGCCCAGTTCGGCCAGGGTCAGGCTTTCCCCTTCGGGCGTGACCAGCGGGACCGACGACAGCCCGCGCAGCGTCTGCACCAACTGGCGCGCGGCGGTGTCGCCGGCCAGCGGACCACCGGGCTTGCCGTCTACACCGCGGGCCATGAGGGTGGCCATTTCCTTGCCGAGCGCGTTGAGCTGCTCGACGAAGGCGTTAATGCCATCGCTGAGCTGGGTGCTGGTCATCGCCGTTTCCACAGTTGCGATGCGGCCGACAGCGGCCTTCGAAATATCCAGCGAAACGCCGGGCAGGACATCCACAAAGGTATTGGTCTGGCTACGAACGGTCGCGCCATCCACGGTGATGGCCGCGTCGGTAGCCTGCTGGGACGTCACCAGACTGCTGACCAGACTGCTCAAGCCGCTGCCGCTGTCGTCGACGGCAGACAAGGCAAAGGCGAAGTCTTCACCAGACGGGCCGCGCAGCGACAGGCGCTCGCCCTGACTGGTGTTTAGCACGGTGGCCTGCAGGCGGGGCTCTGCCTTGCGAATCGCCGCCGCGATGCCGGCCAGCGAATTGGCCCCTGTGGTGATAGGCACCACCACGCCGGGGTTATCGACGTCCGCCACAAAGCTGCCGCTGCTGCGCGAGCCGAACTGGAGTGTGATAGCGCCGGTACCTACCGCGCTCCCGGCCGGCGTTCTCGCCGGGCTGACGCTGACCTGCTCCCGCGCCATGGATTGCACGGCGATCTCGGCGCGCAGGGCGGACGGTGCAGCGCCGGCGGTAAAGCTGGGCACGATTTCGGTGGCCAGCGACGAGGTGGCGGACCAGCCCAGATCCGTGCGGTTGAGCAGCCCGGCAATGTCGCCTTTCAACTTGCCCATCGTGGCGCGCAGCGAGGCCAGCCCGGAAATGGCGCTGTCGGCCGCGGCCTGCTTTTTGGTCGCGAGGTCTTTCCGCCCGGCGACTTCCGCCGTCGCCAAATCGGCAGAGAGCTTGGGGATGTCGAGCCCCGAGGCCGTCTTAATCGATGAAAGTACGTCGACCATTGCAATTCCTGCCCCGTGTAATCGGTGATGCCGGCGCCGCCCTCGCCCGCGGCGTGCCGCCCTTACTGCTGCTGCAGCAGCGTCAGCGCGCTTTGCGCCATCTTGTTGGCCTGCGCGAGCATCGCGGTCGCGGCCTGCGACAAGATTTGCCCCCGCGTCATGTTGCTGGCCTCTTCGGCATAGTCCGCGTCCATGATCCGGCTCTTCGCCAACTCGGTGTTGGTCGCGATGTTGGTCAGGTTGGAAATGGTGTGTTCGAGCCGGTTCTGCATTGCGCCGAGGCCAGAGCGTTCCTTGTTCACCAGTTCCAGCGCGGCATCGAGAATCTTGACCGTCAGCTGCGCCTTCTCGGGGTCGGTGATGTCGACGTCGCTGGCACCGGCCACAGCGCCGCTAGCGTTCTCCAGCGGGTCGCCGGCGTCGTCGACCGCCTGGGAAAAGAGCGTGGCAATCGTCATGTCCGAAATCGTGATGGTGACGGTTTCATCCGATTTGGCACCAATTTGCAGTTGCTCGGCGTAACCCGGCGTCCCCGCAGCACTGCCGGTCGGTGCTTTGAAGAGGGTGTTGTCGTTAAAGCGCGTAGTGGTGGCGACCCGCTCGAGTTCGGTCTTCAGCTGGGTGACTTCATCGTTCAGATAAACCCGGTCGGCCGGATTGTTGGTGCCACTGGCCGCTTGCAGCGCCAGTTCGCGGATGCGCAGCAGCATGGCCGAGACTTCGTCCAGCGCGCCCTCTGCAGACTGGGTGAGCGAGATGCCGTCCTGCGCGTTCTTGACCGCGGCGCGCAGACCCTTGATCTGTGCCTGCATGCGCGTCGCGATGGCCAAACCGGCGGCATCGTCGCCCGCGCGGTTAATTTTCTTGCCCGTCGACAGACGCTCCATGGCCTTTTCCTGTGCCTCCTTGGCATCCTCCAACGCATTCTGGGCCTGTAGCGCAGGAAGATTGGTGTTAATCGAGGTCATGGCGCGCTCCGGTGTTTAAGGAAAAGTCCCGCATCAAAAATTTGCAATTCTCAAGCCATCTCAATCAGAACAGCAGCTGGGCTACCGCCGGGGTTAACCGGCCGTGGACCATGAACGCAATCCGGTAATCTTGCAGAATCTGCTGCCGGACCACCGCCGCAAGTCGCTCCACATTGCCAGGCAAGTTGGGTTGCGGATCAGGCTGCGGCTGCAGACGCCGCAACGCGCCGAGCATCTGTTCCTCCGACAGGGCCTGTGACCCGCTCTCGGCGAGGGCCGCCTCGAACTGTCGCACCTGATTGCCGACCACCCGTGCCTGCGCAAGCTGCACCGGCGCTGCTTCCGCCGTAGCGGCCACAGCCGCGGCCTGTGCCGCCTCGGCCGCCTGGCCGGACACCTCGGCCTGCTGCCCGGCCTCACGTCCTGCCTCACGCACCATGGCGGCGATCGCGGTAAACACCATGGCGTTCGCCAGCGTCTCGCCCGCCAGATCGGTGGGCTGAAAATCAGCGCTCGCCACCGGTTCCACCGGACGCGCACTTTCTACGGGCGTCGAGGGCGGCACCGTACTCCAGGTAGGCGCAGCCGCCGCCGTCTCGACGACCGGCGGCGCATAAGCCCCTGGAATCTGGGTGACTCCTGACACGAGCAACCTCCATCTGGACCTGGCCGCCTACTTCAGTAAAGACGACCGCGTTTAAAAAACTTTAGTAAGGCCTGACACCACC
>JAURHQ010000196.1 GCA_030833185.1 Gammaproteobacteria bacterium | reverse complement strand
CGCATGGGTTCGGTGACGCCGATGGCCGACCATCGCATTCCCAACTCCTCCAGCGTGCGCTTCAAGAACACGCCGGCGCTGGAACCGGCAGCGCCGCCGCCCGACCCGCGCATCGGCTATCTGCTGCCGGAAGATCCGGACCATCCGCGTGAAGTGGTCGACGCCAACGGCGTTGCCCGGATGGAGGTCGACTACAAGGCAAACGAAGACGGTTTTCTGGGCTCGCCCGGCGGCGGCAAGACCACGCTCGACGTGGTGTATCTGGCGCCGGCGCTGAAAAGCGGGCTGAAGGTGCGGGCGCTGGCTGAAGTGGAAACCATTGCGCCGGTCGCGGGCAGCGCGCAGGCGCGCTATCGCATTACCTGGCTCAATCATGCCACCGGGGAGCGGACGGCGATGCTGGCACAGCACGTGGTGCTGGCGGCGGGCACGCTCAACACGCTGCGCATCCTGCTGCGCAGCCGGGCCGAAGCGGGCCTCACGGGCATGCCGCAACTCGGTCGCCGCTTCGGCACCAACGGTGATTATTTTGGCTACTGGGATTTCAACGATCCGAACGTCGACCAGTCGACCGGGCTGCCCACCACCGGCGGCGTGCGACTGAAAGGCGACCGGCACTCGCCCATGATTGGCGGCGGCGGGCTGCCCGCGGTGGACCGCTATCCCTTGCCGCGCTGGGTGAAGAACCGCATGAAGCGGGCCTACATGATTGCGGGCCTGGGCGAAGACACTCTGAACGGCGAGGTGACGTTTGCGAAGGGTCGCCTCAAGGTCTGCTACGACCCCGAGAAAAGCCCGATTTTTGCCCGCCTGCGCGCTACCTTCGATGCCATCTCGCGGCGTAGCGGGCACCGCATTTACGCGCCCAAAACGCCGATTACCGTGCATCCGCTGGGCGGTGCCTGCCTCGGCGAGACGATTGCCGAGGGCGTGGTTGACGCCAACGGCGAGGTTTTCGATCACCCCGGGCTGTACGTTACCGATGCAGCTGCGCTACCGCGTTCGCCCGGCGGCCCGCCGTCGATGACCATCGCGGCCTGGGCCAATCATGTGGCCAGCCGGTTCATCGCGCGCCACGGCGGTAAG
Organism: Gammaproteobacteria bacterium; assembly: GCA_030833185.1. Lineage (GTDB taxonomy): Bacteria > Pseudomonadota > Gammaproteobacteria. Next base: position 5,260 of record JAURHQ010000196.1, on the reverse strand, counting down.
CGCGAGGCGCCGGGGCTCAGGCAATAATCAGGAAGTCCTTGGCCGTGGGATGCGCCGTGCCGGCCAGCGTGATGGTTGCAATCTGGATCGCCGCGCCGGCGCCGTTGCCGTCGGCGTCGTAGTAGAGCTTGTCGGTCGTGGTGTTGTAGATCAGATGGTCGTTGGCGTCGCCGGCGGCCGAACCGCTGCTGACGATTTTTAACGACCCCGACGCCAGCGGCGTGCCGGCCGCGTTGCCCGTTAGCGCTTTGAAGATGTCGTCGTCCAGCACGATTTTGTCGTAGCCGGATTTGAAGTCGGTCAGTTTGTCGATATTCGAACTGCCCAACTTGGTATCAAACACGAAGCGGTCGTTGCCGCCACCCCCGGTTAAGGTGTCGTTACCCAAGCCACCAAACAGGGTGTCGCTGCCGGCCTGACCGTACAGGGTGTCGGCACCGGCGCCGCCGGCCAGCGAATTGGCGCTGGCGTCACCGTTCAGAATGTCCTTGCCGGCGGTCTGCGCCAGACTTAGCGTGACGTTGGTGAACTGCAGTTTTTCGATGTTCTTCAGCGTTACCGTGCCGCTGGCGCCCCCGACCGTGGCCACCAGCGCATAACCGCCAGCGGCGAGCGTCGTCAGTTTGAATTCCTGAGAGGGATAACTGCCCAGATAGCGGAAAGTGTCGATGCCCGCGCCGCCGTTGACGGTGTTACCTGCCAGATCGAGGCCGGACGCACCGCCGGTCACATCGCCAAACAGGTCGCTGTTGGTAGTGATCGTATCGTTGCCGCTAGAAAGGGTATGGGTCGTCATGGGGCACCTTCCTGGGGGCGCTGGGCCCCATTGAATTGAAGCAGTTCGCCCTGCGGATCAACCGCAAGGCAGGAGACAGGTTTGCGCTGAAGCAGGGCCGGGGCGGCGGCTCCCTGCAGCATGGCGATGGTGGCGTAGGCGCCGGCGGCGATGCAGACCGGCGCCAGCACGCTGACCGAGCGCCAGTGCTGCACGGGCCAGCCGGTGCGTGGGTTAAGGATGTGGCAGTAGCGCTTGCCGTCGAGTTCAAAAAAGCGCTCGTAGTCGCCGCTGGTTGCAAGCCCGCCGCGGCTGAGGGGTAGGGTCGCAATGAGACGACCCTGCACGCGGGGATCGGCAATGCCTATCAGCCAGGGGCTGTCGTCCGGCTGCGGGCCAAGCGCCGTGATGTCGCCGCCCAGATTCACATAGCCGTGGCGCACGCCCAGGCTGCGCAGCACCTGCGCGGCACGGTCGGCGGCGTATTCCTTGCCGAAGCCGCCGAAGTCGATTTCCATCCCGGCCTGCGGCAGGCGGATGCCGCTGTCGTCGTGCTCGACGCGTGACCAGCCAACGAGCGCGAGGACTTCCGTCAGTTCGTCGGCGGTGGGTAAGGCAGGTTCGGCAAAATGCCAGACCCGGCGCAGGATGCCGGAGGTCACGTCAAACAGCCCTTCGCTTTCGCGGTACAGGGTGTCGGCGAAGGCCAGTAGCGAACGGGTTTCTGCGTCGATCCCGACCCGGGTGCCGCTGCCGGCGGCGGCGTTGATCTCGCTGACCACGCTGTCGGCGCGGTAGCGCGAGAATTTGGCTTCAATCCGCAGCACTTCCTCGGCGGCGGCCTGCAGCGCAGGGCGCCCCTCGGCTGCATTGGGGGCGGCAATGACGATTTCATTCACGCACGCCATCGCCCGGAATTCGCTGCGCAGGATTTCCATCGTCGGCCTAGAAGTACCAACTCACGCCAACCTGGTAGATGTCGGCCATGAAGGGATCGATGCCCTTGCTCTGGCTGCCGAAGGGGTACCAGTCGGCGTGCTGTTCGTAGCGCTCGTAGCGGAAATCGACCAGCACGTCAGCGGTCACGTACTTGCTGACCTTGACGCCAAGCGAACCACCGCCGAAGGCCGACAGACGCTGGTCCTGCGATTGCAGCTGGTCGCGCGGCGCGAAGCTCGGGAAGGGATTGTTGTCGGCCTCCAGATAAAAGCTGGCGGCGGACTGCGCGTGCGCACGGACAAACGGCGCCACGGTCCAGCCCTGGGGCAGGGGCTGCACGTACTCCAGCGTGGCGGTGTGGGCGCGGACGTCGAAGGTATCCGTGTAATACCGATAGCTGAGCCGCGCCGCGCCCTTGGTCGCGGCGAATTGATGATTCCAGCGCGCCAGCACGGTGGTCTGGCGTTTGTAGTCCGGACGCTTGTCGCGCAGCTTGTAAGGGTCGGAGAAATAGCCGTCGCCGGAGGAGTAGGTCAGCGTTAACTGGGCGATGTCGCGGGGCGTGAGGATCTGGGTCAGGCCCAGCATGCCCTGGTAGATATTCTTCGAGCGTTCCACCACCCCGACGGCCGGCACGTTGATTTCATCGGCCGTGATGCCGAGGCCGAAGTTGAGCGTGGTGTTCTTGCTTTCAGTACTGAGCGAGCCGGACACGGACCAGGCGTCGGAGAGGTAATCCTCCTCGCGTGAATCGGCAAAGCTGAAGCTGAGGCTGCCGCGCGAGAAATAGCGCGAGACTTTGAAATCTACCCCTTCGCGCTGGTCCTTGACCTCGGCAGAGCGCAGCCGCTGGCTGTGATAGGCCGGCGAGGCGCCGGAGATGGAGTCAACCGTCACGCCGCTTTCGACCGACCATTTGCCGGCGAGGGGCAGCACCGCCGACAGCGCATGCGCCTGCACGCCGATTCGGTCCCAGCCGTCCTGGAAATCGAGGTAGTCGAGGTATTTGTAGCTGAGTTGGGCGCGCTCAGGGGGCGTGTCGGCGCGCGCCGTGGGCACGCCGGGCAGGCTCAGCGCGGCGAGCAGCAGGCTGCAGCCCAGAGCCCGTCCGTTGCCGTCATCGCGATCAGTTGCAGCCACAGCCACCCCCGCCCACGCCGGCGCCGCCGGAGGCCGCTTCCTTACTGAAGTAGGTGTGTTCGTTGTAGGCGTTTTCCAGCCGATCGGTCTCGAAGGTCATTTCCGGCCGCGCCAGCACGCCTTTTTGCCAGGGGCTGACCGGCTTCAGCCCACCGCAGGCGGCGAGCAGGCCGCATAGCAGGGCCAGACCCAAGCCTCGGTGGGCGCTCACGGCGTTGCGCCCACGGCGGTCGCGATGGCGTCTTCCAGCGCGGCGCTGCCTTCCTTGGTGAAGCCGATGTGCTGGAACAGCACCGTGCCGTCGCGGCCAATCAAGACGCTGGTCGGCATGCCCTTCACGCCGTAGGCCGTGGGCGTCGCACCGCTGCGGTCGTAGAGCACCTGAAATTTCGCCGGCATTTTCGCGAGAAAGCCGGCAGCGTCGGCCGGCTCTTCATCCAGATTGATCCCTAGAATTGCCAAACCCTGCGGACCGTACTTCTCTTGCATGGCGTTCATCCACGGGAAGGAATGGCGGCAGGGGCCGCACCATGAGGCCCAGAAGTCGACGTACACCACTTTGCCCTGCAGCGCGGCGAGATCCTGCGGGGCGCCGGCGGCATCGGGCAGGGTGAGCGGCGGGGCAGCTTGACCCACCTCCAGCGCCGCGACCTTGAGGGCCAGCGCCAGCCCAGCGGCGAGGGCAAGTGAAGTGACCGTTCGGACAACAGGCATAGGCGTGGCTCGGCAGATTTTGGGGCCAATCATGGCAGTGAGTGGCCTAGCGCTATGAGAACCACGTCACAACTCAACGCGTGGCGTGCTTATTGCCCTAGCCGGACTGTGGTTAGTGTGCCGAAGTTCCCGCAGCCGTGGCGATATTCTTGGGCCTGCGTGGCGGTGATGGCGGGGCAGGCTGCGGATCGCGCGCCGGGAAGACCAACGCGGCCGCGCCGCGGCAGGGCTCAGGGGATTACCAGAAAATTCGTGGCCGAGGGGTGAGCGGTGCCGGTCATGGTGATCGTGGCAACCAGCATCGCGCCGCGGGGTCCGGTGCCGTCGGGGTCGTAATAAAGCTGGTCGCTACTGCTGTTGTAGATCAGATAGTCGTTACTGTCCTGCGCGGCGTGCCCGGTGGTGACAAGCCTCAACCAGCCCGTCGGCACGCTGCTGCGGCCCTGTAGGGCTTTGAAGATGTCATCGTCCAGCACCAGATAATCGCTACGCTGCACGAAATCGAGCACAAGGTCGGCCCGGTCGGCACCGATTGCAGAATCAAAGACAAACCGGTCGCTCCCGCCTTCGCCCGAGAGCCGGTCGATGCCGGTGCCGCCGGACAGGGTGTCGTTACCCGTGCCGCCGTACAGTCGGTCAGCACCGATGCCACCGTAAAGCGTGTCGTTACCCGACTGACCTTCGAGTACATCGACGTCGCTGCCACCGTACAGCGAATCCGCGCCTTCGCCGCCGTATAGAAAATCCACCCCCGCCTGTCCGATCAAGGTGTCTGCACCGCCGTAGCCATAGAGTCTGTTCCGTCCCGCGTCACCGTTCAGCAGGTCATTGCCCGTGCTCGGCGCCAGACTCAGCGTGAGATTGTTGAATTGCAGGTGCTCGAAATTCAGAAAGCTCACGAACCGCGTGATGACCCCGCCGCCGCTGGGCGCTTCCTCGGTCGACGTCAGCGAAAAGCCACCCGCGGCGCGCGCGAGCAGCGTGAAATATTGCGCTGGGTAGTTATCGAGAAAGCTGAAGGTGTCGGTACCGGTGCCCCCGTCGACCGTGTTGCTCAGCAGGTCGATGCCTGACGCGCCGTTGGTGACATTGCCGTACAGAAAGTTGTCGGTGGTGATGACATCGTCACCGGTGGTCAGCGTGTGCGTGGTCATGGTTCACCCGTTGATGGCCCGCGACAGGCCGGAAAGAGCCGGAGCATGCCCGATGGCACCGCGCGCGGACAAGCCGCTTATCCACATCCGGCTGGCGCTGCAGCGTGCCGGTCGCTTTGCAATGCTGCCGGTGAGCCGCTGCGGCCCTTGCGTCTATCGTCGGCTTCGCTGACCCTCGCGGTCCTGAAACGCTCTCTCAAATCCCTGCGGAGAATGATCCTATGACGCTTAAATCCACCACCGTCGTCGTGCTGGGCGGTAGCTCGGGTATTGGTCTAGCGACCGCGCGCGCTGCCGCCGCCGAGGGCGCCACGGTCATGATCACCGGCCGTTCGGCAGCGCGACTGGCCGCGGCCCGCGACGCGCTGGGCGGAGCGGTCAGCACCCACGTGCTGGACGCCGCGGACGAGGCCGGCACGCGCGATTGGTTTGCGAGCCTGCCGGGACTCGATCACCTCTTTATCACCGCCGGGCAACTGGCGCTGGACAGCAAGCTGGCGCCGGCGGTCGACGCCCTGCGCCCAGCGATGGACACCCG
>JAURHQ010000195.1 GCA_030833185.1 Gammaproteobacteria bacterium | reverse complement strand
CAACGTCAGCTGGCGGACCGTTGAGACCATTGCGGCCTGGCCCGATGTGGCCTGGACTGTGCCGCTGTCGCTGGGCGATTCGCACCGCGGCTTTCGCGTGCTGGGCACCACCACCGGGTATTTCGAGCATTACCGCTACGGCCAGCGTCAGTCGCTGCAGTTTGCCGCGGGCGCGCCGTTTGCCGGCGTGTTCGATGCGGTGCTGGGCGCGGAGGTCGCAGCGCAGCTAGGCTATGTCGTGGACAGCCGCATCACGCTTGCCCACGGTGCCGGCAAGGTCAGCTTCATGCAGCACGCCGACAAGCCGTTTACGGTGGTGGGCATTCTTGCGCCTACCGGCACGCCGGTGGACCGCACGGTGCATGTGAGCCTGCAGGGCATCGAGGCGGTCCACGTCGACTGGGTGGGCGGCGCGCCGCTGCCGGGGTTCGGAAAGACGCCCGCGCAGGTGCAAGCCATGGCGCTAACGCCTAAATCCGTGACCGCGGTGCTGGTCGGGCTGAAGTCGAAACTGCGCGTTTTTAACGTGCAGCGCGCGATCAACGACTACCGCGATGAACCGCTGCTCGCCATTCTGCCGGCGCTTACCACCCAGCAGCTCTGGGATCTGCTAAGCGTGGGCGAGCAGGCGTTGCTCGCCATCTCCGGGCTTGCCGTGGTCTGCGGACTGCTGGTGATGCTGACCGCGCTCATTACCGGCATGAACGAACGCCGGCGCGAGATGGCCATCCTGCGCGCGCTGGGCGCACGGCCCTCGCAGGTGTTTTTGCTATTGGTGGGTGAGGCGCTGCTGCTCACCCTCTGCGGGATGCTGGCCGGCGTGCTGCTGCTGCAGCTGGCGCTGGGCGTGGGGATGCCGTTGCTCGGTGGCCAGTTGGGTTTGACGATTGCCGCCTGGCCGCCGTCGCCGCGCGAACTCGCCATGTTGGGTGGTGTGTGGCTTGCCGGGGTATTGGGCGGTGCACTACCGGCGCTGCGCGTTTATCGTTTGTCACTGGCCGACGGTCTGACGCTCCGAATCTAAGAGGCTTCTACCATGCGTGTGTTATCCCTGCTTTTAAGCGCCTGCTTCCTGCCCGCGCTGGCGCTGGCCGAGCCTGAGATTCCCGAACTGTCCTGGGACGATCTGGTGCCTGCGGATTATCAGCCTGCCAACCTGTTGGGCGACCTTGATCTCTCCACCCTGACCGACGCCGATCCGCGTGCGGCCGAAGCCATGAACAAGCTGAAAAAGCTCTGGGAAGACGCGCCGGTGGTTAAAACCTTTACCGGCCAACGCGTGCGTTTGCCGGGCTTCGCCATTCCGCTGGAAAGCGATACCAGCACCGCGAAGTCTTTCATTCTCGTGCCGTATTACGGCGCCTGCATTCACGTGCCGCCCCCGCCATCCAACCAAATAGTGCTGGTGAATGCGCCGGGCGGTGCCAAGATCAAGGAAGCGTTCGAGACCGTGATGGTCGAAGGCACGCTGAAAGCTGAAGCCGCCCGCACCGACGTCGCCCATGCCGGCTACACGCTGACCGCGATCAAGGTCGAGCCTTACAAGGAGTAGGGCGCCGGGGGCTGCTTTTGGTCATCCGCTAATCGCGGGTGGTCAGCCGGTGCAGCCCACATGGGGCGCGAGTTCCCTCGCGGCGCTTGGAAGGGGCGTGGGCCGAGCTGAGGTTGTTGATGCTTTCCCGCGGGCGGTTTTTGTGGGAGGGGCAGCGCCTCGACTCAGGCTGTCGATGATTTGGCGTTGGTGTCGCAGCGTTGCCGCTCCCACGGGTGCATGTTGTGGGAGGGGCAGCGCCTCGACTGAAGCTGTCGCTGATTTTGGCGTTGGTGTCGCGGCGTTGCCGCTCCCACAGGAACCGAGTCTGTCTCGGACATAATTTGTGGGAGGGGCTTCCTGCCCCGACTGAAGCTGTCGTTGGCCTGCCGCTGGCGTCGCGGCGTTGCCGCTCCCACGGGTGCATGTTGTGGGAGGGGCAGCGCCTCGACTGAAGCTGTCGATGATTTGGCACTCGCGTCGCGGCGGTGCCGCTTCCGCCGGCGTCGCGACCGCATAAGGGGCTGGCAGTAGCACTTGATCAACGCTGCAAGGATTACCAGCCGACGTCTGCCGATGCGCTTCGCACGCAGATCTTCACAACCCCCCATGACTTGATCCGGCGCAGGCTATGCGCGACGCCTGCGTCCTAGCCTGAGGCCACGCGGAATGGCCGTGATGAACGGGGAGCCAGCAGGGTGAAGTCGGTGCTCATGTTTGCATCGAGCGTGTTGCTGATGAGCAGCATCGGGGTGCAGGCGCGCGCCGACGCGCAGGCGCGGGCCGCGCCACCGCCAACCGAATCATTCACCGGCTACGGCGAGCGGGTTTTCCGCCTGCAAAACGCGCTCATGGACGAACTGCTGGACGCGGAATATGCCGACCCGCCACCCACCGCGACCGAGAGCCGTTTGCTGGCGAAAGCCGAGGCCCGCATCGTGCGAAGTTGTCGGGCGCTGAACGAGGTGGCCAGCCTGACGGCCGGCGGCGAGCGGCCGAGCTTTCTCTTGCGCATGAAAGCCGCCGCCTCCTTGCGCAGTTGCAGCGCCTCGGCGCGCGAGGTCAGGAAATTTTTAAACGAGCGGGCTGCCGGTACGCCGCCCGCGCCGCCATAGGCCGCAAGGCTGGAGGGCCTACGGATGCTTGAAATTCTGGCCGTGGTGCTGGTGCTGTTGTGGCTGGTCGGCTCGGTGTCGTCTCACACGCTGGGCGGCTTTATTCACATCCTGCTGGTGATTGCGGTGATTGCCGTGCTGATCCGGCTGATTCGGGGGCGCCGCGGCGTCTGATCACAAGCCAACACGTTCTGAACAGGGAGTATCGACATGACACAACTGCACGCCGTTGCGGTAATGGCGCTGGCCTTGGGACTTTCACAGGCGCTGCCCGCGCAGGCCGACGAACTGGTTAGCACGGACACGCTGGCCAAGGTGGTCGCGGTGCAGGGCGTTAGCCTGAACAACGGCGTGGTCACCGGGCAGGTGGTGAATCTTTCCGACCGCCGCATCGAAAATCTGCGGCTCGCGGTGACCTACATCTGGCATTGGAAAGACGAGCGGCATCCCGGCGCCGATGAGCAAAGCAGCCTGCAGTTCATGGTGCTGCCGGTGGTCGCGCCGCATGCGGCGGTGGACTTCACGGTACCGCCGGCGCACGCCCTGCCGAGCCGCACGGACGGCTGGATGGAGGTGTCGGTGAGCGCGGTGGGTTTGACCGCCTGGCACTGAGCCAGCCGCCGAGCACCCGGCTAGCGTCTGGCCGCAAGCGCCAGACGCCTGACCGACGGGGCTAGATCTCCAGCAGCGTGCCCAGTTCCACCACGCGGTTGGTGGGAATGCGGAAGAACTCATGCGCCGGCGTTGCGTTGCGCGACATCTGCATGAAGAGCCGCTCGCGCCACAGCGCCATGCCGGGCATTAGCGTCGGCACGATGTTGTCGCGGCTGAGGAAGAAGGTGGTTTCCATCATGTTGAAGGCGTGACCAAAACACGCACAGCCGGCCAGCGCCTCCGGAATATCCGGCTGTTCCATGAACCCGAAGTGCACGATGAGCCGGTAAAAATCCTTGCCCAGTTCCTGATACGCCGTGCGCTGCGCGGGGTCGACGTAAGGCGTCTCGGCGGTCACCACGGTCAGCAGGAACACCCGCTGATGCAGCACCTGATTGTGCTTCAGGTTATGCAACAGCGCCGACGGCACGCCCTCTGAATTGCCGGTCATGAACACCGCCGTGCCGCGCACGCGGTGGATGTCCGGGTCCAGCATGTCCAGAAACTCCGGCAGGCTGATCGCCATCTCGGCCTGCGCCGCCGCCATCAGCTGACGGCCCCGTTTCCAGGTCATCAACACGGTGAAGGAAATGATGCCAACGACCAGCGGGAACCAGCCGCCCTGGGCAATTTTTAGCGCGTTGGCGCTGAGGAAGGCGGTGTCGATGATGAGGAAGCCGCCGGCCACCAGCAGCACCAGCCAGAGATTCCAGCGCCACAGGTAGTACATGACGAAGGCGACCAGAATGGTGTCGATCAGCATGGTGGCGGTGACCGCGATGCCATAGGCCGCCGCAAGGTTGCTGGAGGACTGAAAGCCCACCACCAGCAAGAGCACGCCCAGGCAGAGCGTCCAGTTGGTCAGCGGCACGTAGATTTGCCCGGCTTCCTTGCCCGAGGTGTGAATGATCGCCATGCGCGGCATATAGCCCAGCTGAACCGCCTGTCGCGCGACCGAGAAAGCGCCGGAAATCACCGCCTGCGAGGCGATGATGGCCGCCGCGGTCGCCAGCAGCACCAGCGGCGCCTGCGCCCAGCTGGGCGCGAGGAAGAAGAAGGGGTTACGCACGTTTTCCGGATCGGCCAGCAGCATCGCGCCCTGACCCCAGTAGTTCAGCAGCAGTGCAGGCAGCACGAAGCCAAACCAGGTCAGTCGGATGGGGCGACGGCCAAAATGGCCCATGTCGGTGTAGAGCGCTTCGCCGCCGGTCACCGCCAGCACCACGGTGCCGAGCGCGAGGAAGCTGAGATAAGGATGGGCAAGGAAGAAGTCGATGGCGTAGAGCGGATTGACCGCGCGGATGACCGAGGGGTATTCCACCACGTGGATGAGGCCGAGCACGCCCAGCGTCGCAAACCACAGGCACATCACCGGCCCAAACCAGAGGCCCACTGCGCCGGTGCCCCGGCTTTGCACCGAGAACAGCCCCACCAGAATCACCACCGTGATCGGCACGACAAACGGCCCGGCTTGCGGCGCCACCACGCGCAGGCCTTCCACCGCGGAGAGCACGGAGATGGCGGGCGTAATCATGCTGTCGCCGTAGAAGAGGGCAGCGGCGAAAATGCCCAGTGCGGATACCAGCCAGGTCATGCCGGAGCCCTTGGTGACCCGCTGCACCAGCGCCAGCAGCGCCAGACTGCCGCCTTCGCCGCGGTTGTCGGCGCGCATGATGATGGCGACGTATTTCAAGGACACCAGCAGCATGATTGCCCAGAACACCAGCGACAGCACACCCAGAATATTGGCCGGCGTTACCGGCAGGGGATGATGCCCGGCGAAGGTTTCCTTCATGGCATACAGGGGGCTGGTGCCGATGTCGCCGTACACCACGCCGATGGCGCCCAGCACGAGCGCGCGAAGGTCTTTTTGTTCTTTCAAGCTGCTCCCGAGCCGAGGGCCGCGTGTTCGAGGGGGCGCTTAGTGTGCCACGGGTGCCGGCGATTTATCGCGCTTGCAGCAAAAGGCCGGCAGGTTTCCTGACTCAGGCCGAGGCGAAGCCCATGGGCTGGGCGAAGGACAGCAGCAGCTTGGTCGCCAGCGGCGGGTCAACTTCCAGCATGCCCATGTTGACGCTTGGTTTGCGGGTGACCGGGTCGGGCGGCGCCAGCGCATCCAGCTGCGCATGGGTCACCACCTGATAGCCCATGCTCCAGGAGGCAAAATCGCGCTGGCTGATGGTTTCTTCCAGCAGCTTCACCACTCGCTGGTGGCGCGGGTCTTGCGCGATGCGCGAGAACACGAAACGCACGTCTACTTCCTTGCCTTCCAGCAACTGCAGGAATACCCCGTCGCGGTAAAGCAGCATGCCGGTGACGTCCCGCCGCGCGTTGCGCGTGCGGGCAGCATCCAGAATGCGTTTGAGTTCTGCTTCATCCATGCCCGCGCGGGCCGCGGAGCTGTAAACCAATCGAATCATGCGCTGTGTGCTCGCCACGAAAGATGAGCCCGAACTGTCGCCCATCCGGGGGTATTTCGGCAAGCCTCGTACGGTTTTTACGCGGATTGGGCCAGGCGGGCGAGGGCGTGGCGCGGGCGCGACGGCTTCGGGCGGGCTATTCGCACCAGACCTTGCAGGTGTCCCGGGTGCGCAGGTTGATCAGCGTGGCGCTGGTGCAGACCCCATGAGGGCTGCCGTCCAGAAAAATCACCGCATCGCCTTCGTCCATGTTGATGTAGCGCGATGCCGGCACGGGGAGCGGGGTGACCGCTTCCCGTACCCGTGACCGAAAATTAAGGCGCCTTGGATGGCGCCGCCAGTACGCTTTGGACCCGCATGATTCTTCCCCTGATCCCCGCCTATACTTTGGTGGTCGGGCTCATTACAAAAATACCTTCAAGGGGGAGACCATGATCGAAGACTCCTACGTGGCCACCGGCGAGATGCCCTGGCGCGAATTCGGCGGCGGGATCGATTTCAAAGTGTTGCGCACCAGCCAGGAGACCGGCGCATGGACCGTGCTGTTCCGCTGCGCGGCGGGCTGCTCGTTCGCCCCGCACCGGCATCTGGGCGGCGGCGAATATCTGGTGCTGAAGGGCGTCATGCACATCCGTGGCGGCAAGGAGCAGGGCGGCACCACCGCGTCGGTCGGCGACTACGGCTACGAGCCCAACGGCGTGCTGCACGACTCCACCTTCTTCCCCGAAGAAACCGTGCTGTATTTCAC
>JAURHQ010000194.1 GCA_030833185.1 Gammaproteobacteria bacterium | reverse complement strand
TGACGCGCGAGGTAGTTGCCCGCGCTGCCGATGGCATCTGCCGGGTTGCGCCAGATATCGCGATGACCATCGCCATCAAAGTCGACGGCGTAGGCGCGAAAGCTGCTGGGCATAAACTGCGGCAGCCCCATTGCACCGGCGTAGGAGCCTTTGGGCACTAGCGCATCAAGATTTTCATCGCGCGCGAGGAGCAGGAAATTTTCCAGCTCGGAACGGAAGAACGGCGCTCTGGGCGGATAGTGAAAGGCCAGTGTACCCAGTGCCTCGAGCACTCCGAAGTTACCGGTATTGCGGCCGTAGAAGGTTTCAACCCCGATGATGGCCACGATGATCGAGGCCGGGACCCCGTAGGTTTTCTCGGCCGCGGCGAGTGTGGCGGCGTTCGTTGCCCAGAACGTGGCGCCGGCATTGATGCGTTCAGCGGTAAGAAAAATCGGGCGGTAGACGTGCCAGGGTTTGTGCTCTGCGGGCTTCGCGATGGTGGCCAGAATAAGATCACGCCGTTCGACGCGAGCAAGGGTTTGGCCTAATGCCTCGGCGTTGAAGCCATGTTTGGTCTGCATCTCGGCGCTGAAAGCCGCGACCGCCGCGCGGTCGAGTTCTGCGCAATCGGCGCCTGCCGGAAGCGCGGCCAGAAGCGCCAGCAGGAGAATCCCGGGCGCCTTTGAAAAGCTTTGAAATTTCACGGTTTTTCCGGCACTCCTGCGCGATCTTTCAGGATTCTACAATGAAGCGTCGATGCGTTTGTATCGACATCAGAATGCCCATGCTGGTCAGCAGGGTGACGATGGAGGTGCCCCCAAAACTAATCAGCGGCAGCGGCACGCCGACCACCGGCAGTTGGCCAATCACCATGCCCATGTTCACGAAAATGTAGATGAACAGGGTGAAAATCAGACTCGCGGCGACCAGTCGGCCAAAGAGATCTTGCGCCTGCACGGCGATTGTGACCCCTCGCATCATCACCAGCAGATAAGCGGCCAGGAGCACCAGCACACCCAGCAAGCCAAACTCCTCGCAGTACACCGCAAAAATGAAATCGGTGGCCCGTTCAGGCAAGAACTCCAGATAGGACTGGGTACCGTTCAACCAGCCTTTACCCGACCACCCGCCGGACCCCACCGCGATCGTCGACTGAATGATGTGATAGCCAGTGCCCAGCGGGTCGGCGGCGGGATCGAGCAAGGTCCGCACGCGCTGGCGCTGATACTCGTGCATGAACAGCCAGCCGATGGGCGCCATGGCGCCGGTAGCCCCTACTGCCAGCATGATCAGGCGCCACGGGATGCCGGCAAAAAACAGCACCAGCAAGCCAGCGGCCATGACGAGGATCGCGGTGCCGAGATCAGGCTGTTCCATGATCAGGGCGCCGGGCACCACGACAATAGCCAACGCGATGCCGATCTGGCCCATTCGGGGCGGCAAGATCTTGTCTCGCAGGAACCAGGCAACCGTCAGCGGCGTGGCGAGTTTCATGATTTCGGAGGGCTGAAACCGGATTGGGCCAAGGTCCAGCCAGCGGTGCGCGCCGCGTCCTTCGCCGATCGCTGTGGTCACGATCAGCAAAAAAACTCCGAGCAGATAGATTCCCGGCGCCCAACGGGCCAGACGTTGCGGGCTGATCTGCGCGATGCCGATCATGCAGGCCATCCCGAGCAGCATGCGCAGCGCCTGCTTGATGACCACATCGACCGATTGGCCGGACGCGCTATAAAGCGTGACCAGGCCAATCGCACAGAGCATCAACAAACCGCCCAACAGGGGCGGGTCGATGTGGACCTGCGAGAGCAGGCTGCCCCGCCTATCCAGACGCATCGTCCTGCCCTTTGAGTGCAAAGTAGAAATCGAACAGCGTGCGCGCGATAGGCGCGGCCGTATGGGCGCCAGATTCGCCGTTTTCGACGACGATGCCCAGCGCAATCCGGGGCTGTTCAAGCGGAGCAAAGGACACGAACAGCGCGTGGTCGCGGAGTTGCTTGGTGATGTCCTTGACGTCGATCCGCTTGTCCTGCGCAATCTGAAACAACTGGGCCGTGCCGGTCTTGCCCGCATATTGATAGGCGGCATCCAAACCGGTGGCGCGCGCGGTGCCGCGCTCCCCCTGCACGACCTCATGCATGCCCTCGATTGCCGCATTCCAGGCTTCTTCCTGATGCACCGGCACGGACGGCGCTTCGACCACATGGACTTGCTCCTGCTCGCCAGCCTGTGGACTTTCAAGCAGGTCGACCACGTGCGGCACAATCACGCGCCCGCGGTTGGCCAAAATGCTGGCGACGTGCGCGAGCTGGACGGGACTCGTGAGCATGAACCCCTGACCGATCCCGTTAAGCAGCGTTTCGCCGGGAAACCAGGGTAGCTTCCGGGCACGTTGCTTCCATGCCCGCGATGGCACCAGGCCGCCCAGTTCGGCGGGCAGGTCGATACCCGTGGGCTTTCCCAGCCCGAAGCCCACCAGCAAATCGTGCATGCGATCAATGCCCATGTCGCGGGCGAGCGCGTAGTAGTAAACGTCGCACGACTCGGCGATGGAGCGAATCATATCGACGCTGCCATGTCCGGCTTTCTGCCAGCAGCGGTACTTGTGACTGGCTCCCGGCAACTGAAAAAAGCTGGGGCAAAACGTGGCGGCGCGGCGGTCGCGCAAGCCCAGTTCGATCGCGCCAGCGGCTATCAGCGGCTTGATCGTGGACCCGGGCGGATACAGCCCCTGCAGGGCGCGGTTGAAGAGCGGTCGGTCGGGCGCGTTACGCAGACTGTCATAGAGCGAAACGCTGATCCCGTTCACGAAGGGGTTGGGATCGAAGGCCGGGTTGGTCACGAAGGCGAGCACACTGCCGGTAGCCGGCTCGATCGCAACGATGGCGCCCTTCTGGCCGTCCAGCGCCTTGATGGCTTCGCGCTGCAGACGGGTGTCGATTCCCAGCCGCAGGTTACGGCCCGGTACCGGCGGACGGCTCTCTACCACACGAAGTACGCGCCCTTGTGCGTTGACCTCGACCGTCTGATAACCCACGCGACCGTGCAATTCCGTCTCGTAGGAGCGCTCGATGCCTTCCTTCCCGATGTGCGTCGTCCCGCTGTACTCGCCCTGATCGAGGCGCCGCAATTCCTCTTCGTTGATCCGGCCGACGTAGCCCACCACCGCGCCGGTTTCTGCGCCCAGCGGATAGTGTCGAGTCAGACGACCCGCGATTTGAAAACCCGGAAAGCGATAGCGATTTACCGAAAATACCGCCACTTCCTGCTCGCTCAGGTTTTCCTTGACGGTGATGGTGTCGAAGCGGCGCCGCTGTTTGAGTTCGCTGCGCAGGCGGCTGAGCTGGTCCGCACTCAGGCTCACATAGGGCTGAATTTCTGCCAGCGCGCGGTTGAGCGCCGGGGTTTTCTCGGGTACGAATTCCAGCGCGAAAGACGCGCGATTTTCCGCCAGCACCACGCCATCGCGGCTGTAAACCAAGCCCCGCGTTGGTGGAATTGGCAGCACCTTCAGCCGGTTCTCCAGCGAGAGCGTGGTGTAGTGGTCGTGGTTGACGAGCTGCAAATAGGCGAGCCTCGCAATGAGCATCGCGACCAGCAGCAGCATCCCGGCGATTGCAAACAGTATCCGGCCGCGAAAGGACGCGGGGTCGCGATTGGATTCCCGTCGCGGATTCGCGCCGCTGTTCATCTGGCAGAAGTGACCGTTTTACGGCGGAAATCTCGCAGCACGATGTAGGCCCACGGCCAGAGCAGCGCGCTGGTAACGGCGCCCAGCAGATATTCGGGGCCGTAGTGCCGCGAGCCCAGCATGTTGTAGATAAAGCTCATGCCGCCGAGATAGAAGAACACCATGGACCCTACCACCAGCGACTGTTGCACCAGCGGGAAGACCCGGATGCGCTGATGATAGAGCACCGCGATGTAGCCCACGGTCGCCAGACCGAGCGCGTGCTGGCCAAGAATGGAACCGTGCAGCACATCGAGTACCAGCCCGATGCTCCACGCCACAAAAACACCGATGCGTTCGGGTATGGCCAGGCACCAGTAGATCACGGTGATAGCCACCCAGGCCGGACGCCAGGACTGCACCCAGTCCGGTAATGGAATGGCAGTGAGTAAAAGCGCGACGAGCAGGCTGATGCCGATTGCCCCCGGCCAATTGAGGCGCGAGATCATGGCGGGCTTGCGCTGGCGTCGACCCGACGCTCGGGCCACACGATCAGCACTTCCCGGGTGTGCCCAATCTGGGCGCTGGGTTGGACGCTTATCTTGGCGAACTGGTCTCCCGGCACGGCCGAAATTGCAGTGACCGTGCCCACCGGATAGCCCGGGGGGAAACGGTTGTCGAGGCCCGAACTCGTAATGAGGTCGCCGACCTCAATATCTGCATTCGTCGGCACGAAACTCAACATCAGCTCATTAGACTCACCGGCGCCGACCGCCACCGCACGCAGGCCGGTACGGTTGACCTCGACCGCAACGGCGTGACGCTCATCGCAAACCAGCAGGGCAGTCGCGGTAAACGGCGAAACCTGAATGATTTGCCCCAACAAGCCGTGGGCATCGGCGATCGGCTGCCCCACGTAGAGGTGGCTACGGCTCCCTTTGTTGATGATGACCTGCTGCTGTGCCGGGTTGCTGTCGACGGTCAGAATTTCAGCGACAGCGACGTCTTCACGTCGATTTGCGCTGGAATCCAGCAACTGTCGCAGCCGCTGGTTCTCGGTTTCCAGCGCTGCAAACCGCAGCACCTGAGCCTGGAGTTGGGTGTTCTCACCGCGCAGGTGCTCGTTTTCACCCTGAAGGGCTCGGCGTGTGGCCAGCGTCTGGGCGAGATCATCAACCAGCTGGACCGGCAGGCTGGCCGCGTACTGCAAAGGGTAAACCGCCACCGCGAGCATCGCGCGCAAACTGGCCAGATGCTGATGCTGGTGGTCCACCGAGATCAGCAGGAACGACAGGATCAGACAGGCGATAAAGCGCGCGCTGGGCGAACTCGATTCTGTGAACAGCGGCTTGATGGCTCGCTCCTCCAAGCGCCCGTGAGATTGAGCGACGTTATTCCAGCGCCAGAATTTCCGGACCGTGTTCCTCGATCATTTCCAGCACTTTGCCGCCACCGCGCGCCACACAGGTCAGCGGGTCTTCGGCGACGAACACCGGCAACCCGGTCTCTTCCATCAGCAGGCGATCGAGGTCGCGCAACAGTGCGCCACCGCCGGTCAGCACCATGCCGCGTTCCGCGACGTCGGAGCCGAGTTCCGGGGGCGTTTTTTCGAGAGCCGTCTTTACTGCCTGCACGATGCCCTGAAGCGGTTCCTGCAGGGCTTCAAGAATTTCATTGCTGTTCAGCGTGAAACTGCGCGGCAGACCTTCGGCGAGGTTGCGGCCCTTGATTTCGATTTCACGTACTTCGTTGCTGGGGTAGGCGCAGCCAATTTCGTGTTTGATGCGCTCGGCGGTGGCGTCGCCAATCAGGCTGCCGTAGTTACGGCGCACGTAGTTCACGATGGCATCATCAAAGCGATCGCCGCCAATTCGCACCGAATCGGAATAGACGATGCCGTTCAGCGAGATGACGGCAACCTCGGTCGTACCACCGCCGATATCGAGCACCATGGACCCGCTCGCATCGCTAACCGGCATCCCCGCGCCGATGGCGGCAGACATGGGTTCTTCAATCAGATAGACCTCGCGCGCGCCTGCGCCCTCGGCCGATTCACGGATTGCGCGCCGCTCCACCTGCGTCGAGCCACAGGGTACGCACACCAGCACGCGTGGACTCGGTTTGAACATCGAATTGCCGTGCACCTTCCGAATGAAGTGCTGGAGCATTTTCTCGGTGACGGTGAAGTCAGCGATGACGCCATCCTTGAGCGGACGAATCGCTTCAATATGCCCCGGCGTCCGGCCCAGCATGCGCTTGGCCTCTATGCCGACCGCAGCGATTTGCTTGGAGCCGGAGTCTTTGCCGCGGCGAATCGCGACGACCGATGGTTCGTTGAGGACGATGCCCTTGCCGCGGACATAAATGAGCGTGTTGGCGGTCCCCAGATCGATGGAAAGATCGTTGGAAAACACGCCTCGAAGCATCTTGAACATTCTGTGAGCCCCTTGGTCGGGAAGGAACAATGATGACGCGGTGCGCCGGGCTAATGAAGACGGGGGAGAGGGCCGACAGGCCCGAAGGGCCGTGGTAGACTGCGCTCGCGCGTCAGAAGCTTTTCCGCAGCATGCCCCGCCATGACCAGCCTGGTTGAGCCGCGCGACGCGTCACTAAGATTGAGTCGTAATTTAACAGCGGCCTGTGCATTCGGCAAGCCGAGTTACGCTAAGTTTTACCTTCAGTTTCAATAGATAACGAGTTAAGCGCATGAGCCTCAGCACGGCCGAGCTACTGCGCGTCGCGCGCTTGGCGCGGCTGCGAATAGATGAGGGGGATGCTGGCGCGCACGCCGCGCAGCTCACCGGAATCCTCGAACATTTTGCCGCGATGGCGGCAGTCGA
>JAURHQ010000193.1 GCA_030833185.1 Gammaproteobacteria bacterium | reverse complement strand
AGAATGAGCGCAGGGATTGCGTATTCGGTGGCGCGCGAACTCTGCACGCTGAGCAGGGTGAAGGCGAGCGTAACACCCAAGAGTTAGCGATATTCCAGTCGCTGCGCGCCACTCCGGTATACGCCCAGCGCACAGTTGCCAAGCGCGAGCCCGGCGCCCAGCACCCGGTAGGCGTAGCGCGCGACGAATTGCCGCAGCGGCAGTGCCTGTACTTCCACGCCGGCGTCGAGACCGGGCGGCAGCCCGGCGCCGAGCGCGATCCGCGCGTGGGTGAACGCCATCTCCAGATTCGACGGGAAATACGGATTAAGCAGCAGGCCGGCCAGCAGCGCGGTGAGCATCCAGCCAAGCCAGAGGCCATCGGGTCTGGCGGCGGTGCGGCGCAGCGGCCAGGCGAGGAGGATGCACAGCAAGGGCACGTAAAAGGCGTGGTACGACAGCACAAACCCGAACACGGCGAGCACCGCCAGCGGTCGCTGCCGCTGCAGGATGGCGGCCAGCCGTAGACAGAACAAAAATATCGCCGGCACATGGGGGCGCAGCAGCATCAGGCGATAGAGAAACACGGTGGTGACCAGCACCGGAAACAGCGTAACGAGCGCCGCCTTCCTCGGCGGAATCTCGCGCCTGAGCGTGAGGTAAAGCAGACCGACGATGCCCACCCCCAGCAGCGGAATGACGGCCCGTGCGCCGGCGTCGCCGTTGAGCCGCTAGCCGGTGGCGGTAAGCACGTGGAAGAGAAATTCCTTGTCCGGAAAATACTGGCCCCAGCCCAGATCTTCGATCTGCGGCAGGGTCCGTAGTAGCCCCTGCTCGCTGCTGAGGCGCGACAGGGCGAGGTGGTGATAGCGGACGGGGTCGTTGCTGCCCGCTTGAATGTGGGCGCCGTAGACGCCGGCGTACACGGTAGTCATCAGCTGCACAACGGCCAGGCCCCACATCACGGCGGAGTCGCGCAGAGCAGGGGGCAGACGAGCGAGCATGCCGTCCTTGTACTGGACGGGTGACTCGCTGGCAATGAAGGCGCGCCCCGCCAACAATGGCCGCGCAGCCCCCGACTGTTAGCCAGACCAAGGAGCAAGCCGATGAATCCCTATCTCGACCACGACCTGATCACACTCGGCGCACACGTGCGACGCTTCGCCAGCGAGCGCATTGCGCCGGGCTTTCAGGAACGCGACCGCACGCGGGAGCTGGACCGCGCGCTGATGCGCGAGATGGGGAGTCTGGGTTTCATTGCCCCGGAGTTGCCGCAGGCATTTGGCGGCTCGGGCCTGAACGCGCTGGCCGCCGGGGTCATCATGGAAGAGGTCGCACGCGCGGACCTCAGTCTGTCCTACATCAATCTGTTGGCTTCGCTGAACAGCCAGATTCTCGCGCAATACGGCGCGCCGGCGGTGGTCCAGCCGTGGCTGATGCGCATGACGCAGGGCGAGGCCATGGTCGCGATTGCCTTGACCGAACCCGGCGGTGGATCGGACGCCGCACGCCTGCGTTTGCGGGTGGAGCGGCGCGGCGACGAGTACGTGATCAACGGCGAGAAGACCTCCATTTCCGCTGCCGATCAGGCCGATGCCGTGGTGGTGTTCGGGCGCACCGGCGCGCCGGATTCTGGCGCGCACGGCGTCACCGCTTTGCTGGTACCGACCGACCTGCCGGGCCTCAGCCGAACGCGCTTCGACTGCCACGGCCAGCGCGCGATTGGCCGCGGGGCGCTGTTCTTCGACGACGTGCGCGTGCCGGTCGATCATCGGCTGGGCGAGGAGCACAAGGGCTTTGTGCAAGTGATGCAGGGCTTTGATTATTCACGCGCGCTGATTGGCCTGCAGGTGCTGGCGGTGGCGCGGGTGGCGCTGGAGGAGACCTGGGCCTACAGCACCACGCGGCAGGCCTTTGGCCAGCCGATTTCAGCCTTTCAGGGCGTGTCGCATCCGCTGGCAGATTTCGACACGCAGGTCGAAGCCGCGCGGCTCCTGTGTCTGCAGGCGCTGTGGCTGAAAACTCGCGGCGCCGCGCACAGCGCCGAGGCCGCGATGTGTAAATGGTGGGCGCCGAAACTGGCCTACGACACCATCCACCAGTGTCTGCTGACCCACGGCCACGGCGGCTACGACCGCGGGCTGATGGAGCAGCGCCTGCGCGATGTGCTGGGCTTTCAGATCGGTGACGGCACGGCGCAGATCATGAAGACCGTGATCGCGAGGGCGCGGGTGGGTCGGGCGGCGGTGCCGGCGTAGCAGGTGAGTCCGCAATCGCTGCCCGGGCAAACCTTGTGGCAGAGGCTTCTTGCCTGAACCCGGGCGGTGGCCGATTTGGCGCTGGCGTCGCGGCGTTGCCGCTCCCACGGTTATGTGGGGGGCTTTTTGTGGGAGGGGCTTTGCCCCGACGCTGGCGGTGGCCGATTTGGCGCTGGCGTCGCGGCGTTGCCGCTCCCACGGTTATGTGGGGGGCTTTTTTGTGGGAGGGGCTTTGCCCCGACGCTGGCGGTGGCCGATTTGGCGCTGGTGTCGCGGCGTTGCCGCTCCCACAGATTTTGTGGAAGCGGCAGCGCCCCGACTCAGAATGTCGATGATTTGGCGTCGGCGCGCGCCGCGCCTACAGGCGAGCTTTTCGGCCCGTCCGGGCGTGCGCCTTCTGCCGCCAACGCAGATAGCCCGTTACCGCGAGCAGCAGCGGGATGAATCCCGAGACGAGCACGAGCAGGCGGCCCCCGAGGCCAAAGGCCTCGCCGCTGTGCAGCGGGTGCATCCAGTTGAGGAAGACGTCGCCGGCGCCGTCGCGCCGCGCGTCGCGCAGATGCAGGACGGTGCCGGTATAGGGATCGACCCAGACCTGACTGTGGGGAAAGCGTTGCCCGGGGTCGCCCGGCACGCGGAGGCTGATGCGCCACGCGCCTTGGGCATCGGCCGGCATCTCGATCCATGCCGGTTCGCCCCCCGGCAATGCCTGTTGCGCTGCTGCCACGGCGGCGTCCGCGCTGATGGCGCCGCGCGCAAGCGGGGTGGTTCGCAGCACCGGCGGCGCGGCCGCGGGGCGCAGCCGGCGCCACGCGTGCAGCGCCAGCACCGCGCCGGTCACGGCGAGCACGCCCAACAACACCAGCCCGTACACGCCGCCGGCGACATGCAGGTCGTAGACGGCGCGCGCGGCACCGCTGCGCGGCTTTACCCGGAAGGCCCGCCGCCACTGCCCGCGGCGCGGCCACCACAGCCACAGTCCGCTGCCGAGACTGCACAGCAGGCCGAGCCCCAGACCGCCGACGGTCCAGCGCCCTGGTCGCTCCAACAGCAGGCTGTAGTGCAGGTCGTAGACGAAGGTCAGCAGGTCGTCGCCCCAGAAGCGCTCGCGCAACACCTGCGCGCTGACCGGATCGAGCGTGACCAGCAGCGGCGCAAAATCCCGCTGCTGGCGTTCAACCGGTTTGTAATAGCGCGCGGTGAGCGGGCGCTGCGGATCGGCCGGCAGTTCCAGCCGCCACGGCCCGGGGCGCTCGGGAAACGCCGCGCGCAGGCGCTGGGTAAAGGCCTCCAACGGCGCGCGCTCGCCGACCTGCGCGGCCGGGTAGCGCCAGGCGTCGAGCTCGACGTAAAACACCAGCAGGCTGCCGGTCAGCCCCAGCAGCACGAAGAAGCCGCCCAGCGTCAGCCCGAGCGCCAGATGCACCCGCCGCCACACGGCACGCGCTCGCGTGCGGGATGACACCTGCATCGCCTGCGGGCGGCTAATAGTCGAAGCGGAAATTCACCGCGCCGAATACCGCGCGCGCATCCGCCGGCGAGTGCAGGGTTTGCGTGCCGTCGTGCCAGACATATTCGTAGTACTCGTCGGTCAGGTTGCGCAGTTGCAGCTCGAGTTCGACCTGACGGGTCGCCTGATACGCCAACGACAGGTTAAGCGTGACGTAGTCGCCGAATTGCGCCGTGGTATTGCTGCGCTCCGGGTAGTAGTCCCCCTGCGCATAGGCCCACAGCGAGGCGCGGAACAGCGGCGTGAACTGGTAGTCGACGCCGGCGGAAAAAATGAAGTCCGGCGTGTGGTCGATTTCCTTGCCGCGCAGCGCGGGCTCGGTGTCGCCGGGTTTTAGCACCTCCGCGTTCTGCACCGAACCCGCCACCCACAGGTTTAGCGCCGCGGTCGGCACGGCGTTTAACTGTACGTCCACGCCGTCGCGTTTGGTGCGGCCGACGTTGTCGAAGTCGCCGGTCGGGTCGTTCAGCTTGCGGCGGACTTCGTCGGAGGCCACCTGCTCCCAGTAGGCCACGCGGCCTTCCAGCCAGGATAAGGGCTTGAACTTGAGCCCCACTTCCCAGCCGTCGTTGATGGAGGGCGCGAGGTCGGTGGTGCGCGGCGGGATTTTGAAGCTGCCCGCAGCCAGCCCGATTTGCGCGCTGCGCCCCCAGTTGCCGTAGAGGTCGTAGCCTTCAAGCGGCGTTACCTGCGCTGCGACCTTGGGCTGCCAGATGCTGCCGTAATCGTTGATGGCAGCGGGCAGGCCGGTCAGCCGGTTGAGAAAATCGCCGTCGAAGCTGTCGACCCGCACGCCCGGCATCAGTTTTAGCCACGGCACCGGCTTTAGCACCAACTGGGCGTAGCCGCCGTAGTTGTTGAGCGAAAACTGCTGGTCGCGGGTCTGGCTCTGGCGCACGCGTTCAGTGTCCAGAAAGCGGCGGCTGGCATTGTCCTGACGCTGCAGGTCAAAGCCCGTTTCCAGCGCGAAGTCGTCCATCATCGGCACCGCCGGCCGCCAGGTCAGGGTGGTGATGGCGCCGTAGTGCTTCTCGTCGGTCAGGCGCTCCTGCTGCGAGGCGGCGGCGCTGAATTTGATGAAGCGGTCGTCATCCAGGATGTTGACGTAGCTCTTGACGGTCCACAGCAGGGTGGACGCGAGGTCGACGTCCAGATGCCCGCTGACCATGCCCACCTCGCGGGTGCTGCCGTCGGTGGCGGAAAAGGGATAGGACAGGCTGGGGCGGGCGCGGGCGTCGAGTTCGGTCAGGTAGCCCGGCTCCTCGGCCTCGTTGCGAAACCAGCGCACGCTAAGCCCGGCGCGAAAAGGCTGTTCGTCCGGCGCATAAAACCACTTGCCGGAGAACGCGAACTTGTCGAAATCCGCGTGATCCCGATAGCTCTCCGATCCCCCGATAACCGACGAAATAGTTCTGGCTGAAGCCGTTTTTTTCGAGCCCTGCGGAGACTTCGGTATTGCGCGTGTCGAAGCTGCCGTAGCTGACGCGGCCTTTGGTGTAGTTGCCGCCGGTGCGGGTGTTGATCTGCGCGTTGCCGGCGATGTTGTTCAGCCCGTAGCGCGCGTCGTTGGTGCCGCGCACGACTTCAATCGACTCAATATCCAGCGGGAAGATGGCGTCCAGATACGGCATGTTGCCGTCGTTGCTATTGGCCGGAATGCCGTCGACGAGCAGCTTGACCGCGTTGATTTCGCCTTCGCCGTTGAAGCCCCGGAACGAGAGCTTGCCGGAGGTCGTGCCCTGATTGAACTCGGTGGTCATCACGCCGGGCGCGCGCTTGAAAAGCTCCCAGGCGTTGTTGACCTGTTCATGCGCCAGTCGCTCGCTGCCCAGCAGGTCGACCGAGCTTAAAACTTCGCGCGAACTGAGCGGCCCGCTGCGCCCCGCGCTGACGGCAATTTCCCCCAGCGACAGCCAGGCGCCGCTGGCGGCGGGCGATGGGGGCGCGGCCTCGGTGGCCAGCGTGAGGGTGGTGTACAGGGAGAGGGCAGCGCCCAAAGGACGCGCAAAGCTTGAAACTCGCAAAGGAAACTCCGGCAACAGGTCGCACAAAACAGGGGCGAATTGTCGGGGCTTCGGGCGGCCGCCGGAATGCGACAAATTGTCGCACCCCGGATCGACGTACCGCGCGACCGCTACGCGCGGCGGCGCTAGCTGGGGAAGGTCTCGGGCAGGCGCGCGATGACCTGCTTGAGCGCATCGAAGCAGGCCGGATCGAGCGCTGTGCCGACGTGCTCGGCCATCATCTCCAGCGTTTTGGGCACCGGCACCGCCGCGCGATAGGGCCGTTCGGCGGTGATGGCGTCGAAGATATCGGCGGTGGTGATGATGCGGGTTTCCAGACAGATTTCTTCAGCCGTCAGGCCGCGCGGATAGCCTTTGCCATCCAGTCGTTCGTGATGGGCGGCGGACACGCGAGCCAGTTCAGCGAAGGCGCTGATTCGCGACAGGATGGCCTCGGTGTAGGCGGCGTGGGCTTGCACGGCCGCCCATTCCTCGGCGTCCAGCTTGCCGGGCTTGTCGAGCACGCTGTTGCTGACGCCCAGCTTGCCCACGTCGTGCAGCAAGGCCCCGCGCTTCAGCCACCGGCGGCGCGTGGGCGACAGGCCCAGCGTTTCGGCGATGAGATCGGTATACAGCGCGACCCGCGCGCTGTGGCCGCTGGTGTAGGGGCTTTTGGAGTCGACCACCTGGCCGAAGGCACTGGCGATGTCGTCCAGATAATCGTCGTCCAGCGCCACGACCTGCGCGGCGGGCTCCAGCGCGAGCACGGCGCCGGTCACC
>JAURHQ010000192.1 GCA_030833185.1 Gammaproteobacteria bacterium | reverse complement strand
CGTCGCGGCCCGCGCGGGTTCCGTCCTGCAGGCCGTGCGCGACGTCGCCGGCCTGGCGCGCGCGGCCATCGCCGAGCCCGCCGGGCCGGTGCCGATAATCAGAACGTCGGTGCTCATGCTGGCCATAGTCGGATTCCTCGCGTAGGGCGTCGGGCTTAAACACGATGGGGCGGGCGGGTCTTCGGCGAGAGCGTGGCGCGCAGGCCGGCATCGATCAAGCGCGGCACGCCGGCCTTATGGACTAATAGCGGTGTCGGTCTGCGGGTTGCAGTGCAAGATTGACCCGCGAAGGGCCGGCTCCCTAAAGTAGGCCTCATACCCATGGGGGTATGAAGCCTACGCGATCGCCACGGTGAGGAGCAGACCAGGCATGCAAGAAAAAACCCCGCCCCGCGGCCGCCTGCGCACAGAGCCGTCGCTGGCCGCGCCACCCGGCCGACGCCTGTTCCTGCGCCAACTGGCCGGCAGCGCCGTGCTCGGGGCCGCAGCGGGCGCCGCGGCAGATCCGCTGCCGGTGCCGGACAGCGCGAAACAGTTGGGCAAGCCGGTGGCGAGCAGTCCTTACGGCCAGCCCGCGCGCTTCGAGGCCAACATCATCCGGCGCCAAAGCCCCGGCCTGACCCGCACCAACGAATCTTCCATCGCCTTTACGCCGCTGCAAAACCTGTTCGGCATCATCACGCCCAACGGCCTGCACTTTGAGCGCGACCATGCCGGCCTGCCGGACATCGATCCGGTGCAGCACCGACTGGCGGTCCACGGACTGGTCGCGCAGCCGAAGCTGTTCAGCATGGACGACATCCTGCGGCTGCCCTCGGTCTCGCGGCTGCATTTCATCGAATGCGGGGCGAACTCCGGCATGGAATGGGGCAACGTCGCGGTGCCGACGGTGCAGTTCACCCACGGCATGCTGTCCTGCGCGGAGTACACCGGCGTGCTGCTTTCCACCGTTCTCGATGCAGTGGGCGTTGACCTCAAACGCGCGCGCTATCTGCTGGCTGAAGGCGCCGATGGCGCGAGCCTCACCCGCACCATTCCGCTATCGATGGCGCTGGACGATGCGCTGCTGGTCTACGGCCAGAACGGCGAGATGCTGCGCCCGGAAAACGGCTATCCGCTGCGCCTCGTTGTCCCCGGCGTGCAGGGCGTATCCAGCGTGAAATGGCTGCGTCGTCTCGAAGTAGGTGACGCGCCCTGGCACACCCGCGAAGAGACGCTGCACTACTCCGACCTCATGCCCGACGGCATCAGCCGCCAGTTCACCTGGATTCAGGAAGCGAAGTCCGTCATCACCTCGCCCTCGGCGGGCATGACGCTCCTCGACAAAGGTGGGTATTACGAAATTACCGGGCTCGCGTGGTCGGGGCGCGGGCGCATCAAGCGGGTGGACGTCTCGACCGATGGCGGTCGCTCCTGGCACACCGCGCGTCTACAGGAGCCGGTGCTAAGTAAAGCCCTCACCCGCTTCCGTCATGACTGGGTGTGGGACGGCACGCCGGCGCTGCTGCAAAGCCGCTGCGTGGACGACACGGGCTATGTGCAACCGCTGCTGCGCCAGCTGCGCGAAGTGCGCGGCACGCGCTCCATTTATCACAACAACGCGATTCAGACCTGGCAGGTCGCGGCCGACGGCGGGGTGCACAATGTGCAGCTCTAGACTGCTGGCGCTCGGCCTGTGGCTGATCGCGGCCAGCGCGAGCGCCGCGCCGGCCTGGGAGGCGCTGGGCAAGCCGCTGGCCGCCAATGAAATCGCCAGCTGGGACATCGACGTACGTCCCGACGGCGTCGGGCTGCCGCCGGGTCACGGCTCGGTCGAAGAAGGGCAGGTCGTTTACGACACCCACTGCGCGAGCTGTCACGGCACGTTTGGCGAAAGCACCGACTATCTCGCGCTGGCCGGCGGGGTCGGTTCGCTGGGCACCGCCACGCCGCAGCGCACGGTGGGCAGCAAGCTCGATTACGCCACCACGCTCTGGGACTACATCAACCGCGCGATGCCGTTTAATCGCTCGAAAGCGCTCAGCGTGAACGAGGTCTACGCGGTGACCGCCTACGTGCTCAACCTGAACGACATCCTGCCGGCCGATGCGGTGCTGGACGAGCGCAGTCTGCCGCAGGTCGAAATGCCGAACCGCAAGGGCTTTACCCAGGCCCACGGCATGATGCGCGCCGATGGCAAGCCCGATGTGCGCAATACCGCCTGCATGAAGGACTGTCTGAAAACGCCGCCGCAGGTGAGTTCGGCACTGCCCGCGGGCTTTACGCATCAGCTCTATGGCGAGCTTGGGCCGCATTTCCGGCAGTTTATGGTCGCCGCGCCCGCCGCCGCCGCGCCGACCCCGGCAGCGCTCGCCGCCAGCAACGGCTGCCTCGCCTGTCACGCCGCCCAGCAGACGCGCGTGGGTCCAGCTTTCGCCGACGTGGCGCGGCGCTACGCGGCGGTGGCGGACGCGCCGGCGCAATTGCGCCAGAAAGTCCGCGCCGGTGGCAGCGGCGTGTGGGGCAGCGCGCTGATGCCGCCCCAGACCACCGTGACGGACGCCGCGCTGGATCAGATACTCGGCTGGATTCTGGCGGGCGCAGCCGCGCCCTGACCCCTGTTACCTTTGAGGAGTACACCCCCATGATGCTTGAGCGGCGACGCTTCCTGCAGCGGCTAGGCCATACCGGACTTGCCGCGCTGACAATTGCCAGCGGTCTTCTACCGCGTCTGGTGCGCGCAGCGGACACCCGCCCCGCCTTTGCCGCCGAGGCTATCGCCGATGCCCTGAAAGCGCTGGGTATCGCGAACCCGACCAAGTCCGACGCCATCCACTTCAAGGCACCGGATATTGCCGAGAACGGCGCGGCGGTGCCGGTGGAAGTGGAAAGCACCCTGCCGGGCACGCGCGAAATCCTGCTGCTGGTCGAGAAAAACCCGCATGTGATGTCGGCCAGCTTCAGCTTCCCGGACGGCACCGACGCCTATGTGGCGACCCGGGTGAAGGTCGCTGAAAGCTCGTTGATTCATGCCGTCGTCAAAACCGACGCCGGCGCCTTCTACACCGACCGCCTCGTCAAGGTCACCCTTGGCGGCTGCGGCGGCTAAGCGCGGAGCAACTGCCATGTCCGATCCGATGCGCATACGCGCGGCCGTCAAAGGCGAAAAAGTGGAAGTCAAAATCCTGATGTCCCACGTGATGGAAACCGGCCAGCGCAAAGACGCCGAAGGCGCGGTCGTGCCGGCCCACTACATCACCAAAGTCACCGCCAGCTGCAACGGCCGTGACGTGCTGTCCGCCGACTGGGGACCGTCGGTGTCAAAAAATCCGTATTTGTCTTTCCGCTTCAAAGGCGGTGCGAAAGGCGACAAATTGAAAGTCACCTGGACCGACACGGCCGGCGACAGCCGCAGCGACGAGGTCAGCATTGGATGAACACCCCGCGCGCCACCCGCCGCGCCCTGCTGGTCGGCAGCCTCCTGCTGCTGGCCGGCGCCGCGCAGGCCGAGACCAGCACCCAGGACGCGATTGCCGAATATCGCGAGATGTTTGGCGACGATAATCCGGCCGAACTCTGGCAGTCGCGCGGCGAGGCCCTGTGGCACACGGCGCGCGGTCCGAAGCAGGCGAATCTCACGGCCTGCGATCTGGGTCTGGGACCCGGCGTTATCGAAGGGGCCTACGCCCAGCTGCCGCGCTGGTTCGACGACACGCAGCAGGTACAGGATCTCGAAACCCGGCTCGTCAGCTGCGTCACCACGCTGCAGGGCATTCCGCGTGAGGAATTCCTCAAAGTGAAGTTCGGCGACGGCGAGAAAAAGTCTGAGCTTGAGGCGCTGACCGCCTACGTGGTGGCTGCCTCGCGCGGCAAGCCCATCGCGCTGCCGATGCAGCACCCGGCCGAACAGGCGGCCTACGCCCTCGGCAAGGCGGCGTTCAGCTATCGCGCCGGCCCGCACGATTTTGCCTGCGCCACCTGCCACGGCGACGCCGGCAAGCGGATTCGTCTGCAGGAACTGCCGCAGCTCACCACCGCCGCCGGCGCGCGCGAGGCCTACACGCACTGGCCGGCCTACCGCATCTCGCAGGGTGAACTCCGCACCATGGAATGGCGGCTGCAGGACTGCTTCCGTCAGCAACGCCTGCCGCAGCTCAAGTTTGGCTCCGAGGTCGCGATTGGGCTGACGATGTTCCTGGCCAAGAACGCCGAGGGCGGCACGCTCGCCGCGCCGGGGATCAAACGATGAGGACGCTGCGCATGATTTCCCTCCGCCTGCCGGGCGTGCTGGCCGCCAGCCTGCTGGCCGTCAGCTTGCCGCTGTACGCCGCCGAGACCGCGCCGGACGCCGCGGCCGCCATGCAGCGTTCCTTCGAGGCCAAGAAACAGGCCGGCATGGATCGCCTGCAGCAGGATGAGGTGCAGACGCTTTGCACGCGCTACACCACGGCGACGCTGCCGGCCGAGGCCGCAAGCCGCATCCAGCAAGCCAGCCTCGCCACGGTCAAGCCGCCGAGCGACGGCCAGTACCTCGGCGACTACAAGGCCGGCGAGAAAATTGCCCAGACCGGCACCGGCCTGCAGTCGAGCGACGACCCTGCCAAGCCGAACGGCGGCAACTGCTACGCCTGTCACCAGCTGGCATCCAGCGAACTGGCCTACGGCACGCTGGGCCCCAGCCTGCAGCACTACGGCAAGCTGCGCGGGCAGTCGCCGGAGATGCTGGCCCTCGCCTGGCGCAAGCTCTACAACGCGCAGGCCGACGTGCCCTGCTCCAACATGCCGCGCTTCGGTCACCAAAAGATTCTGACCGAGCAGCAGTTGAAGGATGTGATGGCCTTCCTGTTCGACCCGGCCTCGCCGGTGAACCAGTGAACCGCCGCGAATTCCTGAGCGTGCTGGCGGCGGCTGCGGCCGGTGGGCTCGCGCTCAACAGCCGGGCCGCGCTGGAACACGCCGACGGGGCAGCGCTTTACGAGCTGCCGCCCTTCGGCAACGTCAGCCTGCTGCATTACACCGACGCCCACGCGCAGCTGCTGCCGGTGTGGTTTCGCGAACCGACGCAAAACCTCGGGCTGGGCGAGCGTTTGGGCCAGCCGCCGCATCTGGTCGGCGAGCGACTCTTGCAGCACTACGGCATCCCGCCCGGCTCGCGTCTGGCCTATGCGCTGAGCAGCGTCGACTTCGCCGCCGCCGCCCGCCGCTACGGCAAGCTGGGCGGCTATGCGTCGCTCGCCACGCTGGTCAAACGCCTGCGCGCGTCCCGCCCCGGCGCGCTGCTGCTGGACGGCGGCGACACCTGGCAGGGTTCGGCCACCTCGCTGTGGACCCGCGGCGCGGACATGGTCGCGGCCCAGCTCGAGCTGGGCGTGGACATCGCCACCGGCCATTGGGAATTCACCTACGGCATGGAACGGGTGCAGGCACTGGTCAACGGCCCCATGCAGGGCCGCATCGAGTTTCTGGCGCAGAACATCGCCACCGCCGATTTCGACGACCCGGTGTTTCCGGCGTCCAGCCTGCGCGAAATTAACGGCGTGGCGGTCGGCATCATCGGTCAGGCCTTCCCCTACACGCCCATCGCCAATCCCCGCCATCTGGTGGCCGACTGGCGCTTCGGTCTGCAGGAAGAGCATCTGCAAACGGTGATCGACGAACTGCGCGGCAAGGGCGCGGCGGTGGTGGTGCTCTTGTCGCACAACGGCATGGATGTGGATCTGAAACTTGCCGGCCGTGTGCGCGGACTCGATGCCATTCTCGGCGGCCACACGCACGACGGCGTGCCGCAGCCGGTGCCGGTCAAAAACGCCGGCGGCGTGACGTTGGTGACCAACGCCGGCAGCAACACCAAGTTCCTGGGCGTGCTGGATCTGGACGTGCGCAAGGGCAAACTGCAGGACGCGCGCTACCGCCTGCTGCCGGTGTTTGCCGACCTGCTGCCGGGCGACCCCGCCATGGCGGCGCTGATTACCGCCCAGCGTGCGCCCTTTGCCAAACAACTGGCCGAGCCGCTGGCGGTGAGCGAAGGACTGCTCTACCGGCGGGGCAATTTCAACGGCAGCATCGACCAGCTAATCCTGGACGCGCTGATGAAAACGCAGGACGCGCCCATCGCGCTCTCGCCGGGGTTCCGCTGGGGCACCAGCGTGCTGCCCGGCGAGACCATCACCATGGAGACGTTGATGGACCAGACCGCGATCACCTACCCGGCGGTGACGGTCAACGCGTTCACCGGCGAGCGGCTGAAGGCGATTCTGGAAGACGTGGCCGACAATATCTTCAACCCCGACCCCTACTACCAGCAGGGTGGCGATATGGTGCGGGTCGGTGGCCTCACCTATGCCTGCGAGCCGGGCGCGCGTGCGGGGTCCCGAATCTCCGACATGCGACTCGGAGGGCAGCTGATCGAGCCCTCCAAGACCTACCGTGTAGCGGGCTGGGCGCCCGTTGCGCAAGGGGTGAAGGGCGAACCGATCTGGGAGGTGGTTGAGCGCTGGCTCAAGGCGAGGCGTAGCATCTCGCCACGTGCGCTCAATACGCCCCGCCTGATCGGCGTTC
>JAURHQ010000191.1 GCA_030833185.1 Gammaproteobacteria bacterium | reverse complement strand
CGGGCTGCGGGAGCCGCTGCGAGCCCTATTCTGCTGACGAGGGGGCGACGGGCTGCGGCTGCCCCTGCCTCTGCTACGGCTGCGGCCGCGGCTGCGGCTGACGCCAAAAGGTAAAACCGAATTCCTGCGCGAGGGTCTCGACAGTTTTGGCCGCGCGCGCGGCTGGGATGCAGACGAGCCACCAGACATGGTGTTCATGGACGAGCCCCGTCACCGTCGTTTTCGCCGGCTTTCGAGTTGGGCCTATACGCAGGGCGCGATGCGCGAGATGCGCGCGCATTTCCGCAGCCTTGCGGAGCGTTTTACAGCGGAATATCTCGAGGCCCTGACGCGCGCCTCAGCCCAGAGCGGCAGCGTGGATTTTGTCGATGGCCTGGCCTGCAAGCTGCCGCTGGCGGCGGTGGGGGAAATCCTCGGTCTACCGCCCGAAGACTGGAATCAAATCCTGGTGTGGTCCAAAGCCCTGGTCGGCGAAGTGGAAGCGGGCGACCGCTTGCCCGGCGAAAGCCTGGGCCGGGCGGCCTATCGCAACATGATCGAGATGCGTCATTACCTCGACGAACTGATCGAGGAATCGCGCGCGCACGGCGCGTCGCGTGGCGGACTCATCGACCGCATGGTGCACACTCCGGTGGAGGGCAGGTTGCTGAGCAACCAGCAGCTGAACGGCTATCTGTTCCTGCTGATCGGTGCCGGCAATGACACCACGCGCAATGCGCTGGCCGGCGGCGTCGCGGCATTGCTGGAACATCCGGAACAATGCGTTCTGCTGTGCGCCGAGCCCGCGCGGCTACCGACGGCGGTGGAGGAAATCCTGCGCTGGACTTCGCCGGTGGCGAGTTTCCTGCGCACGGCGGAAGCGGATTTTGACCTTGCCGGCACACGCATACGCGCCGGCGACACCGTGGGGCTGTTCTACCCCGCGGCCAATCGTGATCCGCGGGTCTTCGTCGAGCCTTATCGCTTCGACATCAGCCGCGCGCCCAACCCGCATCTGACCTTCGGTTTCGGCGCCCATTTTTGCCTCGGCACCAACCTCGCGCGGGTGGAACTCGCCGCGAGTCTTGAAGCGCTGTTGCCGCTGCTGCCGCGGCTTGCGCTGGCGGGACCCGCCACGAGGCTCGCGCAGACGCACGTGATGGGGTATTCGACGCTGCCTTTACGGCTGCGCGACTGAGGCCGGCCGCGCTCCCGCCGCTGTCTTGCGGCGGCAGCATCCTGTCAGATCACTTGCCGAGCTGCGCGCCGACCAGCGCGCCGATAATCCGGCACGGTTCGTCCCAGGGATTTTTCCAGCGGTGCATGGTGCCGTTTTGCACGATCACGTCACCGGCCTTCAGTTCGGTGCGCGAGCCGTCGTCGAGTTCCAGCACGCAGCGACCGGACACCACGTAGAGCATGTCGGTCGAGGCTGAACGGTGCATGCCCGGATCTTCGGGGTTGAAGTGACTGAGCAGACCGGGGAACAGGTGCTCGGCCTCGCGGGCGATGGTGTCCGCATCCGTGCTGGTATCCGGCGGGGTGCTGTCGGGCGCCAGGATGAACTCAAAAAAACGCACGCCGCCGATCGGCGGAAACCAGGCGTGATGCGCGGGTTCGGCGCCGTTGTCGGGATAAGCCTGCGCGACATCCGAGCCCCACAAGGTGGTAAGAAACACCCCGGGCAGGCCGGGCACGCCTACGCCCTTCACGGTTTGCTCGCTCGCAATGATCGATCGGCCGTCGTTGCGATGGCCGGTGGCCACACGTCTGAAAGTGCTCATGTGCTGCTCCCCTCTGCTTTTTTTATGCGCCGCCCCGCGCGGCATGTAGTCGATGATTTCCTCACGCCCTGCGCAGGCGCAGTTCGCGCATTCCGCGCGTGCCGAGAAACGGCAGCCATTGCAGCGGACCCGGCGCGAGCGTTAGCCCGGGCCAGCGTTTGACGATGGCCGGAATGGCGATGCCCGCCTCCAACCGCGCCAGCGGCGCGCCAAGGCAAAAATGCATGCCGAAGCCGAAGCCCAGATGGCGCCCCGGCGGACGATCGAGCTTAAGTAACTCGGCGTCCTCATAGGCCAGCGGGTCGCGGTTGGCAACTGACAGCATCAGAAACACCCGCTGCCCTTTTTGGATCTGCTGACCCTCGAACTCGAAGTCTTCGCTAGCCACCCGCACCACCGTTTTGCCCGGACCGTCGTAGCGCATGAACTCCTCAAGCGCGAGCTTCATATCGACCCGGTCTTCGCGCATGGCGGCCAGCTGGCCGGGATGCCTGAGCAGCGCAAGCACGCCGTTGGCGATGAAGTTAGCGGTGGTTTCGTGGCCGCCGAACAGCATCAGCGTGCAGGTGGCCATCAGTTCAGCTTCAGACAGCGCGTCGTTCTGTTCGCGGGCGCGGAGCAGGGCGGTGATGAGGTTGTCTGCGGGCTGCTCGGTGTAGCGCTGGAACAACTGGCGGAAGTAGGTCACCAGCGCGTCCATGCCTTCGGCGACACTGCCGTAGCGAGTGGGATCGTCAAGCCCGGTCGAGACCAGCGGTGAGACTTTCGCTGTCCATTGCTCGAACCGCAGGCGATCTTCCACCGGAACGCCCATCATCTCGGCGATGATGATCGAAGGCAGCGGCGCGGCGACGCTTGCGATGAGGTCAAATTCGCCGGGCGCGACGGCGTCCAGCAATTCCGCGGTGAGAATTTCTGCCCGCGCACGGAGTTTGGCGATCGACTGCGGAGTGAAGGCCTGCATGCACAGGCGACGCAGCCGCGAGTGGTCCGGCTCTTCCTTGAAAACCATCCAGCCGCTCAAGACGTCGAAGGCCTGGCGCACCAACGGATCGGTGTCCGGCCCCGACAGCTTTTTCCGAATGTAGGGCTCGATGCGGTCGCAGGAAAAGCGCGGATCGCGCAGCGCCTCGGCCACGTGCCGGTGGCTGGTGATCAGCCACGACCGGTACTGCGGGTCCCAGTAGACCGGTTGCGTCGCGCGCAACTGCGCGAAATAGCCTTGCGGATCGCTGACCGCTTCCAGCGACATCAAATCGATCGACTCCGGCGCAGCCGGCGCGTTGACCGTCATTCCGGTGCGCTCAGGCGGCAACGCTGGCCGGCGCGTCGGCGGCCTCTTCCCGCCACGCCTTCAGCACCGGCAGCACTTCCTTGCCGATCAGGCGCATGCTGGCTTCCACTTCGTCGAACGGCAGCCCGCCGTAGCTGACGATGGAGTTCCAGTCGTAGTGGCCGATGATCGCGCGGCGCGAGGCCAAGCGGTCGAGGATCTGCTGCGGCGTGCCCCAGGCCTGATGCGAGATGTAGTCCTCCACCGCGCCGTCGAGGCCGATGGAATTGAGGAACTCCGCCGCGTGACCGTACGCCTCGTAGCCTTTGATGTCCTTGTGGTAGTCCGCCATGAATTCGTAGTGCTGCAAAATCGACAGGTAGTTCACCGCGAGATGCTTGCGCGCCAGCGCTTCGGCCTTGGCGGCGTCCTTGTTGCAGTAGCAGAAGTCGAGCAACAGCGGTGCCGGCGCCTTCACGCCATGAGCCTTGCGATAGGCCGCGCGGTAGATTTCGAAGTTGGGCAGGTGCTTGTCCATCGAGAACTGCACGAAGCACATCATGCGCGCGCCCAGCGTGCCGACGACGTCCGCCGATTCTGGCGACATGGCGACCGCATACAGACGGCCTTTGGCGCTTTGCTGCGGGCTTGGTTTGATCTCGGTGCGCTTCTGCGGGAAGTGCGGGCCCGCGCCTTCAATGAAGCCGGTTTCCAAGGCCTTCATGATCATGTTGGCTGATTCATCAAAGCGCGAACGGGTTTCGTGCATGGGGATGCCGAAGGACTCAAATTCGTTGCGCGACAGGCCGCGGCCGAAGCCGATCAGGTAACGGCCGTTGCACATGGCGTCCATGGTGGTGATTTTCTCGACCAGCCGGATCGGCTGCGTCCACCACGGCAGGATCAGCGCCGCGCTGCCCAGCTTGATGTTTTTTGTCCGCGCTGCGAGCCAAGTGAGGATCTGGATGTTGTCCACCGCGATCGAATAGGACTCGAAGTGGTGTTCTGCGCACCAGATGGCGTCGTAGCCCACCTCTTCGGCCATTTCAGCAATGCGCATTTCCTGGCGGATCATCTCTGCGTCGCTCATGCCTTCGTGCAGATTGGCCATCATCAGCATGTATCCGGTGCTCATGGTGCGTGCTCCCGTCAGTGTTTTTTTGTAGGCGTTGAAACGGCGACCAGCGCCGCGCGGCGGGCGCGCCGGGTCGTTTTAGGCGGTGCTCCCAACCGCCGTAACAGGCGAGTGCGTTGGGTAACGTTCGCCAACGGCAGCAGCAGCAGCACGGTGCCGGTCAGCACCCGCGCGCGAAAGCCGTCGGCATCGATGTCGTCGTGAATCCAGAAATCGAGCACGCCCATGAACTGCGCCATCAGGGCGTATTCCAGACTCTCGCGGTTGACGGCGCCGTCCAGCAGGTGCTCGGCCTCGGCGGCAGCCAGCGCCGCGCGCCAATAGGCCAGTGAGCGCTCGATGAAGCGCGGGCGGTGGATCGGGTCGACCACGCCCAGCAAGAACTGGTACAGCGGACGCATGAAGCCCGGGTCGCGCAGAAAGATGTCAGCGGCCTTCATCGCCGCTTCCAGCGCGCGCTCCAAGGGATCGTGGGCGCTGAAGTCGAGGCCCTGATCGGTGATTTCGTCCAACGACCGCGACAGCAGCGCGTAGAGCAGGCCCTCTTTCGAGGTGAACAGGTTGTACGGCGTGGCCGGGCTGGTTTCGGCGGCCTCGGCCAGCGAGCGCATGGAGAAATCCGTGCCGCCGGTCTGGCGAATCAGCAGCGCCGCCGCATCCAGAATGCGGTGACGGCGGGCGTCGAGCTGGCGGGCGCGGAGCGACATGGAGCGGACTCTATTTTTAGAGCGCGCTCTAAGTCAAGCCGGGATCAGCGCCCGCGCCAGCGCATCGAGTTCTCGCCGCATGTCGTCCGCCGTCCGGCTTTTAAGCCACAGGGTGACCTGTTCGGCGCCGGCGGCAAACAGGGCATCAAGTTCGGCGCGCTTGCGCCATTGGCCTTCGGCGCCCAGCACCGTGATGCGTAGCGACGCCGGGTCGCGGCCGCGCGCCTCGCACAGCGTGTGCAACTGTTGGAGGCCGTCACTCAATTGGGAGACCTCGCGAATCACCGGCAGCCAGCCATCGCCCCAGTCGACGATGCGGTGGAACACGCGCTTGGCCCACTCGTTGCCAAACATGATCCCGCCCATGTAGACCGGCGGATGCGGCTGCTGCGCGGGCTTGGGATAGCAGCGCACCGGCGGGAACTGGTAGTAGCGACCGTGATGCTCGGCGGCGTCCTGCGTCCAGCAGGCTTTCATCACGGCGATGGCCTCCTTGACCTGCGACCAGCGGTGCTCGAAGTCGCCGCCCATGATTTCTGATTCCTCCTTGTTCCAGCCGGCGCCGATGCCGAAATGAAAGCGCCCGCCGCTGAAGGCATCCAGGGAGGCGATTTCCTTGGCCAGATGCAGGGGGTGGCGTTCCGGTACCAGCAACACGGCGGTGCCGACTTCCAGCGTGGTGGTAGCGGTGGCGGCGCGCATCAGCGCGATCAGGGGATCCGGCATTTGCCAGAGGTAGTCCGGATCGGGTCCGCCGCCCGGATTGCCGGGGTAGGGCGTGCTGTAGTTCACCGGCAGAATGATGTGGTCCGGCACCCAGTAGCTTGCGAAGCCGAGCGCTTCGGCATGGCGGGCGACGACCGCCGGGTCGGCGGCTAGGTCGGGCAGAATGGAAAACACGCCTATCTTCATCGCAAGCCTCCGCTGGGGTGGAATGGGCGGGAGTGTACGCAAGGCCAGCCGTGGGAGCATGCGGCGCTTGTAGTACATCCCCCGCCCGGCCGCTACCCTCGCGGGGTGTTTCATCCCGCGGTGCGCCTGGGTTTGCAGCGCGTCGCAGATCGCCTGCTTGCAGGCGGTGGTCCAGCAACTTCGGAGTACTGAATGAAATCCAGCGCCTTTGTGCCGGTACAGGCCGTGTCGGCCGTCACCGGCTACCTCAGCGAACAGTCGATCACGGCACGCAATTGGCGCAGATTGGCGCTTGCGCTGGTGCTGTTAATGGCCGGGGGCGTCGCAGTCTTGCTGGTGGTCAGACACCAGATTCAACAACAGGTCGGCGGCGCGCTCAGGGCCGTGCGGAACTCACAGGCGCAAATCGTGCGCACCTGGGTAGATGAGCGCTTGCTGGACGTCAGGCTCACGGCGGGACGCAGCGAGTTGGTTCACTTTGCGGCCCAACTGGCCGCTGGCACGCCGCCAGACGCCCCCGCGGCCGCTGCCTTACGTCAGATCGTGACACAGGCGCTTACCGACGGCGACGAGACCGAGTGGTGGCTGACCGACGCCGAGGGTCAGATTGCGCTGGCCTCGGAGCCGCAGGAGGACGAACCGCGGGTGGTCAGTGAGTTGCTGGACCCCGTCGCGCAGGCGGTCAAAAGCGATAAGCCGCAGTTTCTGCCGCCGTTTCTGGCCGGCGTGCGCGACAACCCGATGATGGCCTTTAT
>JAURHQ010000190.1 GCA_030833185.1 Gammaproteobacteria bacterium | reverse complement strand
GTGCGAGATGCCTTCCTTCTGATCGGATTTCTGCATGTATATCCTTGCCTTCATTCTGCTTTCCGCGGTCGCAGCGTTTGGCACGGGGATGGGCGTTGCACTCGCGCGTCATCGTTCCTTTCCCTCGTTCTTCGGAGCGGCTCATGGCGGCTTCGCGGCGGCATCGGTCCTGTTTCTGCTGGTGACCATCCTGCGCGACGTCACACCCCCGACCCAGGCCTGGTGGGCCTTGGGGGTGTTTGGAGCCGCTCTGGCGGGAGGGCTGACCCTGTTTCGACTTATCTTTCGCGGGCGCGCGCCGACGTTCTATGTCATCGCCCACGGGGCATTAGGCTCGATCGGCCTAGTGCTCCTCGCCAACGTGGCCTTTTTCCAACAAGCCTGACGAAGTCGGTGCCGGGGTACTAAACGGGACGACAATTGTCGCCCGGCGAACCGGCCATCATAATTGTCGCCGTCCAATTCGGCATCGATCCGACAGAGAACGCGGCGCCTTGTGGCGGCGGACCTGACCTTCGAGAAAGGACCGATCCTCGACGCCCAGTACAACCAAATCCGCTTGTCTGCCTGCCATCGTCAATGCCCCTGCCTGTCCGACAAAGGCTTATACAATGAAGCTTATTTCAGTTCCAGATGACTAGACTCGATTTCTGATTGATTGAATCGAAATGGGATACCCAAGCGGGGTGAGTTCTGATTCAACCTGCTGGCTGGGGATGGAGGCCAGCGGGGATGGCGAGACCCTATTCGAATGATCTTCGGGAGCGAGTGGCGGCGGCGGTAGCGTCTGGTCGGAGCTGCCGGGAGGTAGCGTCGCTGTTCGGGGTGAGCGTTGCGAGCGTGGTGAAGTGGTCTCAGCGCCAGCGGGCGACGGGAACGGCGGCATCGCGTCCGATGGGAGGTCACCGCAAGCGTCTGCTTGAGCCGCACCGGGCATTGGTGATCGGCCGGGTGAAGGCCGTGCCCGACATCACGCTCAAGGCGCTGGTGGCGGAACTGGCCGAACAGGGGATCGCGACCAGCACGGTATCGGTATGGCGGTTGGTGCGCTCGGAAGGGCTGCGCTTCAAAAAAAACGCTGTTCGCCGTCGAGCAGTTGCGGCCGAAGATCGCCAGGCGGCGCGAGCAGTGGAAGAAGTATCAGGGCCGGCTTGATCCCCGGCGCCTGGTCTTTATCGACGAGACTTGGGCCAAGACCAACATGACGCCGATCCGGGGTTGGGCGCCGCGCGGGCAAAAACTCATCGCCCGCGCACCGTTCGGGCATTGGCGCACGCTGACCTTCCTTGCAGCGTTGCGCCATGACCGGATCGATGCGCCGTGCGTCCTCGACGGACCGATCAACGGCCTCAGTTTCACGGCCTGGGTCGAGCAGTTCCTCGTGCCCACGCTCAAGCCGGGCGACGTTGTCATCATGGACAACCTGGGCAGCCACAAGGGGCAGCCTGTCCGCAAGGCAATCCGCTCGGCCGGAGCAAGGCTGCTGTTCCTGCCACCCTACTCGCCGGATCTGAACCCGATCGAGCAGGTCTTCGCCAAGCTCAAGCTGTTGCTCCGAAAGGCAGCCGAACGATCCGCCGAGGCAACTTGGCGCCGCATCGGCACCCTACTCGACGCCTTCCCCCCACACGAATGCGCCAACTATCTCAGAAACTCCGGATACGCTTCAACCTAAGTGGAAACGAGTCTAGGGTGAGGACGCGCAGGCCGATGCCGCGATCCGACAGACTTTGCACCGTGCTGACCAAGTGGGTGAGCGTTCGCCCCAGACGATCGAGCTTCCATACAACCAGGATATCACCGTCGCGCAGAGATTTGAGGCAGGCGGCGAGGCCTGGCCGATCGTCGCGGCTGCCGGATGCGCGATCATCATAGACATTGTCCGTCACCACCCCGGCGGCGTGCAGGGCATCGTGTTGCAGGTCGAGGGACTGAGAACCATCGGATTTGGACACACGGGCGTAGCCAATCAGCATGGATCACAAACGAAGGTTTGAGATGTGGCGCTAAAATGGCACGCGAAAGCCGATTTTGTTGTTCCATAACCCGTATCACAATCAACGTGTCGCATAGGTTTGCACTCAATGCTCAGATTCGGGCCTTACCGTAGGATTCCGCCCCCTTCCGCAAACGACCCCTCTTAGCTTTTATGCGAGTAACTCGCAATAGCGTAACACGAAATGACGACAAAGACAAACAGGTGTTGCCGTCAGGCGGCGATGGTCGCCGCACATTCCCAGCGATCACCAAGCAGTGGAACCCTACCCGTTCCGCGTTGGCAACGACCGGGGGCGTACCGTCACGCCAAAATGCCCTCATTTGCGCTTGGTCGTCCAGATCGGGGCCGGTGACGATCGCGCGGGCGGCCTGGATGAACTGCCCATGCCCGAACACATAGACCCGCGAGGCGGGCGGGAGCGCGGCCAGGCGCGCCAAGGCTGCCTCGACGCGCCGGAGGAAGCCGGCAAAGCTCTCCGCCCCTTCCCCGTCGCACCAGGCAGGGTCAGCGACCGTCCAATAGCGTTCGACATGGGGCCGCCGATCGGCGGCGGCCGTGCCGTTCCAGCGCGCCGGTTGTAGATAGGTGAATTCTTCTATCGGCCACACTTCCACCGGTGCGTCGGGAAAGCGCGCGATCGTCGGCGCGGCCGTCTGCCGGGTGCGCTGAAACGGCGATGTGACGATCAGCGACGGCGTTTCCGGCCATTCGCGCGCGATCCGGCCCGCCTGCCCTTCCCCGCGCTCCGTCAGCGCGATCGATGCGACATCGGTGCTGACAAGCCCGGTGTTGGCGGTACTTTCGCCGTGCCGGATGAATATGGCTTTCATCGTGCCTTTCCAGGAGCGATCAGGCGAGAATCTGGATGCCGTGCTTCTCGACGATCGACAGCAGCTTGAGCGCCGCGCCGCTGGGCTTCTTGGCCCCGGTTTCCCACTT
The DNA here is from genome assembly GCA_030833185.1 of Gammaproteobacteria bacterium. Classification (GTDB taxonomy): domain Bacteria; phylum Pseudomonadota; class Gammaproteobacteria. Next base: position 3,618 of record JAURHQ010000190.1, on the reverse strand, counting down.
CTCCACCGTGCTTTCGCTGGTGTTGAGGTAGCGGGCGAATACCGGCTGACTGACCTTGTTGCGTTCGCGCAGCCGCTTGATTTCAGCCGGGGCGATTGCGGGAGGCGTGGTCAGGCAGCTTTCGTCGAAATGGCGCATGGTCGCCTTGTCGATCACCCCGACGCTATGGAACGCCTCGGCCGTCGAGTGGATCGCCTCGAAGGCGTCGCTTTTATACTTACGCTTGGTCGCCATTGCATATCTCCGTCAGTCTGCCATCCGCCAGCAGGGGAGCAATATCCTTGTCCGTGGCTTTCTGGAGGTTCTTCGCCAGCAGGCGAAACTCCCTCAGTTCGTCATCGTCGATATTGGCCCTGTCCTTCTTGGCGAACAAATATTGATACAGCCAGTAGCTGCCGAACTGCGCGAGGATGATGCTCCTGTGCATGTTCTTGTTCAGCCGCTTCTTGAACACCCCGCCGCCAAGATCGTCCGCCTGGCCTTTCATCACTTCCTGAATGGCCTCGCATAGCTCGTCGTCTGAAATACGGGCCTTGCGCGCCGCCTTGGCGAACCAGGCCGTCTTGAAGGTTCGCGCTGTCGCCGTGGCATTGCTCATAGAGAATATCTAGCACTTAGTGCTATTGAAAGCAAGATGGCGATGACGCCTGCCGCTGGCGCGGCACCGTGGCTCTAGTCGCTCGCGCTCCCCAAGCCCGCAAGCGGTCTTGGCCGAAGGGGACGATCCACATGGCGGGCACAAGAACCGCTCGCGCGGATCTCGCGGGTAGTGTGCCGGCGTGCACCGGCGTCGATGTTTGCTCCGTGGGGAGAGGGCATTCCGCCCCCATAGGCGCTAACTTAAGAATATTGCCGATTGTGAACCTGCATGAATTGTGACGGTCTTCGCCGTGGCGGTGCGCAAATATTTCTATAGGCTTTGGCTATGAGGGGTCACTACACGAAAGTGCGTTTTGCGTACGCCAAGGGAGAACGGGCCGGGAACATCACGTCTCGACGGTAGTGACGGTCTGCTCGAGGGCCTTGTAGAGGGCGGTTTTGCCGATTTTCAAGCGAGCCGCGGCCTCACGGACGGTGAGGCCCCCCGCAATATGTGCCCGAGCTTTACGTAGCTTGTCGGGTGTGACGACGGGCCGGCGACCGCCCTTGCTGCCGCGCTCGCGTGCGGCACGTAGACCGGCTTGGGTGCGCTCGCGGATCAGGTCGCGTTCGAACTGCGCGAGGGAGCCGAAGATGTTGAACACCAGCATTCCCCCCGGCGTGGTGGTGTCGATATTCTCGGTGAGCGAGCGGAATCCGATGTCGCGCGCCGCCAGTTCGCCGATCTTGTCTATAAGGTGGCTCATCGAGCGGCCGAGCCGATCAAGCTTCCACACCACCAGCGTGTCGCCGGAGCGCAGATAAGCCAGCGCTGCAGCAAGACCGGGCCTGTCGGTCCTGGCGCCCGACGCCTGATCGTCGAAGAACCGTTCGCATCCCGCTCGCTCCAGTGCATCGTGCTGGAGCGAAAGCTTCTGGTCGGGGGTAGAGACCCGCGCATAGCCGATCAGCGCCATGGGCTGCTCAATAGTGTCCGTTTTCCCATCATCATGTGATCTTGTCCGAATCGCCATCAAAGGTCAAGAGTTGACGGACACATTCCCAGTGACCGTCCAACGGACGTCTGACGGACAGCGACATGGAGGGGTTCGACCTTGGCCAGAAGACACCTGCTAACCCGCGAGATGCTTGCGGGCCATTATGATCCGTCGCTCGATGAACGCGAGATCGCGCGTCACTTCACCTTGACCCGTGACGACCTCGAACTGATCGCATCCCGGCGTGGCGACGCCACCCGCCTCGGCTATGCGATGCTGATGCTGTATCTGCGCTGCCCGGGGCGCGTGCTGGAAGCCGGCGAAGCGCCGCCCATGACGATCCTCGCGTTCGTGGCCAGTCAGTTGGATGTGTCGCCCGCGTCATGGCGCTGCTATGCCCGCCGCGACGAAACGCGTCGGACGCACCTCGCTGACCTATCGCGGCGCTTCGGTCATCTCGTTTTCAGTCGCGCGGATTTCCACGCGCTGGTCGCATTCGCCATGCCGATCGCGCAGACTGTCACTCATGCGCGCTCCTTCTTCCGTCCGATCAGCAGGCCCTTGGTCCCGCCGTATTCATAGGTAAAACTGAAATCGGGCCAGTCGCGACGCCAGCGTCGGGCCACGTAGCGCTCGCCAGGACGGGCCGCATCATCGAGCATGACGATCCCGCCCGGAGTGATGCGGTCGAACAAGCGTTCGGCCATGCCGCGCACAAACGGGTGAACCGCCCATGGGGGGCCATCGATCAGCAGCAGGTCGATGGACAAGGGAACTCGCGGGAGCGCGTACCAAACGCCTGGCCAGCGCGGGTCTCGCTGCGCTAGGGGCGCATGCTCAAAATGTGCGTCGAGTTCGTGTTCGGCGATCCACTTCTTCATCTCGGCGATGAAGGGTAGATGCTTGTCATAGCTGTGCAACGTCCCCCGACCGTTCCTTGCCAGCGCCTTGGAGATCACCAGCGAGGTCGCGCCCGATCCCAACTCCACGACATTCGCAGGACGCCTTTCTGCGATCAAGTCTACCGTCCGGTGCAGCAGGTAAGTGTCGGCCTTCCAGCTGCCCAGATGCGGCAAGGAATCAGGAGCGAGATCGATGCGCTTGAGAAGAGACCGCTTTTCTTCCTGCGTTCCGCCATAGAGGCTCTTTAGCAGCCAGGGCCACTGGATCGCACCGAACGCAATCTGGAACAGGCCTTCGCCAAGGGTGCGGCGCACGAGACTGTCGGCTTCTCTCGGCTTGGCCAGTAGGCCGGTCAGAAATTTTGTCGTCATGTTATGACTAAATCCATTCGGGATCTGGCGTGTGGTTACTTTTCGGCACGTGCCTGGCTGCTCTATGGCGATGGCGGTAACGAGCAGGTTGAGGCCGGATGCACGATAGTCTGGGTCTCGATGATGATGCCTAGGCGGCGTGGACAAATTCAGGGCTATCAATCGTCGAGCGTCACAAGCAGGCACGCCCGAAAGGTGCCTTCCGCAGTGTCCTGCCGGTGCCAGATTTTGACGATGTTGTAATACTCGAAATAGCCTTCCGTATCTCGGGCAAGGTGTTCGCCAACGCGCGGCAGGAAGTCGAAATCGGCCACGAACAGTAGCTTTTCCAGATCCTCACCCTCAAACACTTCCACCAAAGCCATAAAGTCCTCCGTGCAGGCATAATTGCAATATTGGCCAGCCCCGGCAACGCCTTGCGCTGAGAACGATTGACGAGGCGCGTGCCGATTGATTCAAGGCTGCTTTTTGGAGGCAGGTTTGAGCCGGTGCGATCTCACTGAAGCAGAATGGCGCGTTCTGAAGGGTTTGTTGCCCATCGAGCCTGAGAACCGTGGTCGAGGCAGGCCGCCCGAACGGAACCGCTCGATCATCAACGGCATACTGTGGCGGCTCCGCTGCGGCGCTCCGTGGCGCGACGTGCCGCCCAAATATGGCAGCTGGAACACCATCTATCGCCGGTTCCGGCGATGGAGTGAAGCCGGGGTATGGGAGACCGTTGCCGTGACGCTGGCCGAGATCATGGCGGACAGCGGCCATTACAGCAT
>JAURHQ010000018.1 GCA_030833185.1 Gammaproteobacteria bacterium | reverse complement strand
AAAACGCGGTGTTCTATGCTTCAGATGCTTTGCGCTCATGCGCAAGCTTTCGCGAATGATCCGACCGGCTGAAGCGATCGCGGCAGACCTAAAGGTAGGAACTATGTGCCGTGCGGGGCGTCTGGCTGGCTTATTAGCGCGCATCAGAAGGCGTTCGACGACGATGTACCTGTTTTTCAGTAGGTCGTGAAAACGCGGTGTTCTATGCTTCAGATGCTTTGCGCTCATGCGCAAGCTTTCGCGAATGATCCGACCGGCTGAAGCGAGCGCGTCAGACCCAAAGGACCTAACTACCGAAACCCACGCCAGCTTGCGCTGAGCATCCCGCACCTCGTTCCCAGATGTCGGTTGAGACTGTAGGGAGACCGTCGGTTTGCCAAATTTTCGCCAGACTTTGAAGCCGCTAACGATCTCATGCTCGGGCAGATCGGCACCGTAGCTTGCCCAGAGTTCGACCTGATATCCTGCGTTTGCCAACGACGTGCAAGTCTTGAGAACCCGGGAGTCGTTGGTAAACCGGTTGTAAAGGAGCACTAGAACTTTTTTTGCGCCCACGGATTTCTTTCTAGTAATCTTCTCCATACGACCTTTCCAAGGTTGGCTTTCGATGCGCGAAATGCCGCAGCATCTCTAGAATAGTTCTTTAACTAAGCCCCGGGCTCACGCCGAGAGGCGTGTACCAATTTCATCAGACCGACGCTACCAGCGATGTGCATATGATCAGCGTGAGGCAACTCCTCGACTTTATAAAGGCGAACCCCTTGGTAATCGAGGTTCTTCTCAAGGATGAAGAGACTGCCATAACAGGGGTTGCGCCGAATAGTGAAGCGGGCCCGAACGATATGGCATGGATTTCGGCGCGAAACCTCAACCGAAACCCCAATTGCTTGCGGCAGTTTGCGGGGGCTGTTCTTCTTGTGCCGGAAGCGGCAGTTCTTGATGCCCCCCCGCTGTTCACGGTACTCAAGACGCGTAACGCAAAATTGCTGTTCACCCAAATTGTCGACCGGTTCTTCGATGCCTTGATCCGGACCGATCTCCCCGCGCTTGGGGAAAACCCAATAGCGTCTGATGCAGTGATAGGTGAGCACGTACGCCTTGGTCATGGTTGTGTCATCGGTCCACGGGTCGTTCTGGGGGCTGGGGTGACAATCGGAGCAAATACGGTGATAGCGAATTGTAGGGTCGCGCCGCTGGTGACCATTGGTAACAATTGCACTATCGGGATGCCAGGATTTGGCTATGAAAAAGACGACGATGGCACGTACTGGCGGTTCCCACATCTGGGTGGCGTTTTAATTGAGTCGGGTGTGGAAATTGGATCCAACACCTGTGTGGACCGTGGGTCGCTGGGAGACACGGTGATCGGGCGAGGCTGCAAGATAGACAATCTCGTGCATATTGCCCACAACGTGGTGCTGGGGGCTAATACCATCGTTATCGCGAATGCCATGTTGGGCGGCAGCGTTCATACGGGAGACGGGGTATGGATTGCCCCCAGCGTGACCATAATGAATCAGACCCGGATCGGTTCAGGGGCGACGTTGGGGCTTGGGTCAGTGGTGCTCAAAGAGGTAATGGATAACCAAACGATAGTGGGTAACCCGGGCAAAATGCTCGAGAGAAAGACTTAATAAATATGCTTTCTTTTCTTGGTGGCGTGCGGCGGGCGTTGGTGCTGTGTGCCCATACAGATGATGAATTCGGCTGTGCCGGAGCCATGGTCCGTCTCGTTGAGTCCGGTGTTGAAGTGCGGTATCTCGCGCTTAGCCGCTGTGACGAGTCCGTGCCGACCGGATTTGCGAAGGATGTCCTCGAAAAGGAGTGCCACGCATGCGTCGCGGCAATTGGCGTTGCTCCCGATGCGATCGAGGTCGCGCGCTTTCCGGTACGCTATTTCCCGTCGCACCGGCAGGAAATCCTTGAGCACTTCTATCGACTAAACAAGGAATATCAGCCGGAACTGGTCTTGCTTCCCAGTTCCTTCGATAACCATCAAGACCATGCTACGGTTTACGCGGAGGGCTTCCGCGCCTTTAAGCGATCTACGCTGCTGGGCTATGAGTTACCGCAGAACGTCACATCCTTCGAGAACTCGGCGTTTGTGTGTCTTAGTGAAGAGCACTTAACCCATAAGATAGCCGCTTTGGCTAATTACCGATCCCAAGGGTTCAGAAGCTATGCCGCGCCTGAGTATATTGAAAGTCTGGCTCGTGTGCGTGGGGTTCAATGCGGTAGTTCGTTTGCCGAGGCCTTTGAGGCGGTACGAATCATCGTGCGTTGATGTTGCGCGGGCCGCAAGGAGTCTCATTATTCCATTCCCTAAGTTACGACTAGGTCGCAACCGCTCTTTGGGCTTGCATGATATTCAAGATCTAAATCGCAAGGTCATTTCCATCTGCGGCTAGATTCCCGTCAGACTGCGGTCATGAGGTATTCAGGGTGTGTGGGATCACAGGTTTTGTTTTGTTGCAGCCCGGAGAGCGCTTGGTAAGCGAAGACTTCGCGAGCATCCGGGCGATGACCGCCACGCTGCGGCATCGTGGTCCGGATGACGCTGGGTTTGTAACGGGAAATTGGCAAACACGCATCGCAGTCGCTGGGTTTGGCGCCGACACCCCTTGTGAGATCCGGGAAAGCGCGTTCAGTTTCTCGCCGCATACCTCTCTGGTGTAGTGGTCCACTAACCCCGGACACCCCGATAGGCGGCTATATTTGCCGCGAGAGAGGTGTCTGATGAGCAAGCAAAGACGAACATTTTCTGCGGACTTCAAGCTGGAGGCTGCGGCATTGGTGTTGGACCACGGCTACAGTTGTCCGGAGGCGGGCAAGGCAGTCGGGGTTGGCGAGACGGCGATTCGTCGCTGGGTGGAGCAACTCCGGGCGGAGCGCGGCGGCATCACCCCGCAGAGCAAGGCGCTGACGCCGGAGCAGCAGAAGATTCAGGCGCTGGAAGCACGTATCCAGCGGCTTGAGTTGGAGAAGTCCATTTTAAAAAAGGCTACCGCGCTCTTGATGTCGGAAGACTTCAAACCCGGGCGCTTGTAGCGCAGCTGAGTGAATCGGTGCCGGTGGATTTGCTGTGTGAGGTCTTCGAGGTGTCGCGCTCGGCCTGGTATGCGCAGCGCCAGCGACGGCGCCGTGTGGATATGGCGCGCGTGGCGCTGAAGGGCCGGGTGCAGGCGGCGTTCAGCGCGAGCCGAGGGGCTGCGGGGAGTCGCACGGTGGTCGGCATGCTGCGTCAGGAAGGGCTCAAGATTGGTCGCTTCAAAGCGCGTCGGCTGATGCGTGAGCTGGGGCTTGTGAGCAAGCAGCCGGGGCGTCACGCCTACCGGCAGGCGACGGCGGAGCGGCTGGACATCCCCAATGGTCTGGACAGGGCGTTTGCGCCGGCAGGCCCGAATCAGGTGTGGTGCGGGGACATCACCTACGTCTGGGCGGGCGGATGTTGGCAATACCTGGCGGTGGTGCTGGACTTGTTCACACGGCGCGTGGTGGGCTGGGCGCTGTCGGGCAGTCCTGATGCTGCGCTGGTCGGCAAGGCGCTGGAGATGGCCTATGAGCAGCGGGGTCGGCCGGTGGGCGTGCTGTTCCACTCGGATCAGGGCAGTCAGTATGGGAGCCGGGTGTTCCGGCAACAGCTGTGGCGTTACCGGATGAGCCAGAGCATGAGTCGGCGCGGGAACTGCTGGGACAACGCGCCAATGGAGCGGCTGTTCAGGAGCTTGAAGACGGAATGGGTTCCAAGCTTGGGCTATGCGACGGTGAATGAAGCGCAACGGGACATCAGCCATTACCTGATGAACCAGTACAACTGGCAGCGACCGCATCAGTTCAATAACGGTCTGCCGCCAGCGATTGCAGAAGAAAAACTTAAAACAGTGTCCGGGATTGGTTGACCACTACAGGTCAGAACTGGTCGCGTTTGGGCATCGTTTTGTTTCCAGAACCGACACAGAGGTCATCATCGCCGCCTACGCGCAATGGGGTGAGGGCTGTTTATCCCGATTCAATGGCATGTGGGCATTTGTATTGCTCGATTTGCGGGCGAGGCGTCTGTTCTGTTCGCGGGACCGGTTTGGGGAAAAACCCTTCTTCTATTACCTCGATAGGGAGGTGTTCGCCTTCTCTTCCGAGATCAAGGGACTCCTTCAGTGCCATCGCGTATCCCGGACCTTGAACGAGCAGACGATTTTTGAATACCTGACCACGGGAAAAACAGATCGGCGAAGCTCCACATTTTTTTCCAACATTGCACAGTTGCGTGGCGGAGAAGCACTCATCGTTTCCCTCGCCTCAACGCTGGCACCGCCGCAACCACGTCGATATTGGGACATCGATCCGACCATCCCGCCCGCAATTTCCCGGCGCGCGGCGTGTGCCGACTTCCGTGACCTGCTGGAAGACTCCATCAGGCTAAGGCTGATGAGCGATGTGCCTTTGGGCGCGTGTCTTAGCGGCGGTCTCGATTCGTCAAGCATCGTATGCCTGGCCGACCGGATGCGGCCAAAAATCAATACATTTTCGGCCCGATACAAAGACAGTCCGCACGATGAAGGCGAATACATTGACGCCGTATTGGAAAAAACGAGCGTTACGCCGCACTTCACCTATCCGTCAGTTGCCGATTTGATCGAGGATGTCGAATCGCTGGTCTACCATCAGGACGAACCGTTCGGGTCACTGAGTATTTTCGCGCAATGGTCGGTATTCAAACTGGTTCGGGAAACCGGCGTGGTTGTCACCCTTGATGGTCAGGGGCCAGACGAAATGCTGGGCGGGTATCACGCTGCGTTTCCTTTGTTTATGGCCGGCTTGTTACATCAACGGCGTTTTTTTTCGCTGGCCAAAGAGGCGTTTTTTATCCAGCAGAACCATCAGATCGACTGGGCAGAGTCGCTGTTTCAGGCCGCGCGATATGCCAAGGTCTTCGGCGACAAGTCGAAATTCACAGAAGATGTTTTCCAGTATTTCGAGCGCCGAAAGTTAACGCGGCCGACGGTGCCACTGCGCCCCAAGCTGCGGTGGCTCACGCTTGATTTCATCAAAAAGCAGCGACGAGCGCCGGAGTCTTATGCGCCGCCGTTTCGCGGAGATGTCTTTGTTAACTATTTGTATCTGTCGCTGGTCAATCCAGGTATGCAGGCCATTCTTCGCGTAGCAGACCGTAATTCCATGGCGCATTCCGTCGAATCCCGTGTCCCGTTTCTTGACCACCGAATCGCAGAGCTCGCGTTTCGATGCCCTGACAGCCTCAAGATTCTTAACGGTAGCACCAAGCGGCTATTACGAGAGTCCACAAAAGGAATTCTGCCGAACAAGGTTCGGCAGCGGCAGGGCAAGATCGGATTCTCGGTTCCGCAGGACCAATGGTTCAAGCGGGAGCTTGGGGATTATCTACAAGGTCTGTTTGGTGCAGGCTCGCTGCTCAGCGAGCCGTACCTTGACCCGGCGGGCGTGGCGTCCTTGCTGGAGCACCACCGAGGCGGGCAAGGGAACTACAGCCCGGAGTTGTGGCGGGCAATCAATCTTGAGGTCTGGTTGAAAAACATCGGCACGCACACAACTGCGTCCGCCGCCTGAAGGCGGACATCCGCCAAGGTGTATGGGTTCCGTGTGTCGTTTTGTCAGCGCTCCGCCCCCATCCCCGCCAACACCTCCCGCATCACCCGGTTGTTGTAGTCCTGCACGATGAGCTGCGAGCGGAACAGGCAGTAGAGCTCGGTGCCGAGCAGCGCCAGCAGCAACACGACACCCAGCGCAAACCAGGGCGTCACCAGCAGCACGATGCCCAGCACACTCAGCAGCAGCTCGAACAGCCACAGCCCGTAGCGGCGCAGATAGAGGTGATGGATGCCGCAGATCAGCGAGAAATTGAGCACCGCGTAGGTGTCCGGATCGCGCAGGCGTTCGCCGGCGTCAGCGTAGAAGCGGGCGCGGGCGGCGTCCGGCAGGTCACGTACGCGCTGGCGTAGCGTCTCTTCCTCTGCGTTAACCCGGTGCTGGTCAAGCATGAGGCCGCGCAGCACTCGGTGGCTCGTCCGTGCGCGTGCCGACCGCCTCGCGATCGGTGCAGCGCCGCAGCCGCGCCCAGCCGAGGGTCAATCCCCGCCGCAGCCCGAAACGCTCGACGCAGCAGTGGGTGTAAGCCGAGCAACTGGGCGTGAAATTACAGCTCGCGCCCAGCAAGCGCGCGCCACCGCCGTGCCGCTGCCAACACGCAATCGCCGCCAGCACGGCGCGCGCGGGCAGCGAGGCGCGCACGCCTAGCGACCCAGCGTGCAGATCACGGACTCCCGCGCCCAGAACAGCCAGAAGCGCTTGCGCTCGATCGCTTGAAACACCAGCTGCCAGCCCTGCGCGGCTTCCTGGTTCAAGGTCGTCTCCAGCTTCTTGAGGGGAATGCCCGAAGCGCCAAAGAAGATCGTGCCGCAGCCGCCTTCGGCGATGTGGATGACTTTGTATTCCCGGAACGGTCCCATGCAGCGGGGCTCCTTCTATCGTTTAAGGCGGGGGATTCAGCGCGCCAGATGCTGGTACACGGTGGTTTCAAAGTTCACATAGCCCGGCCAGGACGACACGTCGAGGAACGGCAGGATCTGCGTGTTCCACATGCCGCCCAGACCGGTCTGGCGGTCAATCCAGTAAAAGGAATTGGCAAGGCCTGCCCAGCTCAGGCTGCCCGCCGCGCGGCCGGTGGGCAGGGCGGTGTCGTTGACCTGAAAGCTATAGGCCCAGGACTTGGAGAAGCCGGGGAAAAAGTCACCGCTGTTGGCCAGATTGGGCATGGAGGTGGTCCAGCCCGGCGTTTTCAGCGCGCCCAGCCCGTTCTGCGACAGCGCGGCGACGGTCTTCGGCTTCAGCACGCGGCCGTAGGTGCCGTTGCCGTCGTTCAGGATCATGCGGATGAACTTGAGGTAATCGCCGGTGGTGCCGTAGAGGCCGTGACCGCCCATGTCCATCACCGGCGGCTGCGGCAGCACCAGTTCCGGCACCGGCACGATCTGCCCGTTTGGCTGGCGCTGGTGAATGGTCACCAGCCGCGAGCGCATGGAGGGGCTTAGCTCAAACGAGGTGTCGTTCATGCCCAGCGGTCCGAACAGGCGCTCGCGCAGCACCTCGCCCAGCCGCTTGCCGCGGAATTTCTCCACGATCAGCCCCAGCCAGTCGATGTTCGAGCCGTAGCACCAGGCGTCGCCCGGGTCGAACAGCAGCGCGCTTTTGATGGCGTCCGCGTTGCAGGCGAGGATGGTGGGCACGCCCTTCACCTGCCGGTAGCGGGCTTCGTCGGCGCTGAAAAACTCATAGCCCAGCCCGGAGGTATGCAGCATCAGGTGGTTGATGGTGATCGGGCGCACCGGCGGGCGCATTTGCGGCTTGCCATCGGCATCGAAGCCGGTCAGCACTTGCAGCTGGCCGATTTCGGGCAGGTGACGGGCGGCTTCGTCTTCGAGCTTGATGAGACCTTCTTCCACCAGCTGCATGACCGCAATGCCGGTAATCGCCTTGGTGCAGGAGGCGAGGAAGACGATGGAATCGGTCGTCATGGCGGCGTTGCCGCCCGCCTGTCGCAGGCCCGCTGCGCCTTCGTAAACCGTGCCGTTTCGGTCGGTCGCCATGGCAACCACGCCGGGCACGCCGCCGGCGCTGGCAACGGTGTTGGCCAAAATAGAATCGAGCGCTTGGGTAAGGGCAGCGGACATGACGAAGACTCCGAGGCTTTGAAGGTGGCGAGAGCTTGCCACCGCCGACGGCGCTTCGCCATCCCGGATGGCATCGTGAGACGTATACGGAGCAGGCATAATCCCCGCCCGGCCACGCCGCCGCCCTTAAGCCCGATGAAGGACATCCGCATGGCCGAGACCTGCACGCTTGAACTTGCCGACCCGCCGCTAGAGCTCGACTTCGAGACGCTGCGCTCGGCGCCGCTGGAAGTGTTTTTTGTGCTGGGCTATCGCCCCGCGCTGGCGCCGGAAGTGGTGCTGGTTGCCGCAGTGGGCGAGGCCACGCCGGGCGAACGCCAGCCGCTGGTCTGGGCCAAGCTCGACCCCTTCGCCCAGCGCGTGCGCCAGATTGGCTGGTTTACGCCGGGCGAGCGCTGGAATCCGCTGCAGGTGTTCGCCCCGCTGTTGCAGGGCCTGGGCGAAGATGCGCCGGCCTTGTTACTGCTGTCCGAACAACTCGACGACGCCCAACGTCCGGTGTTCGCCGCGCGCGTGCTGGCCGCCTGCGGCCTGCCGGCCGAACGCGCCGCTGCCGAGGCCGAACGTCTGCTGGCCTCAGATACCCTGTGGCCTGGGCTCCGCGAACTGCTGGCCGACTGGCAGGCGGCTGGTGAAGCCTCGGCGTTTCCGCCCGACTTCGACGTCGAAGCCTTTCGTAGTTTTCTGACCGACAGCCTGGTCGCGAGCCTCTGGTGGCCGCCGCCGCCGGGCGAGGCGGAGGACGGCCCGGGCCCCGACGAATGGGCACCGGCCTCGGCGCATGAAGTGCGGGTCTATCTGCACGGCGGCGACTGGCGCCAACTCGACGGCGCCGCGCTGCTGAACGTGCTCCGCCACAGCCTGATGCTCTACGGCAAGGAAGTGAACGAGCGCGACATCCTGCCGCTGGCCGAACTCTACGCCCAGGCCGCGGCCCACAGCACCGCCGCCGAGCGCTGCGCGCTGGCCGGCGAAATTGCCGGGTACGCCGCCCAGCACATCGTGCATCCGGTGGCGCTGCTGCCCATGGTGGTCAAGGACAGCGACCCGGCGGTGGTCGCCAGCGCCAGCGCGCAGCTCTTGGCCCTGTCGCCGCGCAGCGAGGCCGGCGAGCGCTACGCCTACGCCGAGCTGCGTGAACTCTTCCGTCATCGCGGCGTGGCCAACCCGGGCAGCGTGTTTGCGGCGCTGATTGCGGCCGCCGACCAAGACGACTGGGAGGTGCTTGGTGAACTGGGCGCCTTGCTGGCCGCCGAGCACCTGCAGGACGCCGCCGCGCAGGCGGCGGCTGCCGGTTCGCGTCGCTACTGGCTGGCGTGGAGCGCGCGGCTGACCGCCGCCGACGGCAGCCTGCGCCAGGCCGTGCAGCGCGCGCTGGCCAAACTGCCGCCGGCCAGCGGTCACTAGCGCCGCTACCCGGATGCCTGCGCCCGATCAGGGCGCGGGTGCTTTATTCCGTCATCCTCGGCGGCCCGTGTGCGCACCCCGCGCACGACAGTTTTTAACGCAGCCCGGGCAGGATGCCGGCGCGTAACCCGAGGACCGACCGCCTGTGAATCAGATGCTGCTGCTTGCTCCCGTGCCGCACGCGGGGCAGCCCCCGTTACCCGCGCTGCCGCCACGCGATCTGCTGGATTTATTCGACGTGCTGGAGCAGGACCTGCGCACGCGCGCTTGCGCCCACGGCTACAGCGCCACGCTGCGATTTCTGCTCGCGCGCGGGCTGCCGGTGACGGCGGCGCTGGCCTATTTGAAAGCGCACGGCGGGTACTGCGATTGCACGGTGCTCTCGCGGGTGGAGCGCAATTGGTGGCGGGCGCCGTCGGCGCAGGAAATCGCCTAATCGCGCAGGCGACGCCAGACCTGTTTCAAGTCGAGGACAGCATCGTTGGCCGGTGCCATTGGCGCGACGCCGTCCATGCGTTTCAGCTCGAAGCGTCCGTCCAGATGCTCGACGATGGCCGAGCAGTTATCTACCCAGTCGCCGCAGTTGAGATAGCGCACGCCGCCGTCGAGCCGGCAGGCTGCCGCATGAATGTGGCCGCAGATGATGCCGTCAAACCCACGCTCGGCCGCATGCGTCACCGCAAGGGACTCGAACTCGGCGATAAACCGCAGCGCGCTGCCGATGTGCTGCTTCACGTAGGCCGCAAGCGACCAGTGCCGCGCCAGCCCAAGCCGCTGGCGCACGCGGCAGACCATGCCCTGCAGCCACATCATGAACTCATAGCCGGAATCGCCCAGGGCTTTAAGCCAGCGCGAATAGCGCGTGGCGTCGTCAAACACATCGCCATGCAGGACGAGATAGCGCCGGCCATCGGCGGCGGTGTGGACGGTTTCGCTTTCCAGCCGGATATTGCCGAAGGAAAGCCCCACGTGCTCGCGCAGCAGTTCATCGTGGTTGCCCGGCACCAGCACCACATCAACGCCGTGGCGGGCGCGCTTCAACATTTTCTGCACGAAGGTGTTCTGTTCCGCCGACCAGGCGACGCCGCGCTTCATCGACCAGAAATCGACAATGTCACCCACCAGATAAATCTGCTCGGCCTCGTGATCGCGCAGGAAGGCGAGCAGCCGGCCGGCCTGACAGGCGCGGGTGCCCAGATGGATGTCGGAGAGAAAAATGGCGCGTACGCGTTCCATCAGCCGGCGCCCAATTTACGGCCCACAAACACGTAGTAGGGCACGCGAAGACCCGGCAGCCACGGCAGGCTGCCGCGCCCTTCCTGCAACACCACCGGCGCGAGACGTCCGCGCAGATACGGCAGATGCGCCGGCGACAGGCACACGCCGTCGTGGGCAAACCAGCGCGGCCACAGCCAGCGCTGCCAGGCCGGATGCCGCGCAAGGCCGGCCGCGGGCTGGGCCTCTGCGATATAAAAGTCGACCACCCCAAGGAGCCCGCCGGGCTTCAGCATCGCGATGGCGTTCTCGATCGCCGCTTGCCAGAACGGGATCATGGTCAGGGCGTAGGAAAAATAGACCTTGTCGAGCGGCGCTGCGGGCTGCCATTGCGTGACGTCAGCTTCGATGACGTGCGTGTTTGCCCAGTCCGCGGCGCGTGTGCGGGCCTGCACCAGCAGGGCAGGGCAAAGGTCGACCAGCGTCAGGTGTTGCAACTGTGCGCGACGGTCTGCGTACCAGCGCACATTGCAGCCGGTGCCGGCGCCGAGTTCTGCGACCCGCTCACCGGGCTGGAAATCGAGCGCATCAATCAATGTCTGCCGCCCGTGCAGCAGGCGCTCGCGAAAGCTGTCGTAGCGCGCGGCCTGCGGCGCGTAGAAGCGCTCGAGGCGTTCGGCGTGGCTGCCGGCCGCCGGCATGCCGCGCAGCAGCTGCCAGAGCACCCGTAGTTCAGCCAAATCGCGCATTCACACCGCCACGTCGGCAATATGGAAACCCGCATAGGTATGCACGCGGTCTTGCCGCGTCAGCGCACGCGCGCGCTGCGGATCAAAGCGTAGAAGGTCGCGCACCGCGGGTCCGTTATGGGGCAACTGAATGTTCGCCAGGTAGCGCGGCTCGGCGTGCGCGCTGCGAAAAATGATCCGCGCCTCGGGCGTGGCGCGCGCGAAGATCGCCGCCCATTCTTCCGCCAGCGCCTGCGGCAGGTAGGAGCTCATCCAGTCCATATGATCGAGCAGCACAAAGCGTGAGATTGGCGTGGGGTTGGACTCGAGGAACGCGGTCACCGTGCTGGTATGCGGCTCGATGCTATCGACCAGTCCGGCTTTGAGGCGCGCAAACTGGGCGGGCTTCAGGTATTCCGGGCAGCAGTCGGGTCGATAGCGGCCCTGCACATACACGGCGTAGAAATAGTTGTCGCGAAACGGCAGGTGATGCGCGAGGAAGTCCAGCGAATCCCGCACAAATCCAGCGACGCCCGCGCTGTGCTGCGCCACCACTTCGCGCCGTTGGGGATGCGGCACGCCGAGCAAGGACAGCGTCAGCTGCCGCGACAGGGCCCAGTTGACCGGGCGGGTCCACAGGCGCGGCGCGATGCGTGCGGTGTAGATCTCGCGCTGGGCGTCCAGCGTCGACGCCTCAAACAGTTCGTCAATGTGACGCGCCAGCGTGGGACGCAGGCGCAGATAGCCGCGAAAGAGCCGCGCGACGATGCCCGACAGCCCGTGAAAGTAAAAACCGCCGTGCTGCCCGGAAAACCACGCCGTGCGCGTATCCCAGCAGGCGCGTGCGGCGGGCGAGAGCACCGGGCGCAGCAACTCGTGGTAGATGCTGTTGAACTCGGGATGATGGCCGTCGCCAAAAATGCGGAAGAAGTCGCGATGCGCGAGGCGCCGGATGCCGGCCATTTTCAGCTCCAGCAGCGCGTTCTGCCGGGGATTGGCGTCCACCGCAAAAATCTTGCGCACGCCGGTCAGCGCGTAGTCCAGCACGTTGCAGCCGGCGCTGGTGATCACCAGCATCGTGTCGTCCGGCGTCAGGGCCAGCGCCTGGCGGTCGACTGCCGGATCTTCCCAGCAGGTGTTGTAGACCAGCGATCGCGAGTAGATCGCGTTGAAGACCGACTGATCAATGCGGTCGCGAACAGTCAACGGCGTCACCGGTCTGCGTTCCTCTCTCGCGTGCCGCCGCGCGGTCACTTCGGGGGGCAACGCTAGGGCTTATGCGTGACATCGGCGTGACGGGGATGCGTCGCCGGCGTGACGGCAAAGTCCCTGCGCTGTCACGGCCATGCAACACCGACCACGGAGCATTGACGCCCATCTGATGCAGAGACCGCCCGCATGAAAAAACGCTTGTTGATGGTGCTCGATTTCGACGGCTTTCTGGTGAATTCCTACGCCATCCTGCGCGACACCATGGCGAGCTTCGGGCTGGATGTGGGCGACGAACTGCGCTTCAAGAATCGTCGCAAGTTTCTCAAGTACCTCGGTGGTGGCCGCGAGTTGCTGAACAATCTGGTCGGCTTCTCGCTGCCAAAGACTCGCCGTTTGCGCGAGCGCTTGACCGAGTACTACGCGGAAGCCGCGGCCGTCCATGCGGAGTACGTGCCGCTACTGAACGAGATGATCGCCAATCCGCAGATTCACTGCGGCGTGTTGAGCCGCAACTACGCGCTCAACCCGGGGCCCGTGATCCGCGCCGTGCTGGCGCGCAGCGGCGTGCAGGAAGCGCATCTCGATTTTGTGATTCCGCTGCCGGTGGGCGTCAAAAAAGGCGAAGTGCTGGCCGGTATGCGCAGCACGCGTTACGTTGAAAACCTGCTGGCGGCCGACGAGGTGGGCGACTACACGGCCGGCGTCGCGGCGGGTTACGAGTGCCTGATGGCGAGCTATGGCTTTGATACGCGCGAACGGCTGGAACTGAAGGGTGAGGTGCCGGCGGCGCAGATTTACGACGAGCCCTCGAGCATGGCGGCCGCGCTGGCCGCGCGTCTGGCGCCCTATGCGGTTCGCTCGGGAACCAGCGCGCTGGCGTCGCGGACGGGGCTGTGGGGCGCGTCGAACGGCGCCAGATACGAGGCAAAATCTGCCGTGCAGCGCGTCCAGGAATAGCTTCGCGCCAGCGCCAGACAGGCTTCGCGCGATAGCCCCAGCGCTTGCCTCACCGCCGCGCCGAGATCTTCGGACAGCACACCGGTTTCACCCTGCGTTACGACGTCGACCGGCCCTTGGACCGGGAAGGCCGCCACCGGCAGCCCGCAGGCCATGGCCTCAAGCAACACCAGCCCAAAGGTATCGGTGCGGCTGGGAAAGACGAATACGTCGCCGCCGGCCAGATGCCGCGCCAGTTCCCGGCCAAACTTGGGGCCTGTGAAGTGACAGCCCGGATAGCGCGCGCGCAGCCGTTCCAGATCCGGCCCATCGCCGATGACCAACTTGCTACCGGCCAGCGGTAAATCGAGAAACGCCTCGATGTTCTTTTCCACCGCCACGCGCCCCATGTAAATCGCGATGGGTCGCGGCAGGTCGTAATGAACCGGGTCGTCGGGATTGAAGATCGTCGTATCCACGCCGCGCGACCACAGGCGGAGATTCTCGAAGCCGCGCGCGAGAAGTTTGTCGCGCTGGCCGGGCGTCGGCACCATGGTGCGCACCGCCGGGGCGTGGAAGCGACGCAGCAACGCGTAGGTCCAGGCTATCGGAACGGGCGCGCGCAGCCGGATGTATTCGGGAAACTGCGTGTGGAAAGACGTCGTGAAGGGCAGGCCGTGGCGCAGACAGTAGCGTCGAGCGGCGAGGCCCAGCGGTCCTTCGGTCGCGATGTGAATGGCCTCGGGCGCGAACGCCTCAAGCCGACGCGCCACCCCGCGCGCCGGCCACAGCGCCAGCCGGATGTCCGGATAGGTCGGGCAGGGCATGGTGTTGAAATCGAGCGGGGTGATCGCCGTCACCGTGTGGCCGGCCAGCGTCAGATGCTGCAGCGTGGTGTTTAGCGTGCGCACCACGCCGTTGACCTGCGGCTGCCAGGCGTCGGTGACGAGGGCTATGCGCATGCCGAGCCGCGACCTGAAGTGGGGGCGCGCTGGCGCGTATGCGGCGCCGGCAGGGCGCAAGAGAGTGGGCTGGCGAGGAGGTCAATCACACCGCAAGCTTGGGCCGTGCGTGTTGTTCTACCATGACGGTGAGGTTGCACGTTTGTGACAGCCCGCATCGCCGGATTTTTCTTGAGGAGTCGACAGATGTCTAAACAGAGGACCGCCGTGGTGATCGGCGTGGGTGCGGTGAACGGCTTGGGCGCGGCGGTGGCCCAACGGGCAGCGCGCGAGGGCTTGCACGTGACGGTGGCCGGGCGCACCGCGAGCCGGCTGGCGGCGGTGGTCGAGTCCATCGAGCGCGCCGGCGGCAGCGCCGAGGCGGTCGTTACCGACGTCACCCGCGAAGACGCCGTGCAGGCCTTGTTCGATCAGGTGGCGGCGCGCGGCACGCCGGAACTCGCGGTTTACAACGCCGGCAACAACACGCCCGGACGCTTGACCGAGATGGCGGCCGACTATTTCGAAGCGGCCTGGCGGACGGGCTGCTTCGGCGGCTTTTTATTTGGTCGGGAAGCGGCGCGGCGGATGCTGCCCGGTGGCGGCACGCTGATCTTTACCGGCGCCAGCGCCTCGCTGCGTGGTCGCGCCGGCTTTGGCGCCTTCAACGCTGCGAAAGGCGGGCTACGCCTGCTGGCACAGGCCTTGGCCAAGGAATGTGGCCCCGACGGCCTGCACGTCGCGCACGTGGTGGTGGACGGCGGCATCGACGGCGAAACGCTGCGCAAGCGCTTTCCGTCTTTCGCCGAAGAAGCGGGCGAGCGGCTGATTGATCTGAACGGGCTGGCCGACGCCTACTGGTTTCTGCACCAGCAGCCGGCGCGGGCCTGGACGTTCGAGCTCGATTTGCGCTCTAAAAGCGAGCCCTGGTAAGCGCCGCCGGGGGCTGCCCGGCGGACGCTTGACGGCCTCAGCGCTTGATCGCGCGCGTCTGCAGAAAATGCTGAAGCAGCACGTTCTGTTTGTTAAAGCGGGCAATCAGCGCTTCCAGTTCCGCCCGGAACTGGGCGAGCTTCGCCGGCTCGCCGCTCAGGCTTTGCACCAGCTTTAGCAAGGGCGCTGCCGTGCCTTCGATGGTGGCGCGGTAGTGCTGTGGGCTGAGGCAGGGCGTCAGCATGATCTCGCGGTCAAACTCGAGCGCCTCAACCGCATCGCCCAAGCGCTCCCGCACCACCGAGGGGTCGCCCCACAAGACGGTGGGCGGCACGTCCGGCGGCGGCGCCACATAGCGCGAAACCAGCGCGAACATCAGCCCGGTGAAGAGCTCCGGCGGCCAGGTGTTGAAGGCGATTCGCCCGCCGGGCTTCAGCACCCGCAGCATCTCGGCCACGGTCACCGCCGGCCGCGGGCCGAACATGTGGCCGAACTGGCTCAGCACCACGTCGAAGCTCGCGTCCGGGTAGGGCAGGGCTTCGACGTCACCTTCGGTGAACTCAATCGCAACGCCGGCGACCTCGGCATTCTGGCGCGCCCGGGCGAGCAGGGCGGGCGCCAGATCCAGCGCCTTGACCCGCGCGCCGACGCGGGCCGCGCTCACCGCCACCACGCCGGTGCCGCAGGCGACGTCCAGCACGGCCTGTCCCGGCCTCACACCGGCAAATGCAACCAGCGCCCCGGCGGGCGGCGTGGTCAGGGTTTCGAGCGGCGCGAAGAGCGCCCAGCCTTCACGCTGGGCAGCCTTGAAACTGGCAAAAGGATCGTTGGCCATGCGGCACCTCCGGGTTGGGAACGAGCGTCTGCCCGCGCGCGGAACACGGCAGGCCGCGCGACTCTACGCCCTCGGCTGACGGGGTGTCATCCGCCCGGCGCAACACCTGCCCAGCCTGCCACTGCTTTGACAATCACTGCTTAGGCAGGAACAATCCCGCCCATGCCACCAGCAGACCCCAACACGCCCGCCCGCAAACGCTCGCCGCGCACCGGCGCCAGCCGGCCGATCGCCTATTACACCGGCGAGACCTATGCGGTTGACGACTCCTACGGCTATCTCGTGCGACGCCTGCACGCGTCCTTGCAGCGGCATATGGAACGGCGGGTGCAAAGCCTTGACCTCACCGCCCTGCAGTGGGGACCGCTGCTGCTGATCGCGCAGGGTAAAGGCGATACCGCCGCCGCGCTGGCCCGCGCGCTCGACATCGACACCGGCGCGGTGACCCGCATGATCGACCGGCTGGAGCGCAAGGGACTGGTTCAGCGCCGCCGCAGCACCCATGACCGGCGGCTGGTGCATCTCGCGCTGACCGCCGAAGGCAAACATGCGATTGGTCTGGTGCCGTTCGCGATTGCCGAGGTACTCAACCTGCATCTCGCCGGCTTCAGCGACCGCGAAGTCCGACAACTCAAGCGTTTCCTCACACGGATGATCGACAACGGCAGCGCCCAGGCCGGAACCGTCACCCCATGAGTATTGACGGCATCCTGCGGCGTGCCCTTGCCCGCAGCCTGCTGCTGGGCGCACTGGCTGCCGCGCTTGGCGCCTGCGTCAGCTCCGCCGGCATCGAACATCAGGGCGCGCTTAAAGCACTGCCCGCCGGCGCTGCAGAGACCGCGCCGACCGTGTGGCCCACCGACCGCTGGTGGTTGGCCTATGGCGCCCCCGAACTCGATCAGTTGATCGACCACGCCCTTGCCGACAGCCCGGATATTGAACGCGCGCGGGCGCGGCTCAGCCTGGCGCAGGCGGGTAGCGAATTTGCGACTGCCCGCAGCTTTCCGGAGGTGGATCTCAACTTCAAATCGACCACCCAGCGCTATGCGGAGCACGGCCTGGCCCCGCGTGCGGTGGCGGGCGAACACCGCAGCGATAACCGCTTTGCGCTGGATTTCACCTACGAGCTGGATTTATTCGGCAAGAACGCCGCCATCGCCAAGTCGGTGGAGGTGCAGGCCGCGTCGATGGAGACCGACCTGTACACCGCGCGCGTGGGGCTGGCCTCGGCGGTTGCCCGCAGCTGGTTTGCACTGGGCGAAGCGCTGGCCGAGCGCGAGGTCATCGACGCCACCCTCGCGCAGCGGCGACGCATTCTGGCGCTCGTCCGGGCGCGGGTCGCCGAGGGGCTGGATTCCAAGGTCGAAGAACGACAGGCCGAGGGCGCGATTCCCGCCGCCGTGGGCGAACTGGCCGCCGTCGATGAACGCATCGCGCTGTTGCGCAGCGTGCTGGCCAAACTGGCGGTGGTGCCGCTGGAAACCACCGCCAAACTGAAGCCGGCGCTGAAGGGCGCCGGCCTTGCGAGCTTGCCGCCGCTGCTGCCGTCCGGGCTGGTCGCCCGCCGGCCCGAAATCGTCGCCGCGCGTCAGCGCGTGGAGTCGCTGGGTTATGCCACCGATGCGGCGCGCGCCGAGTTTTATCCCAGCGTGAATCTGGTCGCCTTCGCCGGCTTCAGCGCGCTCGGTCTGGACGCGCTGTTGCAGGAAGGCTCGCAGGTCTACGGCCTCGGGCCGGCAGTGCGCCTGCCCATTTTTGACGCCGGTCGGCTGCGGGCCAAGCTCAAGTTCGTCAACGCGCAGCTTGATCTCGCCATCGCCGACTACAACGGGGCCTTGCTCACCGCCTTGCAGGATGTGGTGCATAGCGTGGTCTCGATTCGGGCGCTGGCCGAACGGCAGGCGGCGCAGCGCGAAGCCGCCGCCGCGGCCGAGAGTGCCTACGACCTCGCGCTGCAACGCTTTCAGGCCGGGCTGACCGGCTACCTCACGGTGCTCGCCACCGAAAGCGACGTGCTGGACGCGCGGCGCGCCGGCGTGCTGCTGGCGGCGCGCGCCTGCGAACTTGATGTCGACTTGAAACGCGCGCTCGGCGGTGGCTTCGAAGCCCCCGTGACGGTCGCGCAGCACGCACAGGACTAGTCCATGACCGAGCCTTCCTCGCCTTCTTCGCGCGGCGCCCGTCGCCGTTCCCTGCTGGGTGTCTTCGCCCTGCTGTTGCTGTTGGGCGGCTTGGCCAGCACGGGCTACTACTGGTTTATTTCGCGCCATTTCGAAAGCACCGACGACGCCTATGTCGCCGCCAACGTGGTGCCGGTAACGCCGCAGATCACGGGCATCGTGCGGGAGGTGACCGTGCGCGACACCGACCATGTCGCCGCCGCCCAGCCGCTGGTGGCATTGGATGATGCCGACGCCCGCATCGCGCTGGATGCCGCCGAAGCGCAGCTCGCCCACACGGTGCGCGAGATCCGCACGGTGTTTGCCAACAACGACACGCTGCGCGCCGATGTGGCGGTCCGGCAGGCCGATCTGGCGCAGGCCGACACCCAGCGGCGCAAGGCCGAAGACGATCTCGCCACCCGCAAGGCGCTGGTCGTCAGCGGCGCGGTGGGCAAGGAAGAGCTGAAGCACGCCGAAATCGCGCTCGCCGCCGCCGAGGCGATGGTGACCGCCGCACAATCCGGCGTGCATGCCGCGCAGGAGCGGCTGTCGGCCAATCAGGCGATGACCGAGGGCACCAGCATCGAGGCCCACCCCAGCGTGGCGCAGGCGGTGGCCCGCGTGCGCGAAGCCTATGTGAATCTCGCGCGCTGCCAGATCGCGGCGCCGGTGACCGGGCAGGTGGTGCGGCGGACCGTGCAGGTCGGGCAGCGCGTGCAGCCGGGCACGCCCTTGTTGTCGCTGGTGACGCTGGCGCACGTGTGGGTCGATGCCAACTTCAAGGAAGTGCAGCTGGGCGAGATGCGCATCGGCCAGCCGGTGAAAGTGCACGCCGACGTCTACGGTGATGACGTCGTTTACGACGGCGAAATCGTTGGCTTCAGCGCCGGCACCGGCGCGGCGTTTGCGCTGCTGCCGGCGCAGAATGCGACCGGTAACTGGATCAAAATCGTCCAGCGGGTGCCGGTGCGCATTGAACTGAATCCGGAACAGGTGGCGGCGCGACCGCTGCGCGTCGGCCTGTCGGTGCTCGCCACGGTCGACATTCAGGACAGCAGCGGCACGCCGCTGGGCATGGCGCCTGCCGAGCCGCATCTCAGCGCGACCCAGGTGTTTGACGGCCAGCGCGAGCACGCCGACCAGCGCATCGCGGAAATCATCAGCGCCCATCGCGGGCCGCCCGGCAGCGCAACCAACAAGCCGTGACCGCGGTCGCCAGCAAGATCTGGCCGCCGCCGCCGATGAGCGGCTGGCGGCTGGTGGTGGGGTCGGTCGCGCTGTCGACCGCCACCTTCATGAACGTGCTCGACGTGTCGATTGCCAACGTCTCGATTCCCGCCATTGCGGGCGATCTGGGCGTCTCGCCCAATCAGGGCACCTGGGTCATTACCTCGTTCGCGGTGGCGAGCGGCATTTCGCTGCCGCTGACCGGCTGGTTCGCCCAACGCTTTGGCATGGTGCGGCTGTTTGTGCTGAGCGTGCTGATGTTCACGCTGGTGTCCTGGCTCTGCGGGCTCGCGCCCAATATCGAAACGCTGGTGCTGTTGCGCGTGCTTCAGGGCGTGGTCGCAGGGCCGATGATTCCGCTCTCGCAGGCGCTGCTGCTGGGCAGCTTCAAACGGGAAAGCTCGGGGATGGCCTTGACCATCTGGTCAATGACCAGCCTGATTGCACCGGTCGTCGGGCCCGTGCTCGGGGGCTGGATCACCGACAACATCCACTGGTCGTGGATTTTCTTCATCAATATTCCGGTCGGGCTGCTGGCCGCCGGATTGACCTGGTGGATTTACCGCAGCCGCGAGGCGCCGACCGTGCGTCGTCCGATCGATCTGGTGGGTCTGGTGGTGCTGGTGGTGTGGATCGGGTGCTTCCAGACCATGCTGGACAAGGGCAAGGAACTCGACTGGTTCGAGTCCAATATGATCATCGTGCTCGCCGCGATCGCCGCCATCGGCTTTGTGTTTTTCCTGATCTGGGAGCTGACCGAGGACCATCCGGTGGTCGACCTCGGGCTCTTCGCGCGGCGTAATTTCTGGGCGGCAACGCTGACCATTTCGCTGGGTTACAGCGCGTTTTTCGGCAATCTGGTGCTGCTGCCGCTGTGGTTGCAGCAGCACATGGGCTATACGCCCACGATGGCGGGACTCGCGATGGCGCCGGTCGGCCTGCTGGCGCTGGTAGTGTCGCCCTGGGTGGGCAAGAACATCCAGCGCTACGACGCGCGCTGGTTTGCCACCTTCGGCTTCGCGGTGTTCGCAGTGGTGGTGATTTTGCGCGGCCAGTTCAATACCGACGCCGACTTCAACACCATCCTCATTCCCACCGTGCTGCAGGGCGCGGCCATCGGGACGTTTTTCATTCCGCTGTTCAACCTGGCCTTGCAGGGCATTCCGCCGGAGAAAATCTCCTCGGCCTCCGGGCTGCTGAACTTCTGCCGGATTACCGCGGGCGCCTTTGGCGCGTCGGTGTCGACCACGCTGTGGGATCGGCGCGCGGCGTTTCATCACGCGCGACTGGTGGATCAGGTTGATCCCGCCCGCGTTGGCGGGCACGGTATGCTCGACGGGACCATGGACCCTGGCACCAGCCTCGCTCTGCTGAACCGCCTGCTCGACCAGCAGGCGTTCATGCTGGCGGCCAACGACATCTTCAACGCCTGCGCCGTGCTGTTCTGCCTGCTGATCGGGCTGGTATGGCTGGCGCGGCCCGAGCGGGCAGCGCCAGCCGCCGGCAGTGCGGACGCCGGCGGCGCGCACTAGGCGCGCGGGTTTAGCCGCGACCCGGCAACTCCACCACGCCGCCACCCAGCACCGAGAGTTCGCCGTCCTGATTGTGGGCGGCCTGCTCGATCTCGACCAGCCTGCGGCCGTCTTCGGTCCACACGCGGGTGACCTTGGCCTTCAGGTACAGCAGATCGCCTTCCGGATTGTGGCGGCGAATCTTGCAATGCGCCGAGCGCAGGAAGCCATGATCGCCCATCCAGTTGGTCAACTGATGAATAAGCCAGGAGCAGCGCTCCGGACCGTAGTCATAGGCGCCGGGCGCGCCGACTTCCAGCGCGAACTCCGGCTCCCAGTGCACGCGCTCCGGGCAATCCGGAATGCCGAAGCGGTTGGCGATGCCCAAGCCCGGATGCTGGTCGGTCAGCTTCCACGCCAGCTTGTTGGCGCGGATGTAGAGCCCGCCCCAGCCCTGCGCGTAGGCGATGAAGCCAGTGACGGTCATCGGGCCTTTCAGCATGACGGGCAATTCTTCGCCGACCGCGACGTCTTCGAAGTAGCGCGGCCGTGCGCCGCGGATGTCCTCGTCGGCGTAGAGCTTGTAGGCCTCGCCCAGTTGTTCCTGCGTGTAGCGATGGGGCGTCCGTGCTTTGACCTCGGCGTACTTGGTGCCTTTCTCCCGCGCATGGTCGCGCTCGGTGCGGAAGCACCAGCTGTCGGCGTCGGCCACCAGATCGCCGCTCTGGTTGTAGAACTTCACGTGATAGATCTGCTGCACGGCGCGGCCCGCGAAGCGCGTTTGATGCTCGATGAGGTCTTTCAGCGACGCCTCGGTGCTGATTTCATCGTTACGTCGGACCAGCTTGTGCCAGCGCCAGTCGGCGCCGGACCACATGGCGTGGATGCCCGGCAGGCCGCCGACGTAGCCGGAGATGATGCGGCTGGTCGCAAACAGAAAGCTGGGCAGAGCGACCAGGCCGCCGTGCACGGACTTTTCCGCATACGCCGGCACGCACCACAGCGGGTTGTCGTCGCCAATGCCGTGCGCGTAGTGCCGGATGTTGTCCCGCGTGGCTTCATGGCACCAGGGCTCGGCCTGACTGGTGATGGGCTGGCCGAGACGGGCGCGCAGTTCGTCCAGGCCCTGCTCGGTGATCTTGGGAAATTCGCGGCGTGCGCTCATGGGATAACTCCGTCGTTAGTCGGTGAAGGACGCGCTTAGCGCGCCCACGCGCCGCCCGCATTGCTGCGGTAGCCAAGCGCGGTATAGGTGGCATCGACCAGCGACTGGCCGCGTGGATTGAGCAGCACGCCGGTGCCCATGCGATTCATGGCATAGCCGAAGCTGAGCTGGCATTCCGGGTCGGCGAAACCCAGCGAGCCGCCCGCGCCGACATGGCCAAAGGCGGCCTCCGACAGCAGCAGGCTGGAATTGACCACGCCTGGCAGGCGGCGGTTGTCCATCGTCTTCATGAAGCCAAGGCCGAAGCGGGTGGGCACGCGCAGCGTGGCGTCGTCCGGGGTGGCCGCCGAGACGCGACCCATGCGGGTAATCGCATCCTGACTAATAAGCCGTCGCCCCTCATGCAGGCCGCCGTTGGCGAACGGCGAGTAGGCCGCCGCCAGCCCGCGACCGTTGGCGATGCCGTTCGCCGAACCGACTTCGGCGGCGTGGCAGTCGACGCTGTTGGCGTCAAAAATGGCGAAGTCGCGCATGAAGAGATTGGCCGGCGAACCGGTGTTGGTCAGCGCGTCCTGAATGAAGGTGGTGGCGATCCACTCGCTGTCCGGCGTTGCCAGAATCATCGGCGCGACGCGCCCTTCATGACTTGCGGGCAGGCCAATCCAGCATTCCGCGCCCAGCGGTCCCGCCAGTTCCTGCGCAAAAAACGGCCCCAGACGCATGCCGGCCGCGCGATGGATGAGTTCGCCCACCGTCCAGGCCATGGTGATGCCGTGATAGCCCTGCCGGGTGCCGGGCGTCCAGAACGCGGGTTCCGCGGCGACCCGGCGCACCATGGCCTCGTAGTCCCAGAAGCCGCCGACGGCGACCGGCTCGCGCACATGCGGCACGCCGACGGTGTGGTCCAGCGTCATCGAGACCCGCGCGGCTTCCTTGCCCCCCGTGGCGAACTCGGGCCAGTAGCGGCTGATGGGGGCGTCCAGATCCAGCTTGCCGCGGTCGGCCAGCAGATGCGCTGCCAGTGCCATCAGGCCCTTGGTGGAAGAGAACACGGTGCAGACGGTGTCTTCGTCCCAGGCCTTGCCGTCCGGCGTTTTGCGGCCACCCCACAGGTCGACGACCGGGCGTCCGCCCAGCCGCAGCGCCACGCTGGCGCCGACTTCGCCCCGTTGGGTGAAGTTGTCGATGAAAGCGGCGAGTACCGCTTCAAACTGCGGGTCGCAGTACCCCTGCACGCGGCCAGCCGGGGTGTTGATGTCTACAGGACGACGCATCTGTCTGCTCCTCTAACGCGGGAAGACCCGGGAGCATAGGCGAAGTGGCGCGCGCGACCAACGGCCCCGCTTGCGGGCTGGATTGACCGCGGGGCAGGGCGTATCGTCCCAGCCCCATGAGATCTTCCAGCCCCCAGCCGGCGGCGCGCGCCCTGGCCCATGACTAACGCGACGATCGGCCGCGAAGATCTGACCGCGTGGGGCATCACGCTGCTGTTGCTGCTCGGAATCCTGCAGCTCCAGCTGCTGCCGTCGCTAATCGCCGCCCTGCTGGTCTATGTGTTGGTCAATCGCCTGACGCCGCTGCTGGCCAATCGCTGGCTGCGCGGCGAGGGCCCGCGACTGCTGGCGGTGTCGCTGATCGCCATGGGCGTGATTGCCGTGATTCTGGCCGTCGGCATGGCCGTGGCATCGCTGCTGCGAGAGAGCAACGAAAGCCTGCCGGCGCTGGTCGGGCGGATGGCGGAAATCATCGAACACTCGCGGCAGAAGCTGCCCGAGTGGCTGTTCGACTATGTGCCCAGCGACGCCGACGATTTGCGCAAGATGACCGTGCACTGGCTGCGCGAACATGCGCAGTTTTTTCAGGTCGCCGGCACCGGGCTCGGACGCGCGCTGGCGCATATCCTGCTCGGCATGGTGATCGGCGGGCTCTTGTCGCTGGAAGCGGCGATTCCCGCCAGCACCCGGCCGCCGCTGGCCGCCAGCATTGCCCGCATCGGCCATCGGTTGGCCGACGCCTTCCGACGGGTGGTGTTCGCTCAGGTCTGGATCTCGGCGCTGAACACGTTTTTCACCGGCGTCTTTCTCACCCTGGTGTTGCCGCAGTTCGGCATCCAGCTGCCGTTCACCAAAACACTGATCGTGGTGACCTTTGTCGCCGGGCTGCTGCCGATTCTCGGTAACCTCGTTTCAAACACCGTCATTTTCGTGGTCAGCCTCAGCCACTCGCTGGGCGTGGCGCTGGTGGTGCTGGCCTATCTCATCGTTATTCACAAGCTGGAATACTTCCTCAACGCGCGAATCGTTGGCGCCCACATCAGCGCCCGCGCCTGGGAAATGCTGACCGCCATGCTGGTGATGGAAGCCGCTTTCGGCATTCCCGGGCTGATTGCCGCGCCCATCTACTACGCCTATTTCAAAAGCGAGCTGCGGGCCCGGGCACTGGTCTGAGCGCGCCGAGGAGAGCCTGCCATGCGCACCCTGTATCACTGCCTGAGCGCCCGGTCCTTCCGGCCGCTGTGGACGATGGAAGAGCTGGGGCTCGACTATCAGCTGGTGGTACTGCCGTTTCCGCCGCGGCAGTTCAAACGCGAATATCTGAAGACCAATCCGTTGGGCACGGTGCCGGCGTTCTTCGACGGCGATACGCGCATGACCGAGTCGGCCGCGATTTGCCAGTATCTGGTCGAGCGCTACGGGCCGACCCCGCTCAAGGTCGAGGTGAGCGAACCGGACTACGGGGTCTGGCTCAATTTTCTGCACTTCGGCGAGGCCACGCTGACGTTTCCGCAGACGCTGGTGCTGCGCTATTCGCGCCTCGAGCCGCCGGCGCGCCGCAATCCGCAGGTGGCGCAGGACTATGCACGCTGGTATCTCGCCAGACTGCGCGGCATCGAGCCGCTGGTGGGCGCCGGCCATCTCTGCGCCGGGCGCTTCACCGCTGCCGATATCAGCGTCGGCTTCGCGCTGTTGCTGGGCGAATATCTGGGGCTTGCCGGGGAGTACTCGCCGGCGGTGCAAGCCTATCTCGCCGGCCTGAAAGCGCGGCCGGCCTTCCAGCGGGCTGAAGCGGCAGAACGCGCCGCCGCCGAAGCGCAGGGCGTGGCGACCGACATCGCGGCCATGTACTTGCCGCGCGACGAGGCCTGATCAGTCCGCGAAGCGGAAGCGGTGCACCTGGCCGTCGTGGCTGACGACAATCCGGCGTCCGATCGATTCCTCCGCGGCCATTGCGGCCAGTGTGTCGGCATCGCCTTCGACCGGCCGCGCCAGTAGCCGCGCATCACCCGCGCGGGCCGCGACATAGGCCACTTCCGGCGCGCCTTTGCGCAGCGTCATCACCCAGCTTTCAACCACCGCGTGGGCCGTGCTTTCAGGCGCCAGCGCCACGCGCGGCGCGGCGTCGAAGGCCCGCTGCAAGGCATCCCCCGCCACCGGCCGCCACGGGCCGGGCTGCGCGGCGCCGTAAATGCCGACCGAATGTTTCGAGAGATAGCCGCCGTTGGCGACCACCATGGCGCGGGTCGCCGGTGCGGCGCGCACCCGCGCCACCGCCTCGCAAATCGCATGCATGCTGTAGTTGTTGCCCGGACCGCCGAAGAAGGGCAGCCCGCCGGTCAGCGTGAGCGCGCGCGCCCCGCAAGGGTCGATGCCGAGGGCGGCAGCGGCGGTGGTTACCGCGATCGGGAAGCAGCTGTACAGGTCGAGATGCGCAATATCCGCCATGGTCAGCCCGGCGGCTTCCAGCGCGTGCCGCAGAGCCAGTTCCTGGGCGATGGATCGCGCCAAATCCGGCCGCGCAGTCACCACGTGGTCGTCGAGATCCGCCTGACTGTGCAGGCTAATCCAGCGACTCGGCGGAATGCCCAGCGCGCGCGCCTCACCGACCGAGGTCAGCACCACCGCCGCGCCCTGATTCACCGCGTCCTGCGCCACCATCCACTTGGTATAGGGCTCGGAAATGAGGAAGTTCTCGGCGCTGGGGGTGGCGATTTCCGTCGCCGTGCGGGCCTGCGGAAACTGTGCGTAGGGATTCGCGGCGGCGACCGCGGCAAAGGGCGCGAAGACCTCGCCCATGAACTGACGATGGGCCTGCAGGCTGCGGCCGGCGGCGACTCGCGCGGCGTGCTCGAACAGCGGATAGACCCGCAGCGGCAGATACAGGCCGTGGGCGCGCTCGTAGGCGCTGGCCAGCTTGTCCGACGCCCACTCGTCGGCATAATCGCCGCCCACCTCTTCACGCCAGTCGGGTGCGAGGCCGGTACGTACCGCCTGCTTGATGCTGGCGATGGCTTCAGCACCCGCGATGAGCACCGTGCGGCGCCGCCCGGCGGCAATGTCCGCGCTGTAGCGATTGACCAGCCGCTGCGGCGTCTGGCCGCCGACATCGGCGTAAACCAGCTCGCATTCGCCAAGCTTGAGCCGCCGCGCCAGTGCGCCAGGCACGTTGTCGGCGCAGCCAAAGGGATGGGCGACCATCGCCTCGCCCCGCGTGGAATGCTCGAAAAACCGAATCGCCGCGACGGTGTCGATGCGTGCGGCCAGCGTCGCCGCCGCGCCGCTATCGGCCAAGGCGGCGCGGGCCGCCTCGGCCAGCAGGTCCATCGGCGAGGCCAGCCGCACGGCGGGGTCGCGCACCACGCACTGACCGATGCCAACAAGGATAGGGGTGTGCTCGGCAATCATGCGCTGCTCCGAATCAGTCATATCGCGGGGAGGGTTGGCCGCAGTCTCGCGTGAGCCCGCGGGCCGACGCAACGCCCGGCGGCTTTATGAACGGCGGTGCGGCGGCTACGATGGCGGCCGGTTCCAACATGCACGGTCGATGGAGACGGCGCCCGCAGGGCGGCGCGCGCAAGCTCGACACCAACACGAAGAGGGTTTCCCATGCTGCTCAAGGGCAAAGTAATTCTGGTAACGGGCGCCGGTCGCGGCGTCGGGCGCGCAATCGCGCTGGAAGCGGCCAAGGCGGGCGCCTCGGTGGCGGTCAACGATCTGGGCGTGGGCCTGACGGGTGACGGCGCCGACGCCGGCCCGGCGCAGGAAGTGGTGCGTGAGATCGAAGACATGGGCGGTCGCGCCATCGCGCTGACCAAGAGCGTGGCGGCCTGGGAAGACGCCAAGAGCATGGTGGATGAGACGGTCGAGCGGCTGGGCCGCATCGACGGCGTGGTGAATAACGCGGGCAATCTGCGCGACGTCATTTTCCACAAGATGACGCCGGAAGATTTCTACTCCGTCGTCGGCGTGCACCTCTTCGGCTCGTTCAACATGAGCCGCGCCGCGGCCCCGTATTTCAAGGACCAGAACGGCGGCGCTTTCGTCCACATGACCTCGACCTCCGGCCTCATCGGCAACTTCGGGCAGGCCAATTATTCGGCGGCCAAGCTCGGGATCGTCGGTCTGTCGAAGTCCATTGCGCTCGACATGCAGAAGTTCGGCGTGCGCTCCAACTGCATCGCGCCCTTCGCCTGGACCCGCATGATCGACTCCATTCCAATCACCGACATCGAGCAGGCCAAGCGGGTTGAACGCCTGAAGGCGCTGAAGCCGGAGAAGGTCGCGCCCTGCGCGGTCGCGCTGCTGGCGGATACGGCCAGTCAGGTCTCGGGGCAGATTTTCGGCGTGCGCAACAACGAAATCTTCCTGTTCACCCAGAACCGGCCGTTCAAGACCGCTCACACGTCTGATGGCTGGACGGCGGAAAGCATCACCGAGCGCGTCTTCGACCAGTTCAAGGCCGACTTCTACCCGCTGGCCCGCTCGGGCGATATTTTCAGCTGGGATCCGGTCTGATCCGGGGCTGGACCGCGGGAGACGCCGTGAGTCTGCCGTGGTCCAGATCTTCGCCTGCGTTCGTAAAAAACCTCGTTGCGATCGGCTACAAGCGCCGGTTCCCGGCCTTATACTGCCGGTCCCATGCGGGGGCGTACGGCCCCTCTACCCTGTAAAAAATGCCGCTGGCGGAGCCCGATATGCGCAAGTACCTCCACTTTGACCTGCCCACCCTGACGGTTCGCGAAGAGCAGTTCACGCCTGAACAGGTGGCCCACGCCGGGCGCTACTTCATCGCCAAAACCCTGAACGATTTGGGGACGGCGACCGTCGACCCGCTGTCGCCGGCCAATCCGCTGATTTTCTCCGCCGGCCCTTTCGCCGGCTCCAACTGGTCCAACGCCAACCGCACCAGCGTGGGCTGCAAAAGCCCGCTGACCGGCGGGGTGAAAGAGGCCAACGCCGGCGGCTCCTTCGGCCTCGCCATGGGCCAGCTCTACATCTCCGGCTTCACGCTCTACGGCGCGGCCGAGGAGTGGACCGTCATCCGCATCACCAAGGACGGTGCGATTACGTTTGAATCTGGCACCGAATACCTCGGTCAGGGCACCTTCGAGACCGCCCGCCTGCTGCACGAAAAGTACGGCAAGAAGGTGAGCCTCGCGATCTGCGGCCCGGTGGGCGAATACCACGGCCTGTTGGCCGGCATTTCCTTCAGCGATACCGACAGCCGGCCCTCGCGGCTCGCGGCGCGCGGCGGCGTGGGCGCGGTGATGGGCGTGAAGAAGATCAAGGCCATCGTGCTCGATCTGGACAAAATGCCCACCTTCCACGACCGCAAGAAAGTGCTGCAGGGCGTGAAGCAGTACGGCGCGCTGCTGAAGGCCGACGAAGCCATCAAGATGTTCCAGGACTACGGCACCGCCGCGATGGCCGACTACACCAACCTCATCGGTGGCCTGCCGGTGAACAACTTCACCGCCGGTCGGCAGGTCGACCCGCAGACCACAGTGATGAAAATGGGTGGCGACTTCATCCGCCGGCAAAATCTGGAACGCGGTGGCAACACCACCCACGCCTGCATGCCCGGCTGCATGATCGAATGCAGCAACGTCTACGCCGACAAGGACGGAAACGAAATCGTCTCCCCGGTGGAGTACGAGACCCTCGGCCTGATGGGCACCAACTGCGGCCTGACCGACCCGGACGATCTGGCGCGTCTCAACTGGCATGCGAACGATCTGGGCATCGATACCATCGAAACCGGCGCCATGATGGGCGTGCTGCTGGATGCCGGCCTTGCGCCGTTTGGCGATGTGCCCTTCCTGACCTCGGTAATGGCAGAAATCCGCGCCGGCAGCGAACGCGGCAAGCTGTGGGCGGGCGGTACGGCGCGCGTCGGCGAGCATTACGGCGTGCAACGCACGCCGGTCATCAAGAAGCAGGCGATCAGCGCCTACGACCCGCGCGTGATTGAAGTCACCGGCATTTCCATGATGGTCACCGCGCAGGGCGCGGACCACACCACCGGCAACGCGCCCAAATACGATTGCACCGGCAAGGGCATCGACGAACTGGTGAAAGTCAGCCTCGAAACGCAGATTCTCTGTGCCGCGCAAGATTCGCTGGGGCTATGCGTGTTCGGTCGCTCGGTGACCAACATCAACACCGACTTCGTCACCACCGCGATCAACGACGCGCTGGGCACCAGCCTGCCCATGAGCTTCTTCCAGGATTTGGGCCGCGCCACGCTGAAGGAAGAAGACGCCTTCAATCTTGCAGCGGGCTTCACGGTGGAAGACGACGAACTGCCGGCGTTCTTCTACAACGAAGCGCTCCAGCCCACGCAGAAGACCGCCCGGTTCCATGCCCAGGAAGTGAAGGACGCGGTTCAACGCTGGTGGGACGGCCAGACGGCGGTTGCTGCGAACTAAGCCCCCGGTCGCTCGCGCGGTTTAGCTGACCATGACCTCCGGCGGCGCTACGCGGCCGCCGCTCGCCGGTCTGGCGCCAATCGAGGCGCCGGACGGGCGGCGGGTCGAGATTTTTCAGTCCCTTGAGCACTGCGACCGGACGGCCTGGGATGAGCTGGCCGGTTCGGACGCCGTCATCCGCTCTTACGACTACCTCCGCGCCATTGCCGGCGCCGGCATCAACGACTGTCGTTACTTTTATCCCGTGGTCTTCGACCGCCACGGGCAGTGGCTGGCCCACTGCTGCGTGTACACCATCACCACCGATCTCGCGCAGATTTTACCCGGACTGCTGAAGCCGCTGGCGCGGGGCCTGCGGCAGCTATGGCCGCGCTTTCTGCAGGTCAGGATTACAGAGTGCGCGTCGCCGCACGTCATTGGTCACGGCTTTTCGCTGCGTCCGGGCCTGCCGCGCGGGCCCTTGCTGATGCTGCTGGAGGCGGCGATTGCCAAGATCGCCCGCGCCTCCGACAGCCCGCTGATCGTGATCCGCGACTTCATGGACGACGAGTTGCCCGACTTCGCGGCGCTGACGTCGCGCGGCTATCAACATGTCGCCAACCAGCCGCTGGCGCGGATTCCGCTGCGCTGGGCGTCCTACGCGGACTATCTGGCGGCGATGCGCTCGCGCTATCGCAAGGATCTGGGCCGGCGTCTGCGGCGGGCGGCCGCGCAGGACCAGACGGTCGATCTGCTGGGGAGCTTCGGGCATCTGGCCGAGGCCTGTGCCGCGCAGGTCGCTGCGGCCTACGCGCGGAGCAAGGGCATCAAACGCGAAGTGCTGGGGCCGGCGTATTTCCGCGAGCTCGACGCCTGCCTCGGTGCGCAGAGTGCGCTGCTGGTGGCAACGCGCGGCACGGAAATGGTCGGGCAGGGCATGGTGCTGTTTGACCGCAGTCACCTCATCGCCACCTATTCCGGCCGCGGCGATGGTCCGCCGGACGACATCTGGTTCCAGCTGCTGGACAGCGCGGTCAGGCTTGGCCTCGCGCGCGGCTTGAAATGGTTAAACCTGGGGCTGGGCTCGTATGCGGCGAAGTCGCTGATGGGCGCTGAGCTCGCGCCGCTGTCCTGTTTCAGCCGCAGTCGCTATGGCTGGCTGAACTGGCTGATGCGCAAGGTGCCGCGGCGGATGGAGGCCGATCTGCCGCGCGTGCATCACATCTTTCAGGACGAAGACTGAGCGCCGCGACGGAGGCTGAGCAACTCCCAGGCGCCGCCGAGCAGCGCGGTCACCACCCGATAGCAGTACAGCAGTGAGACCAGCAGCAGGGCGTCCGCGCGCGTCAGGCCGAGCGCCAGATAAAGCCCGAGCCCGGCGACCTCCCCACCGCCCACGCCGCCCAGATTGACCGGCAGCATCTGGAACAGGCCGGCGCTGGCCTGCACGAGTGCCGTATGCGGATAGTCGAGCGCGATTTGCCAGCCGCGTGAGCCGGTCCACACCGCGCCCGCGAGCAGGAGATGCATCACCACGGACCAACCGAGCGCGCGGGCCACCGCGCCCGGATGGGCTGCCAGCTGCGCCAGCGTCTGTGCAACCGGGGCCGGCAGCCGTTGGCGGTAGACGCCGAGCAACACCAGCGCGCTGGCCATACCCGCCCACACCGCCAGCGGCAGCCAGCGCGAGACCTCGCCGAACGGCCGCAGCGCGAGCAGCAGGGCGCCGGCCAGCGCCAGCAAGGCGACCACGCCCAGCGCATGATCGAGCACTAGCGCGGCGGCAATTTCGCCGGGTCGACGGGCCGGGGCGTGGGACCGCAGGCGCGCATAGCGCGTCAGTTCGCTGCCCACCGACAGCGGCACAAAGAAATGCCAGAACACCGCCAGCAGGCAGATCCGCAAAGCCGCCATCCGCGGGAGCGCAATGCCGGCGACCTGCATCACCGCGCGAAAGCGCAGCGCATAGGCCAGCATCGACAGTTCACATAGCGCGAGGCCCCACAGCAGCGCGGGCTGCCAAAGCGCCAGCGGGCGCTCGTCCAGCAGGTAGTGCAGCAAGAGGCCGAGACCGCCCGCGATGGCGAGCACTTTCAGCACCTGCCACCACGGCTGCGCGGTGAGCCTGCGCGCGATCGGGAGCACTCGGCGCAGCATGGGCTTCTGTCTCCCTTGGGGATGGTGATTGGCGGGCCTGCGAGCATAGTCAGCGCGAGCGGCAGCTGCCATAAGCAAGACAAGGCAGCGGGAGGCGCGCCGCGATAGTCCTGCCAAGGCCAACACCGCCGCGCGCAGCGTTTGCCTCGGCACGCAAACTGGTTATGCTCGGCTGACTATCGCCCACTCACTTTCGGGAGCGCCCCATGGCTACAGTTGCTGCCTCTACAGTCCAATCCACCCGGCGCGAAGCGACCCGTGTCGCGCTGGCCGCCGCCGCGCTCGGCTTGCTGATTGTGTGGGCTGTCGGCTTCTCGCCGGTCGGGGCCGTGCACAACGCCGCGCACGACACGCGTCACGCATTTGCCTTTCCCTGCCACTAGGACCGCCGCTTCTGTTTGACCGCCTGCTGCGCTGGGCGCTGTGCACTGGCGCCGGCGCCGGCTTGCTGCTGGCCGCGTTGCATCTGGTCTTTACCGTTCCCTTAATCCTCTCCGCCGAGCGCTATGAAAACCCGGCCGGTTCGCTGCCCGCGCTCAGCTTCGCGCGCCTCGGTTCAACGCTGCTGGTTGATCTGCTGACCGGCATCGGCTTTGCCCTGCTGCTCGGTGCGCTGTGGCTGTGGCGCGGGGCGCCGAAAGGGTTCGCGGCGGGCGCGCTGTGGGGCGTCTGCGGGTTTTTGAGCGTTAATTTGGCGCCGGCACTGGGCTTGCCGCCGGAACTGCCGGGCACTGCGGCGGCCGCGCTGGGCGCCCGTCAGTGGTGGTGGCTGGGAACGGTGGTCTGCACGGCGCTGGGGTTGGCGGTCTTGTGCTGGCTGCCCGGGCTGTGGCGAAAATTGCCCGGCGTCGTGCTGCTGCTGGTGCCACAGCTCGCCGGCGCGCCACTGGCACCGCTGGCGGCGGCGCTGGCTCCCGTTGCGCTTGCGACGCAGTTTGAGTGGACGGCGCTCGCGGTCAGTGCCGCATTCTGGCTGGTGCTGGGCAGCGTGGGCGCGGTGCTGTTTGCACGCGGGTTCAAGCTCGCCGACTGAACCCTGATCAACGGGCTTGCGAGACGACGAGAAGTCGGT
>JAURHQ010000189.1 GCA_030833185.1 Gammaproteobacteria bacterium | reverse complement strand
GCGGGTCCTGCATAATGCGGGTGACACGCATTTTCCGGGCTATGGCCGGGAAGCGGCCGACTGGTGGGCCCAGTGCAACGGCTGTGGTCCGCCCGGCCCACCGGATGCGGCAGGCTGCCTGCATTACGGCCACTGCCCCGCCACAGCGCCGGTCGAGTACTGCGAAGGGCCGGGGGACCATCGGCATTGGCCGGCGGCGCCCGAGGCCCTGCTCGACTTTCTGGCTGCGGCGCCGCCGCGCGCTCCATGACTTGATTGCCGGAGGCCTTGCTGATGCCAAAAATTGCCCTGTTGATCGCATTCTTTTGCAGCCTGGCGACATCCGAGTGCTTTGCCCATGCGCGCCTGAGCCGCGCCGAACCGGCCGCCCGCAGCACGCTAAATGCGGCGCCGACGCGCCTGCGACTGAGCTTCAACGAGGCCGTGGAAGCGAAGTATTCCAGCGTTGAACTGCGCGGCCCGTCCGGCGCGGTCAGCGGCCTCGGCCCGCTATCGGCGCCGGAGGAACGCACCCTGGAATTAGCGCTGCCGCCGCTGCCTCCGGGGCGCTATGACGTGCACTACCGCGTGCTCTCGGCCGATGGCCACGTCATAGAAGCCGACTATCGCTTCAGCGTGCAGGACGCCCCGGCCGCGCGATGATCGATCTGCTGGGCGGGCTGGCGCGCTGGCTTGGTCTGGGTTGTGGCCTGCTGCTGCCCGGGCTTGGGGTCTGGGCGGTGCTGGGCCCTACGGAGGCCTCCCTCCGGCGATGCGGGGGGCTGCTGACGGTCGCCGGCACGCTGGCGCTGGGGCTGCTGCTGGCCACCCAGACCGCTGCCGCCACCGGCCGCAGCGCCGACTTATGGCAGGTCGCTGCATGGCTGGCCTATGCAGAAGACACCCATGCCGGACGCGCCTTGGGCTGGCGCCTGCTTGCGCTGCTGGCGGGTGGCGGATTGCTGCAGCTGGCGGCGCGCCTGCCGCCGGGGCGCAGCCTGCTGCTGGCCGGCAGCCTGCTAGCGCTGCTCAGCCTGTGCGGTGCCGTGTTCAGCGGACATGCGGCCTCCTTGGGCGGGCCGTGGCTGGCGGTACACGCCCTGCATCTTGCCACCGCGAGCCTCTGGCTGGGTGGCCTGTTCCTGCTGTGCGCGCTGCCGGTCGAGGCGCGCCACACGCTGCCCGGGCGCCTGCAGCGCTTCTCGGGGCTTGCCCTGCCGCTGATGATTTTGACGCTCGCCAGTGGCCTGACGCTGGCCTATGGCCTCCTCGCCCCGCAGTTCGCCGGTCTGGTGGCTTCCGTGTGGGGCGCGTGGCTGCTGTTCAAACTGTTGCTGGTGGCCGGCGTGCTGGGCATCGCGGCGCGCCTGCGCTGGTCCGCCCTGCCCCGCTTGCGCCGCGCGCCGGACAGCGCGGATGCCACGCCCTTGCTGCGCCAGTTGCGGCTTGAGTTTGGGCTGGCGCTGGCGCTGCTCGGGGCCGCGGCAGGTCTCGGTCTCAGCCCGCCCGGCGGTCATATCGAGATTAGCCAATGGCCATGGCCGTTCCGCTTTACGCTGGATGGCACGCTGCCAGAACCCGGCACGCTGGGCACGCTGACCACAGGCGGGGCGCTACTGATTCTGGGCATCGCCGCGCTGGCGCGGCGGGGCGGGCTTGCGCTGACTCGCACCGGCGGCGCGCTGGGGGCGCTCGGCACCGCGGTGATGCTGTATGCGCTGGCGGTGCCCGCGAGTCCCGACACCTATCGCCGCCCGAGCATCGCCTTTGATGCGCTGTCGATCGCCAACGGCGCGGCGCATTACGCCGCGCATTGCGTCGCCTGTCACGGCGCACAGGGCAGAGGCGACGGCCCGCTGGCCGCCGGGCTGCCCCGCCGCCCGGTGGACCTGCTGACCGAGCCGCATACCGCCCGCCATACCGCCGGCGATTTCTATCACTGGCTGCTGGCCGGGATCCCGGAAAGCGGCATGCCGGCCTTCGCGCAGACGCTGGATGAGGATGCGCGCTGGGACGTGATCAACTTTCTGCACGCGCTGAATCGCGGCTACGAGGCGCGCATCCTGCAGCCCCGCGTGATGCCGGGACAGCCGCAGGCCCGTCTGGTCGCCCCTGATTTCAGCTGGCGCACCCGCGACGGGCAGGCCGGCTGGCTGACCGATTGGCGCGGCAGCCGCAGCGTCCTGCTGGTGTTTTATCGCTTGCCGGCCAGCGCCGCCCGGCTCGCGGCGCTGTCGCGTGCCGACTGGGGCGCCGCCCCGCCGGCGGTGCTGGCGATCCCGCTGGACGGGCAGTCCGGCACCGGCTTGCCGTTTGAAGTCATCGATAACGCGGCGGCTATCGCGGGCGCCTACGGGCTGTTCCGGCGCACGCTGGGTAATCCGGATTTATTCGGCAACGGCACCCCGCCCGACCATCTGGAATTGCTGATCGACCGCTTTGGCTATCTCCGCGCACGCTGGATGCCGGCGGAAGATGGCGGGGAGGACGTTGCGGCTGCGGAATGGCTCGGCGAAATCGCGCGCCTCGCCGACGAACCGCAAATCCTACCGCCCGCCGACGCCCACGTGCATTGATCGGCCGGCCTAATGGTGCGCGCTGTGGTCCACTGAGGGTGCCGGCGCGGGCGTTGATTTAGCGGGCCCGAAGCGCGCGGTTTCAGCCTGCGCACCCGCCAGTTTTACGAACAGCACCACGGTGTCGGTAGGCGTCAGCGTAATCGGCGCGACCGGCTTCAGCGCATTGTCGCCCGCGACTTGCAGCGCCACTTCCTGCCGTCCGTCGGCCCGCTCCACCGCCAGCGTGCCTTCGGCGCCGGTGGTGGCTTGCGGCTGCCCCGCGTGGTTCGTGACGTAGACCATTGGCGACGGCGCGCGCACCAGTTCCAGATGCAGCGCGCCGGCCATCCGCAGCACGCCGCCGTGCGGCGTGATCTGGCGATCCATCCAGGCGTCGTCGTGTGCCGCGCCGGGGCCGGCAAGCCCGGCCAGCAGCACGCCCAGCAGCAGCGCGCTAGACCGTCTGCCCACGGCGTCGCTCCGAAAAGAGATACAGCGCCACGCCGCCGGCGATGATCGCCGCCGCCCATAGCCAGGGCTCGAAATGGCTGCGCCCGGCCGCCACGCTGAACGGGAAGCGCGAGATGTGCTGGCCGGGGGCGGTGCCCGCGCTGACCAGTCCCACAAATTTGCCCGGCGCCTCAAAGCGGTGATCGAAAGTCACGGTGCCGCTGGCGTACACCTTGGGCGGCACATGCAGCACGGTGATCGCCTCGAGATTCGATTCGTCGCCGGTATCGCGCACGATGCGCACATCAATCGGCACATCGCGCAGGGCTTCATCCAGCGCATCGAGCGCGATGACCGTGTGGCCGACGCGCGGAATGTCTTCACAGAACTCGTTCGCCCCGGTGACTTCCGGCTGATAGCCGGTGAAGTGCATGGCGTAAGGGCCAAGCGTGAGCTTGCACATGTCCTTGTCCATGCTGAGCCCCCCGTGCGCCAGCACTGGCCGCGGGTGCACCAGCGCCAGCGCCAGCCACAGCCCGCAGAGCGTCCGCATCAGCATGTCGCTAGCTGCCAATGAACACGGGCACGATGGCGCCCGAGAGGTTCGCGATATGCCGCTGGCCGGCATCGTCGAAGAAAAACAGCAAACCGCCCACGCGGTTGTCCGGGTCGGTCAGCAGGCTGGTCAGGCGCTCGGTTTCCCACACGGCGTCCGTTGCTTCAATGTCGACGGTACGGGTTTCACCCGGTGCGATCGGCGCTTTGTCGTGGAGCGTCAATCCCGTCCGCGGCAGCAGCTCGGCGGGATAGCGGGCATCGACCTGCGCCATGGCGGCCGGCAGCTCGTGATTCACAAAACGCAGGCCGGCGGTCATGAACTCGCCCATTTGCACGGGATGCGGCAGCGGGTTGTGGATGACCAAGGTCATTTTCATGGAGCGGCCCGGCACGTCGTAGGTCGCGCGCTTCACCTGAATGTTGATTTCGTGCTCGTCCTTGGGCAGCGGGTCGATCCGGAACTGTCCGGCCTGCAGCGGGATGGTGCGGGGATAGCGGTTCTCCGCCCAATGCGCGCCGGCGAACACCGTTAACACGGTACCGGTCAGGAAGGCGGCCGCCCACAGGCGATCGCCGCGCGTGACCAGCGCCGCTTCGTGCCCTTCGTGCAGCGCGCGATAGCGCGTCATCAGCAGCGGACGACGCAGCCACCAGCCGGCAAACACCAGCGCGGTCAGCAGCCAGAAG
Source organism: Gammaproteobacteria bacterium (assembly GCA_030833185.1). Taxonomy (GTDB): domain Bacteria; phylum Pseudomonadota; class Gammaproteobacteria. Next base: position 2,353 of record JAURHQ010000189.1, on the reverse strand, counting down.
CCTTCCCAGCGCACGACATTGGCCACGCCCCAGGTTTCAAGGTCTTCGATCTTCGTGCCGTCGAGTGTGGTCAGCGGCAATTTGAAATCCCGGTGGTCGCCGCCGATCTCAACCCAGCTGCCAGGCCCGAGCAACGGCCCTGCGCCTTCCACGTTCACCATCGGATGCACGTGATGCCGGCCGGGAATGCGGCCCTTCAGCACGGTCTTGAACTCGTAGTCCCGGTCCAGCATGAGCTTGCCGGACTGAATGGCGGCGTGCCCGTTGATGTAGCTTTCGGTACGCGCCAGCACCGGCCCCGGGGTGCCGTTGCCGACGAACACGCGGTCGGGCTGCGGCAGGTTCATGGGCCAGTCTTCAAACAGCCGGAAGCGACCGGTGATGACCACTTCGTCGTTGACGGCAATTTTGTCGGCGCTCCACTTCACGTCGTAGAAATGCGCGGTGCGCATGCGCAGGAAGGGCTCCTGATTGCGCTCGCCGTGGGCCAACGCGGGCAAGACCACAACCACGCCCAGCAGTAGCAGGAAGGCTCGACTCAGCTGTTTTGCCCATTCAGCGCGCATCGTGGCTCTCCACCGGCGCCGTGGCGGCGGTCTGGTCCGGCGCCATGCCAAACATGCTCCGCCAGCGATTAGGCAGGGTCGTCACCTTGGACAGCAGCATGCCGATGTGCCACCACAGCAGATAGGTCAACACACACACAAAACCGGAGAAGGCGGAGGCCACCCAGGCCGAGTGCCCGCCGAAAGTGCGTAGCGTGCCGCGCTCGATGAAACGCAGGTATTCCGGCGTGGCGGTGCGCGTGAAGGTGTAGCCGATGTAGTCCCCGACCGACACCAGCGTGCCCATGATTTCGACCGGCAGGCGATAGGCCGCCAGCATCGGCCAGTTCGACGGGTAGAACAGCACGGCGAAACCCATGCCGCCAATCACGGCCGTGAAAAAGAAGTTGCCGGTCAACACCAGTACGCAGTCCAGCACCAGTGCGCCCGGAATCATCAGCACCGGCCAAATCAGGCTGAACGGAAAATAGGACCAGAGATGAAAGCCGAAGATGCGCGCGATCCACGCCCCGACCATCAGGCAGGTGATCGACAGGGTGGCGCCCAGCGGGATTCGGAATTTCTCCCACAGCACGTACTGCAAGGCCGCGGGAAACGTAATAGCCACGATCGGCGTCAGCGTCACCCAGTACTGGCGGTCTTTCCAGTCCACCCAGAAATCCCAGTCGCCCGCGAGCAGCTGGAAATGCAGGTGAAACGCCGCGGTGACCGCCAGCGCAATGATGATGCTGATGATGACATCAAGGCGCGCCGAGAGCTGGGCGGCCCAGCGGCTCCAGCGCACGCCGTAGATATCGACGAAATCTCCCTCGGCCGGTGGTTTGATCGGCGTACTCATGCTCGTGCTCCCCGAACGCTGCGTGCAGCGTCTTTTTTATTGTTGGACTTGCCGTCGCGCTCCCCAGCCCGACGGCACGTACGCTAGGCGGCGGAGATGTGCTGCGCGGTGGCTTCGATTTCGGCCCGGCGAATGGCGTCCAGCACGTGCTGCATGATCTGCACCAGCAAACCACCCAGCGCGAGCACCGACCAGCCCAAGACCACAAAGCCCCAGTGCAAGGGCGCAGAGAAATACTCCTCCATCAGCCAGAACGCGTGGCCCCATTCGTTGTAGCCCAGATTGGGCAGGATGAGGAACGGACCGCCCACGGCCAGCATGAACGGCAGGGAGAGGCGTTCCGCAAACTTCGGCAGGCGCGTCATGGCGTACAGCAAGGAGCCCACACCGAACAGCACAAACAACGGCATCGTGCCGTAGAACAACACGATGTGGCTGGGCGTGAAGGAGGTGTCGCGCACCACCGTCTGGTGCCAGGACGCATCCTGCTCGGCAAAGAAGCTGCCGGTGAAATACACCGCGAAGGCATAGACGAAAATGAAGAAGATCAGATTGACGTAGCGGCGAATTTCTTCGCGCGGCGCCAGCGCCACCATGTTGCGATCGCGCGTTACCCACAGCCACGACCAGAGTCCGGCCCAACTGGCGGTGAGGATCACAAGTTCGGCTTTGAGCAGATTCATCCAGTAGGTGTCGAAGGCCGGCGCGGTGGCATCAAGCCCGGCACTCCAGCCGAACACCTGCTGATAGAAGCGATAGGCGAGCATCAGACTGAAGACGCCTACCAGACCCAGCACGAGACCGCGCCAGGAAATGAAGGCGCGGGTCGAGAAGTCCTGGGTCGAGAACAGGGAAGCGGGTTGGGGCTTGGTCATGGAAGTTCTCCGGTGACAGTCAGGCGCCTACCATAGCGCCGCTCGCAACCGGAAACAACGGAAAAATCAGGCTT
>JAURHQ010000188.1 GCA_030833185.1 Gammaproteobacteria bacterium | reverse complement strand
AGGGCTCGAAGGGCACCGTGAAAAGCGGGTCCGACCCAGGAAACACGCCGTCGTGCGGGAACCACACGCGGTCCATGCCGCAGGTGAAGCGCGGCATGACCAGCACGCGCCCCAGCGCGCGCGCAATGCCCCACGCCGCGCGCAGCTGCGACAGCTGGGCGTTGACCAGGGCAAAGTGGCCGACCGTGTTGTTGAGGCCCTCGGACTTGCGCGTGCGGCGCCCCGCGGCCGCCGTCGCGAGCGCCGGCGGCACCTCGAGCTTAAGCGACACCGCGTCGTCGGCTTCGGGCGTGATCTCGGCAACGGTCAGCGCGTGAAAATGTAGGGCCATGGGCTTAAATCGGTTTGAAGTATTCGAAGGGTTCGAGGCAATCCAGACAGCGAAAGAGCGCCTTGCAGGCGGTCGCCCCAAAGGCGGCCAGCTGCTCGGTGTGGGCACTCTCGCAGCGCGGACAGCGAATGCGCGGGCGAAAGCGCAGCGGCTGCGCCTGCCCCGCGCGGACGGCGGGCGGCGCGATGCCGTAGGCCTTGAGGCGGGCCTTGGTGTCCTCGCTCAGCCAGTCGGTGGTCCAGGCCGGCGTGAGCTGCACGGTCACCGCCACTTCCCGCGCGCCGGCGGCCTGCAAGGCTTTACAGATGTCTTCGCGAATGACCTCCGTCGCCGGGCATCCGCCATAGGTCGGCGTAACGGTGACGGCCACCCGATCGTCCTCGCAGCTCACGACCCGCACGATGCCAAGGTCAAGAATCGAGATCGCCGGAATCTCCGGATCCGGCACGCCGCCGAGCACCCGCCACGCGGCCTCGGCGCTGAAGCTCACCAGTGGGCTCCCGGATGCGCGCGAGCCACCACCTGCATCTCGCCCAACAAATGTCCCAGCGCTTCGCTGTGGACGCCGCGTCGGCCGGTCGAGTGGAAAGGCACCGTCGCGGGCACGCTCAGCGTGGCTTCAGTCAGCAACGGCAGCACCTGCGCCTGCCAGTCGGCGGCCAGCGTGCTCGGCAAAGGGCCAAGCCCGGCAGCGGCGGCGGCTTCGTCGGTGGCGTCGCTGTCGAACAGTTCGTTGGTGTAGGGATAGAGATAATCCAGCGCCCGCTGCATGCGAGCGTGCGATTCCGCCGTACCGTCACCCAGACGCAGCACCCAGTCGCCCAAGTGCTCGCAGTGGTAGCGGGTTTCCTTGCAGCTCTTCGCCGCAATCGCCGCCAGCGCGGCATCGCTGGACTGCGGTAGTTGTGCCCACAGCACTGCTTGCCAGCTCACGTAGCAATAGGCCCGCAGGCAGGTTTGCGCGAAGTCGCCGTTCGGCAGTTCGCACAGCGTGGGGTTCAGAAAGTCTTTCGCGTCGCGCCAGTAGGCGAGCGCATCTTCGTCGCGCCCCTGCCCTTCCAGCGTGCCGGCGTGAGACAGCAACAGCCGCGCCTGACCCAGCAGGTCCAACGCAATATTGGTCAGCGCGATGTCCGGCTCCAGCGCCGGACCTTTGCCGCACAGTTCGCTCAAGCGCTGGGCCAGCACCAGCGAGCCGTCGGCCAGGCGCAGGATGTAGTTCACATGGGGATTGGTCGCAGCGTTCATGCCGGCGGCTACATGTGGTTCACTTCATCCGGCAGTTCGTAGAACGTCGGATGGCGGTAAATCTTGTCGGCCATGGGATCGAACAGCGCCGCCTTGTCATCGGGCGCCGAGGCCACGATCTGATCCGCGCGCACCACCCAGATTGACACGCCTTCCTGCCGGCGGGTGTAAACGTCGCGCGCCATTTGCAGCGCCATCGCGCCGTCGGCGGCGTGCAGACTGCCGCAGTGTTTGTGATCCAGACCCGCCTTGCTGCGCAGAAACACTTCCCACAGCGGCCATTCCTTGCGATCGCTCATTGGCATGCTCCTTAAGCGGCGGCGCGTTCGCGCGCAGCCTGTTTGGCGGCGTGGGCCAGCGCGGCTTCGCGCACCCAGGCGCCCTCGTCCCAGGCCGCCACGCGCGCGGCGAGGCGCTCGCGGTTCAGGGGACCGTGACCGTTCACCACGTTCCAGAACTCGGTCCAGTCGATGGGACCAAAGTCGTAGTGACCGCGGGCCTCGTTCCAGCGCAGTTCGGGATCGGGAAACGTCACCCCCAGCAGTTCGCCCTGCGGGATCGTGGCGTCCACAAACTGCTGGCGGAGTTCGTCGTTGGTGATCCGCTTGATGCCCCACTTCATCGAGAGCTCGGAGTTTTGCGAGTCCTTGTCGTGCGGACCAAACATCATCAGCACCGGCCACCACCAGCGGTTCACCGCGTCCTGCACCATCGCGCGCTGCGCGTCGGTGCCCTTGGCCATGGTCAGCAGCAGATCGAAACCCTGCCGCTGATGGAAAGATTCTTCCTTGCAGATCCGCACCATCGCGCGTGCGTAAGGCCCGTAGGAGCAACGGCACAAGGGCACCTGATTCATGATCGCCGCGCCATCGACCAGCCAGCCGATGACACCAATATCCGCCCAGGTCAGCGTGGGGTAGTTGAAGATGGACGAATACTTCGCCTTGCCGGTATGCAGGGCGTTCAGCAGTTCATCGCGCGAGACGCCAAGCGTTTCCGCCGCCGCGTAGAGATATAGCCCGTGGCCGCCTTCGTCCTGAATCTTCGCGAGCAAAATGGTTTTGCGTTTCAGGCTGGGCGCGCGGGTCACCCAGTTGCCTTCGGGCAGCATGCCGACGATTTCCGAATGCGCGTGCTGGCTGATCTGGCGCACCAGCGTCTTGCGATAGGCCTCGGGCATCCAGTCGCGCGCTTCCACAATTTCACCGCGACCGGCGCGGTCGTTGAAAGCGGCTTCCCGCGCTTCGCTGTCGACCGAGGCCAGCGTGGGGCTGCCGTCGGGATTGGGTAGGTCCATCGCCTGGGTGTACATCGCTACTCCTCTGCGTCGCGCAGACGCCTGCTCAGGATTTGGGTCGATTGTCGAAAACGCGGCGCGCCTTGCCGACGCTGACGCGCTCGATGCTGGCCGGGTCCAGCACGTCGATACGCGCTGAAATGCCAATCAGGCCTTTCGCCTTGTGCGCGAGCTCTTTGGCCAGCGCCTCGCGGCGCGGCGCCGCACTGGCGTCGCGCAGTTCCACTTCAATTCTGACGCTGTCCAGATGCCCGTCTTTGTCGACGTGGATCAGGTAATGCGGGGCAAGGCCTTCTATCGCGCAAACGAGTTCCTCGATTTGCGTCGGGAAGACGTTCACGCCGCGGATGATCAGCATGTCGTCCGAGCGGCCGGTGATTTTGCCGATGCGCCGCATGTTCCGCGCGCTGGGCGGCAGCAGGCGCGTCAGGTCGCGCGTGCGGTAGCGGATGACCGGCAGCGCTTCCTTGGTCAAGGTCGTGATCACCAGTTCGCCCAGTTCGCCATCGGGCAGCACCTCACCGGTCTCGGGGTGGATGATCTCGGGATAGAAGTGGTCTTCCCAGATCACCGGCCCGTCCTTGCTCTCCACGCATTCGCAGGCAACGCCCGGGCCCATCACTTCCGACAGGCCAAAAATATCCACCGCATCCATGCCGGTGCGCGCTTCCATCTCGGCGCGCATGGCTTCGGTCCACGGCTCGGCGCCGAAAATGCCGAGCTTGAGCGAGGTGCTACGCGGGTCGATGCCGGCGGCTTCCAGCGCGTCGATCAGCGTCAGCATGTACGACGGCGTGACGAGGATAAGGTCGGGCTTGAAGTCGGTGATGAGCTGAATTTGTTTTTCGGTCTGGCCGCCGGACATCGGAACCACCGAACAGCCGAGGCGCTCCGCGCCGTAGTGCGCGCCGAGGCCGCCGGTAAACAAGCCGTAGCCGTAGGCCACATGCGCGATGTCGCCCGCGCGGCCGCCGGCGGCGTGAATGGAGCGCGCCATGAGCTCGGACCAGGTGTCGATGTCGCGCGCGGTGTAGCCGACGACCGTCGGTTTGCCGGTGGTGCCGGACGAGGCGTGAATGCGCACCACCTGCTCGCGCGGCACGGCAAACAGGCCGAACGGATAGTTGGCGCGCAGGTCGCCTTTGGCGGTGAGCGGAAAACGCGCTAAATCTGACAGCGTGTGCAAATCATCCGGATGCACACCGGCAGCGTCGAAGGCCTGTCGGTAGTGCGGCACGTTGGCGTAGACATGGGCCAGCGTGGTCTTGAGTCGCGATAGCTGCAGCGCGCGAATCTCATCCGTGCTGGCGACTTCAATGGCGTCGCGCGCGCCGCGCCGGTCGGTGCTTACGCCCATGGGTGTGCTGCCTCGCTCATGGCGCCGCGACCGGCTTGCCTTTCAGGGTGTAGGTGCGACCGCGCAGCACCGCAATCTCAAGGCCCGCGGGATTGCGCACGCTGACGTCGTAGAGTCCAAGCCGCCCGCCGCGCGAGACTTCCACCGCCTCGGCGGTGAGCAGTTCGTCGAGCTTCGCCGAGTCGAGGAAGTTAATTTCCAGCCCCGACGCAACCGTCACCTCGTTGTAGCTGTTCGAGGCAAAGGCCATCGCGGTGTCGGCCAGCGTGGTGATGAAGCCGCCGTGGCAAATCGCGAAGCCGTTCAGCATGTCGGGGCGCACCCGCATGGTGGCGGTGGCCCGCCCTGGCGCAATGGCGGTGATGACAATGCCCAGCGCCTTGCCGGAAGCATCCTGCGCCCACATGGCGTCGCGAGCGCGCTCGGCGATTTGCTGGGGGGCAAGGCTGCTCATAGGGGGCGCTTTGTATTATTGACCGTTCGGTCGGCGAATTATGCAGAGGCCGGCCAAGACGGGCAAGAGGAACGGTCAGCGCCTGCCGGACGTCGGGCGGAGAGCCCGTGCTCGGCTGCGGCAAAGCCTGCGGTTCTGCCCTGAGCTCAGCGGGTGCCCGCGTCGCGGAAGCAGAAAATGTTTTCCCCGCGCAGCAGGTAGTCGAAGGGCAACTGCCCCACGCATTTGAAAAACGGCCTGCTGCTCCCGCGCCAGGGCATCAGCCAGTCCTCCAGTTCGAGCGTCATGAGCTGGGTGTGTTCAACCCATTCGGTGTGGTTTTCGAACAGCGGTGCCTGCGACCCTTCGATGTCGATCTTGCAAATGAGGATGTCGCTGGCACCGGACATTTCCATAATCTCCGCGATCGCATAGGCCCGGATGGCGCCCGCCGTCCCACGGTCGACGCTGACGACCTGAAAGTCGGCACTCCCTTGCTGCGGATTTTCAATGCATAGCCAACCAGGTTCCGGCCAGACGCCCCCCAGCAGTCGGGTGATGCGCCCCTCACAGTGCGCCGTGTTGCGGGCGAGCAGCGCGAAGTTTTCGGTGTCTGGTTCAACAGCGACGATATGCGCTTTCGGAAAGCGCTGATGGAACCACACGGAGGCCAGCCCGATGTTGGCGCCACAGTCGATGATGAGCGGGGTCTTCCCGGCCGCCAGCGCGGCGTCGTAACTGGCGATGAGTCTTTGCGTCTGCGGAAACCGATCAATGTCGTACTGGTTGGTCACCAGACACTGCCAGAAAATGGCATGGTCTCCGACCGTGTCCCGGAGATAAACGGCAGGCCAGCCTTTCTCGAGCGCGTATCTGCGGATGTGACTGGAACGCAAGGGCAGTCGCCGCTCGATCTGAAACAGCAGCCGTAGGCCGTTCCACAGCCCAAATCGGCGCAAGTAGTTGGGGCTTTTCGCCAAGCGACGCGCAAGCAAGTTCACCCGAAACACCCCCAGTCCCTTGCGCGGCCCCGCAGACCGCGTTGCTTACCGATGAATGGACTGCGCCAAGCGGGTAGCCCAGCGACTGCTGCTCAGCGCGGGTCCTTCGTTGCGAGCGCGTGACGCAGCGTGGCCGCGTTAGGGAGGCCCCGTGGCAGTCGGACTTCACCATAGGCTGCTCACCGTCGGCGCGACTTGAGCGAGATGCGGTAAACCTCGCAAGCCGACGGCAGATCGGTGGGCGTTCGTCGGTTGCCGCGGCTTGCAGGCGAAGCCCGCGGGCAGGGGCTGCAGGTCGCGCTGGCCGTTGAATCAGGGAAGGTTCAGGCGACAGCCGGGGCCGCGCAGATTGCGGCCGGCAGTTCGCGTTTTCCAGACGGCCTAGCGGCCCTTACCCGTCACCGGCGCGAGATTTAGCGGCAGTACGCTTTCCTTCAGGCGTCGCAGCACGAAGCTCGACTTGCTGTGGCGGATGCCGGGAATGCGGTAGAGCTTTTCGCGCAGCAGGCGCTCGTAGTCGCGGGTGTCGCGGACCGCGATGCGGATGAGGTAGTCGTAGTCGCCGGAAATGAGGAAAGCCTCGATGACTTCCGGAATCTCGGCCAGCACCCGGCCGAACTCGAACAGGGTTTCATCGCTGTGGTTGTCGAGCGTCACCTGCACCAGCACGGTTTCGGTAAACCCTACGGCGGCCTGATCTATCCGCACCGTGTATCCCTGAATGACGCCGTCGGCTTCCATTTTCTTGATCCGGTTCCAACACGGGGTGGCGGACAGGGCAACCTGGGCGCTGATGTCCTGCAGGCTGGCCCGGCTGTCCTGCTGGAGCACGCCGAGAATGGCGAGATCGGTCTTGTCGAGTGCCATGCTGATCTCCAGTTTTAGAAGATTTTTCCTATTATCGCCCAATGAGGCGAAAAATAAGA